>DASVJU010000202.1:0-59983 GCA_036385755.1 Thermoanaerobaculia bacterium
TCGCTCTCGGTCGTCGCGACGACCGTGTCGATCGTGGCGAACTCGGCGAGGAGCGCCTCGGTCTTCGGGTGTTTCGGCGCCGTGCCGAAATAAGAGGCGAGCCGCTTGCGGATCGACCGGGCCTTCCCGACGTAGAGGATCTTCCCTTTCGCGTCCTTGTAGAGATAGATCCCCGGCTGGTCGGGATAGAGGGAGAGATCGGGAGACACGCCCACGGGTGCGATTCTACGGAGCGTGTCCGACTCCCGCTCCGGCGGATGTCCCGTCGGAGCGGCCGGGACCGCTAGAACACCTTGCCGAGCCGCGAGGCGAGCGTCGAGACCTTCACGTAGCCGAAGAAGCGCCCGCTGCCGAGGAGACCGAGCGCGGCCGGGACCTTCGTCCGCGGGTCGTTCGAGTAGAGGGTTCCGAACGCCCTCTTCGTGAAGGTGTGGAAAGCCGAGTCGTACGGATACCACCATGGCATGGCGGCGGCGTTGCCCATGTCCACGCTCACGTGCTTGATGTTGACGAGCTCGTGGAGGCCGAAGGCCGCGTGGCTGCGCCCGACACCCGACTTCTTGACGCCGCCCCAGGTCGCCGTGGGCTCGCCGAACGAGAACAAGTGATCGTTGATGGTGACCGTGCCGGCGTGCAGCTCCTCGGCGAGGCGCCGCGCCGTCCGCCGCGAGCGCGTCCAGCCGGACGCCGTGAGGCCGAACTCCGATTCGTTCGCGAGGCGGATCGCCTCCTCGAGGGAATCGACGACCATGACGGGCAGGAGGGGGCCGAACGTCTCCTCGTGCATGCAGCGCATCGAGTGGTCGACGTTCGTCAGGACGGTCGGCGGGTACCACCAGCCTTTCGCGCGCGGCCGCTGGCCGCCCGTCAGGATCTTCGCGCCCTTCGCCTTCGCGTCCGCCACGTGGGCTTCGACGAGGGCGCGCTGCGCCTCCGTCGTGAGCGGGCCCATGTCGGTCGTGGACGAGAGCGGGTCGCCGAGCCTCAGCGCCTTCGCCTTCGCGACGACTTTTCCGAGGAACTCCTCGGCGACGTCCTTCACGACGTAGACGCGCTCGACGGACCCGCAGGCCTGCCCCGCGTTCACGAACGCGCCCCAGACGAGGCCCGACGACGCGCGGTCGAGGTCTGCGTCCGCCGCGACGACGGCAGGGTCCTTGCCGCCGAGCTCGAGGACGACACTCGTGAGGTTCTTCGCGGCCCGTTGCATGACGCCGATTCCCGTCTCCACGGCACCCGTGAAGAGGACCTTCGAGATCCCCGCGTGCTCCACGAGGCGATTCGTGTCCTCGCCGCCCGCGGTCACGACGTTTACGACGCCGGGCGGGATGCCCGCGCGCCGGCAGAGGTCGCCGACGGCGAGGCCCGTGAGCGCGGTCGCCGAGGCGGGCTTGAGGACGACCGTGTCCCCCGCCGCGAGGCACGCGGCCACCTCGACGAACGGAATCCCGAACGGGAAATTCCACGGCGTGACGATCGCGACGACGCCGAGAGGCTCAAACCGGACGAGACCCGACTTGTGGGAGAAGAGGATCTGCGCGTAGTCAACCGACCGCTCGGCGAGGATCTTGCCCGCATGCCGCGAGAGGTACCGGAGCGTGTCCGCGGCCGGGACGATGTCCACGGCTCGCGCCTCGCCGACCGGCTTGCCCTGCTCGGTCGCGATGAGCCGGGCGACGTCCTCGTGCGATTTCCGGACCTCCTCGAGCAGGCGCGCGAGGAGGCGCTGGCGCACGGCAATGGGCGTCGTCGACCACGAGAGGAACGCCTTGCGGGCCGAGGCGACGGCGGCGTCGATCTCGGCGGGTCCGGCGCGGAAGACGTCCGCGAAGGGCTCGCCCGTCGCCGGGTTCACGGCCTTGAACGTCCTTCCGGTGTCGACGTCCCGCCCGTCGATGATCGGCTTGTTCGTGAACGCGCGCTTCTTCAAGGCATCGTCCTCAAATCATCGCTCCGCGCGTGATGGCGTCCTTCTTCGTGCGCCAGAACGCCACGAGGCACTGGACGTAGTCGGCGAAAGGCGGGCAGGCGACGTCGAAGCGGGCGAGGTCCTTCGTGGCCTGCTTCGCTTCGTAGTGCACCGGATGATCGAAGTAGTCGAGTGACTGGACGGGCATTCCGAACGCCTTCTGGATCTGTTTCGGCGCGAAGAGCAGCTTCGCGACGAGGAGAGGCACCGGGATGTAAAGGAAGGACTTGCCGAGCGCCTTCGCGAACATCTCCTCGATCTCGAAGGCCGTCGCAGGGCGCGGGTCCGTCAGATGGTAGGTCTTTCCGATCGCGCCCGGCCACGTCGAGAGGCGGGCGATCGACTCGAGTACGAAGTCCACAGGAACGAGGTTCACCTCCGCGTCGCCCGTCCCCACCTTGATGAAGGCGCCGGGGGACGGGAGCACGCCCATCGCGTTCAGGGAGAAGTAGGGGCCGTCGAACTTCGCCGTTTCCCCGGTCTTCGAGTTTCCAACCACGATTCCGGGACGGTAGATCGCGGCGGGAATCCCGCTCTCCTTGACGGCCACTTCGGCGAGGAACTTCGTCTCCTCGTAGAAATTCTTGAACTTCTGTCCGACGTCGAGGTCGGTTTCGCGATACGTCCCGACGGCGGTGCCCGACACGTAGGCCGTCGAGACGTAGTCGAGGCGCTCGAAGGCGGAAGCGCCTCCGAGGAATTCCAGGACGTTCTTCGTGCCCTCGACGTTGATCCGGAGACCCACGTCGCGCGCCACCGCCAGGTCGTAAACGGCGGCGAGGTGGAAGCAGCCCGCGAGATCCTTCAGGAGAGACTTCGCCTGGGACGCCGCGAGCCCGAGACCGGGCGACGTGATGTCGCCCGTCACGAGGCGGATGCGGCCCTTCGTGTGGGGGTGCGACGCGCCAAGCGCCGCGACCGAGGCGTCGGCGGCCGAGAGGAACTTCTCCTGGACGAGGCACTGGAAGGTCGCCTCGGGGCGGAGCTCGAGGAGGCGCGGAATGAGCCGGGCCCCGATGAAACCGGGAAACCCGGTGAAGAGGATGGTCCCGCCGGTGGAGCGTTCGGAGGCGGGCTTCCGGGTCTTGCGCGTAGCCATTTGGGTGGAAGTCTACTGCCGGCGCAGACGAGCCGTTTTCCCCCGCGTCTGCGACGGAGTCGCGCCGGTCAGCGCTTCGGCTCGGGCGCCGGTGCCGGCACCGCGGCGGCCGGAAGGGGCGCCTTGCCGAGCAGGAAGTTCACCATCTCGTTTACGTTCATCGTGGAGACGTTCGAACCCGGGACGATGAGGATCTTCTTCTGCGCGAACTGCCGCGCGACCTGCATCTTCACGTACGCGTCGCCGCCGAGCTTGGAGAGCGCCTCGGCCTCCTTGCGGACGCCTTCGGCCTCCGCCTGAGCGACCGCGATCGTGGCCTTGGCCTGGTTCGTCTTCGTCTGGTAGTAGCCGTCCGCCTCGTTCCGGATGCGCCCGGCCTCGCCGAGAGCGTCCTCGAGGCGCTTGTTCCACTCGGAGCGCTTCCCTTCCAGCTCGCTCTGCTTCTGGACTGCCATGTTCTTCTGCTGCTCGATGAGCGTCTGGACGTCCGCCTCGGCCTGTTTCTGGGCGTTGATGGCGTCCTGGTACTCCTTGTCGAACCGGTGCTGCTGGACCTGGAGCTGGTCGATGAAGACCCCGAACGGAGCGAGCTCCTTCGAGAGCTGGTCCTTCGCGCTCGCGGCCATGCGGTTCTTCACCGTGACCTGGTAGTACTCCTCGCTCGTGATCTCGTTGAACACGTCCCGGATGATGGAGCGCGAGATCGGCCGGACGAGGCGCTCCTTGATCTCGAGCGCCGACTGTCCGATGTGCGAGATGAGGTAGTCCGCCTTCTTGGGGTCGATGCGCCACATGACGTTCACGTCGATGTAGACGTTGTTGCCGTCCTTCGTCTTGAACGTGATGTCGTCGCGGCCCAGCCGGTCGCCCTCGCTCGCGTTCGCGGTCATGAAGAGGTTCTGCTGCGAAATCGGGAGCGTGGCCCAGCTGTTGATGACGGGCAGGAAGAAGTAGACGCCGCCGGGCGGGTAGACCTCCTGCGTCCCGCGCTTTTCGAAGAACCAGACGAGGCGCGTGCGGACGCCGACTTCCGTCGAGGTCGTCGCCCCGCAGCCCGAGAGCGTGAAGGCGAGCACGAGCGCCGCCCCCGCGCGGAGAGACCGGGCGCGCGTCACTTTCCACCCCCGGCCGGGGCGTTTCCCGGGTTGACGCCGATGACGCTCCAGGAGTTCCGGATGAACGCGATGTACTGCTCGGGCGTCATCACGGCGCCCTCGATGTTCTCGAACATTTTCGCCGTCTCGAGCGCGACGACGTAGCGCCCTCCCGAGGAGTTGAGCGCGTCGGCTTTCAGCCTTTTGGCCTCGGCGGCGGCGACGTTGATCTCCTTGTCGCCCTTCGAGCGCACCTGCGAGGAATAGAGCTCGGCCTCCGCGCGGATCTTCGAGATCTTCGCGCTCACCTCGGACTCGGCGATCGTGATCGCGGCGTTGCCCTTGGACTCGATCTGTCCGAGCTTCGCCTTCTCCTCGTTGACGAGGCTCTCCTTGCGGTTTTTCTCGGCGAGCTGGACGGCGACCTTCTTGTCGTGGAGCGACTTCTCGTAGGCCGGCACGTAGGCATAGTTCCGGAGGAGAAGCTTCTCGACCCGGAAGCCCCGCTCGGCGAAGCGCTCCTTGAGCGTCTTCTCCGCCTCGAGGACGGCCGCGATGCGGATCGCCTCGTTGTAGAAGGACTCGGCGTTCATTTTCCCGAGCGTCGTCAGGACGCCGTTCTGGAACGTGTTGATGACGAACGCCTGGACGTAGAGCGTCCCCCAGCCGAACTCCTTCGCGACCTGCACGGGGTCCGCGATCGAGTAGAGGAGCGTGACGTCCGCGCTCACGGCGTAGCCGTCGGACGTCTGGACGTTGATCGCGTCGGTGGTCCGGTGCGTCTCGCGCCCGAGGACCTTCTCGCGGAGGCGCGCGCGCTCGCTGGACTCGCTCTGGGTGCCGGCCGCCTCGAGGACGTGCATCTCCCGCGAGAACGTGTGCATCGTGACGCCGGGCCCGACCACGTAGAGGCCCGGTCCGAACGTCTTCTCCACGATTCCAACCTTGAAGCCGAACTTCCGCTGCTCGACCCCCATCTCGTTGGGAAGGACGCGGACCGTACAGGCCGTGTAGAGGAAGACCACGGCGACGACGCCGAGGACGCCCGTGATGCCGAGACGCTTCACGGACGTCTTGATCGCGTCGAGCGCGGTCCTCTTGCCGGAGACCTCCACCATCACGAGCCTCCCTCCATCGTCTTCTGAGCCCGCGACTGCGCCGCCCGGACGCCGGCGTCCGGCGCCGCGGTCTCGGCCGTTTCGCCGCCCGTCAGGTAGTGCGAGTCGATGCGGGCGATCTCGTCGTCGGCCCTTGCGACCACCCGGTTCAGCTCCCCTTCGTACTGCCGGACCACGAGGTACTTCCTCACGTTCGGGAAGACGAGGCCCGCGAGCATGAACGGGATGATCCACTCCTTGGACCAGAGCGGGATGAACGGGGCGAGGATGACGAGCGCGCCGACGACGACGCCGGCGACCGCCCACCCGAAGCGCTCGAGCCCGTGAAACGGCTCGGCCGCGAGGTAGAAGTCGTTCCGCTCGCGGGGCGTGAACTTCGACGCGAGGCGCACGTATGCGGGGATCACGACCTTGCGGATCAGGTCGTCCACATTCCGGAAGAACGCGTCCCGGACGGGGGCGTCCAGGAGCGACTCCTCTCGGCGGATGACGTCCTTGAGGCGCGGGATCTCCTTTTCGTAGAGGCCCGTGAAGAACTCCTCCGGCGCCTCGCCCTGCACTCCGAGAAGCCGGTCGTTCAGCCCGGGCCGGCAGTTCTCGAAGGACTGTAGGAGCGAGTCCACGAACCCGTCCAGGGTCCGGATGGGGGCGGAGGGGCCGCGGGCCAGCATCCGCAGGGCGCGCGCGATCGTCGTGTTCACGGTGCGGCGGATTCTATCGCCAGGACGTGAAGGAGGCGCGCCGTGTCAGCGACGGCTGCCGACGGTCGCTCGGAGGAGGCGCAGCCTCGCGTCCAGCTCCTCCGGGGTCATGTTCGCGTACTTGGCGGGCAGGAGGCGGCGGCTGGAGGATTCGAACACCGCCAGCAATTCCATGTACTCCAGAAGCTCGACGTCGCGGCTCGGGAAGTAGTCGTGAGCGGCGTTCGTGAAGTGCTTTGCCTTCACTTCCGCGTCGCCACTCTGCTGCGGGGGCCCATTCGGAGCCCCCGCGCCCCCTGCCTCCTGCGCCGCGTCGTCGTTCGCCATCAGGATGACCGCCTCGACATCCGCGTTCGAGTAGCCCACGAGCTTTCTCGAGAAGTCCTCGCGCAGCGCCGTGAAGTCGACCTTCGTCGAGATGTGGTTTTTCTTCACCTGCGCCCGAGCGACGTTCTCCACCTCCTCCGGCGTCTGCGAATAGAGGAAGGGGATCTTCTTGTCGAGGCGGCCGGCGCGCTTGAGGTCCACGTCCAGCTTGTCGGGACGGTTCGTCATGACGAGAAAAAGGATGCGTCCCCGGTTCGACGTGTCGGACATGAACTCCTTGATGCGCGCGATGACGCGCGAGGAGGTGCCGCCGTCGGACTCGCCCTCGCCGGACCCGAACGCGCGGTCGCCCTCGTCGATGATGACGACGACCTGCCCGATGGCCTTGATGACGTTCAGGATTTTCTCGAGGTTCCCCTCCGTCGCGCCCACCCACTTGCTGCGGAAGTTCTTCAGCTTGATGGTGGTGAGGCCGCACTCCTTCGCGAACGCCTCCGCCACGAACGTCTTGCCGGTGCCCATCGGCCCCGTGAAGAGGATGCCCATGGGCACACGGCTCGTCCGGCACTCGCGGATGTTCTCGGCGATGAGCATGAGGTCTTTCTTGACCTCTTCCATTCCGCCCACGACCTCGAATCCGTGCTCGGGCACGACGAACTCCACGAGGCCGAAGCACTCGCGCTCGAGGATCTCGCGCTTCCGGATCCCGATGAGCCGGTCTGCCTCCTGCCGGTCGGCGTCCGTCATGCCGGCGGAGAGAAGGCTCGTGATCTGGATGGCCTTCAGCCCCGCGGTCTGGCCCGCATAGCGGTCCGCGTCTTTCTGGGAAAGATCGGGGTCCGCCTGCTTCGCCGCCTGGCCGCGAGTGGCCGCGTCCGGCATCGGGACTTCGACCACGGCGACTTTGGGGTTGGAGAGGAGCTTCGGCGAGAGGTCCGTCAGGTTCTCCGCCACGAGGAGCACCACGTTGTCGCCCTTCTCGATCTCGGGCAGGAACGACCAACGGTGAAGCGTGACGAGCGCGGCGCGATCAGAGTCGCCCTGGAAGGCCGGATCGCCCGTGGGCGCGAGCGCCTCGGCGTACTCGAGGACGACCGCCGTCTTGTTCGACGCCGAGAGGAGCTTCTCGAGGGCCGGCAGGACACGGTCCTTCTGCGTGACGCCGACGAGGTCGTCCATCGCGTCCGCAAACTGCCCCCTCTTCGTGAACCGGACCCCGGTGGAGACGTTATAGAGCAGCACGGCGTCCTTCGAGTCTTTCAGGAGAACGTCCGTCAGGAAATTCGAGAGCGAGAGCATCTTCCCGCCGTACAGCACGACGTCGTAGACGTTCCCGTGCAGGACGAACATGGACGCCTCGTTCCGCAGGTACCGGCGGCGGAGGTCCTCGGCCCAGGCCGGGAGCACCCGCGCGGGCGAAGTCTCGACCACGTCACATCTCCCGTTCGACGCCCATGCCGTTCAGGATCTTCTCCGTGTCCTGTGCGGTCTGGCGTATGGCTTCGACGCCGTCGAGCAGCTCGTCGAGCTGGCCCGAGAGCTCCTGTGGCGATTGCATGGTGACGATCTGGTCCGCGATGAGCTGGAAGGAGTTCTCGATGAGGTCGAGCTGGCCGCGGGCCACGCTCAGGTAGCTCCGGATCTCCTGCA
This sequence comes from Thermoanaerobaculia bacterium, assembly GCA_036385755.1. GTDB lineage: Bacteria > Acidobacteriota > Thermoanaerobaculia > UBA5066 > UBA5066 > Fen-183. Next base: position 7,959 of record DASVJU010000202.1, read on the forward strand.
CCTTTTCGAGCCGCCGCAAAACGACCGAGAGGTTCTTCTTCGCGATCGTGGTCCTGGGGTCGGTGGCATCGCCGCCCTTGGACGACTGCTCATACCGGCGGCGGTCCTTGTCCAGCGCGTCGGTGTCTATCGAGCCGAGGTAGGACTCGTAGCGCGCGCACGTGACTGCCATGTCCACGAACGCATCGACGAGCCGGTCGGTCTTCACGAGCTCGCTGCGAAGCAGATCTCCGGTGAAGGACGGGTTCTGCGCCGCAAGGCGCCGGATCTCCTCCTGGCGCGCCACGAGCGCGTTGACGCGCTGGTGCTCCTCGTCGCCCACGGTGGCGAGTCGCCGCGCGCGCTCCTGTGCCTGCAGAGCGCTCTTGAGCTTCTCGAATTTCGGGTCCCAGAGGATGTGCTTCAGGCGCTCGTTGTCCGGCGCGTGGAGGAGCCACAGGCCTTCGAGGCCGAGCGCCACCACCGCGAGGACGGGATTCAGCGTGAGGCCCGCCGCGGCGAGCGCGCCGGTGAAGAGCGACAGGTTGTACGGGTTCGTGAAGGCCATCTTCAGGTAGGGATTCCTGTCGAGAACCGCGCCCTTCGCGAACTGGCGCGCGGCGTCGCCGATGCCTTCCTGCACCGAGGGCGCGACCGGGGCCGCCGCCGTTTTCGGCGCGGCTTTCACGGGCGTCTTCGGCGTTTCGATATTTCCCATGGGTCGACCCAATGATGCGCCCTAGGACGCCTGCGTATACAGAAGGTCGAGGAGCTTTTTCTCGACCGCCCGGAACTCGGGCGCCGACTTCAGCTCGATGTTCCGGACCTTGAAGTATGGAACGTCCACGCGGTGCAGGAGACGCGCGGGGCGCGAGGACAGGATGTAGACGGTGTCCGCGAGGTAAACGGCCTCGGAGACGTCGTGGGTCACGAAGAGGATCGTCGGGTCCTCGGTGCGCGAGACGTCGAGGAGGAGCCCCTGCATCCCCCAGCGCGTCTGCGGGTCGAGCGCCCCGAACGGTTCGTCCATCAGGATGACGCGAGGCCGGTTGATGAGCGTGCGTGCGATGGCCACGCGCTGTTTCATGCCGCCCGAGAGGTCCTTCGGATACCGGTCGGCGAAGTCCGCGAGGCCCACGGCCTTGAGGTACTTGTCCGATCTCTCACGGCGCTCGGCCGCGGACTCGCCATGGAGCCTCAGGCCGTATTCCACGTTGTCGCGGACGGTCAGCCATCCGAAAGACGTGTAGGCCTGAAAGACCATCCCGCGGTCGCGGCCCACACCTACCACGGGCTGCCCGTCCAGGAGGATCTCTCCGTTCGTGGGCGGGAGGAGTCCCGCGACCGCCTTCAGGATCGTGGACTTCCCGCAGCCCGAAGGTCCGAGGAACACGACCACCTCGCCCACACCGGGCTTGTCCTCGACGTCGAAGGAGACGTCGCGCACGGCCTCGGTGCCGTCGCCGTCGCGGTTGATGTAGGTGACCGACAGGTCCTTCACGCGCAGCTTCGGCGCCGCGCCTTTCAGGTCGGCGCGATAGCTGGGTTTCTTTCCGCCCGCGGGACCGACGTCGACGGCGACAGTGCCCGGCTCGCCCGTCTGGGGCGCCGGCTTCGGCGCGTCATCCTCCGTCACGCCTCGACCTCCCGCCACCGGAAGAGGATCCGCGAGACGGTGCGGATGATGAAGTCCGTCAGAAGGCCGATGCCGCCGATGACGAGGAGTCCCGCGAAAGACCACGAGGCCTTCTGGTGCGTCCGCGCGAGCTCCACCATGTAGCCGAGGCCGTGCTCCGGGTTCACGGCCTCGGCGAGGATCACGTACGTCCAGGAGATGGCGTTCATCACGCGGAAGGAGTCGAAGATCTCGGGGAGGGCGGACGGAAGCAGCACCGTGCGCACGACCTGTACGCGCGACGCGCCCAGCGTGAGCGCCGTTTGCACCAGCTCCTCGGGCACCGCGCGAATCGCCGTCACGACGACCGGCAGGAGATAGACGAAGACCCCGAGAAACAGGAACGCGATCTTCTGCTTTTCGTAGATCCCGAACCAGAGGATGAGGAGCGGGATGAAAGCCGAGATCGGCATGTACCGGAGCGGCGCCACGACCGGCTCGAAGAACCGGTTGATGGGCTCGAAGGCCCCCATCAGGATGCCGAGCGGCAGCGCAAGGGAAGAAGCCAGAAGAAACGACAGGAGAATTCTCTTGGTGGAAACGAGGACCGCGCTGCCGAGGTCGTACTGAAGAAAAAGCTGCAGCGTGCCCTTGACCACCTCCGTCGGAGAGGGCAGGAAATCGGGCGGCGCGAGGCCGCCATACGAGGCGACACACCATGCACCGAGGACGAGCGCCGGCGCGACGAGGCCGAGCACGAACGCCGTCGAGCGCGGCAGCGGGGCGCGGAGGGCGAAGAGATCGCCCCGGCGCCCCTTCTTGTCACTCACTATTCACTCGCCAGCACCACCTTGATGTCGGTCCTGCGGTTGAGCTGGCGGCCCGACTCCGTCGTATTCGGGGCCACGGGCTGCGTCGAGCCGCGCCCGATCGTCTGGAAGCGCTGCGGCGGGATGTTCGGGAAGTTCTTCAGGACGTAGTTCTTCACGGCCAGGGCGCGCCGCTCGGAAAGCGTCATGTTCGAGGTCGGGTTGCCCGTGGCGTCCGTATTCCCTTCCACGCGGAGATACGTGTTCCCGAAGGACGTCATCGTCTCGCCGAGAGCGTCGAGGACGAAGTTGGAGCCCGGCATGATCTCGTCCGAGCCCGGCGTGAAGTGAATCTGGATCTGCTTGTTGAGAATGGCGCGATCCGAGGAGGACGGCGCCTTCGCCGCGATCTTCTGCTCTTCCACTTTCTGCTGCGGGTAATTCCCCGCGAGGGCCGCGAGGAAGCGCGTGTCGGCCCAGTCCTTCGCTTCGACCGGCCGCGTCACGAGCCCTTTCTTCCGCCAGATGACGAAGGCCGTGTCGAAGAGCGTCTCGTAATGAGCCTTCCCGCCTGAAATGCCATAGAACTGCGCGTTGTCGGCGTAGGGAGTGAGCTTCAGGCCCGAAAGCATTCCCGAGACCGTGTCCGTGTCGAGTTTCAACGCCTTGGCGACGACGGCATACGCCGCGTTCGGGTCGGACTTGATCATCTCGATGCCGTCGAACCAGCCATGGATGAAGTCACGCAGCGTGTCGGGAGCGCGATCGATGAGATCCTGCCGCGCGCAGAGCGTGTCCGCGATGATGTTCGTCGCCGCCGTCGTCGAGACGAGGACGTGCGCCTCGTCGCCCCGCGCCGTCACGGCCGCGGAAAGGTCGGGCTCCCACGTCACGGCCGCGTCCACCTGCTTTGCCTTGAACATGGCCGCGGCGGCCGGCGCGTCCTGCGTGAAGATGATGTTCTTTTCGAGGGCCGCACGGTCGTCGGAGGAGAGACCCGACTGCGCGAGAAGGTAGAGCAACAGGAAATGCGAGGGCGTGAACTGGGTGCAGGAAATCTTGTGGCCTTTGAGGCCTTCGACGGACTTGATCGACGACAGGGACACGATGCCGTCCCCGCCGCGCGACCAGTCCTGCATCACGATGGACTTCGCCTTCTGGTTCTGCTCAGCGAGGATGGAAGCCTCGCGCGCCCAGTTGTCGACCGTGTTCCACATGATGTCGACGTCGCCCTTGCGGAAAGCCGCGAGCTTGGCGGCAGGGTCTTCCAGGAGGACGAACTTCACGTCGAGCCCATAGGTCTGCTTGTAGCGCGAGGTCGCGCCGCTCTCCATGCCGTTTGCGGCCACGATGCCCGGCGCGTGGCCGGCCCAGGTGTTGATCGCCACGACCAGCGGCCGGTTGAGCTTCCCGGAGCCGACGAGCGCCGCGCCCGACACGCCCGCCGCGCCCTTGCCGCGTTCCGGGTCGGGCGGGGCGCTCCGGAGCGCGTTGAAGTCGTCGGATGAGACGGCGTTTCCGGACTTTGCTGCCGCTGTCCCGGCCGCGGTCTTGTCCGCGCCCGCCCACTTGCTGATGTCTCCGCCCTTGTAATGCCACAGGGCGTAGCCGATGACGCCGAGGATGACGACCGTGATGAAGAACTTGGCGAAAGGAGTGAGTTTCATGTTTCCTGTTCCTTACATGGTCTTCTGGGGTTGGGCCGCCTGCTGGGCGGCTTTTTTTGCCTTCAGCTCGGCGAGCTGCTGCTTCGCCTGGACGTCACCGGCCTGCGTCTTGAGGGCCGCGAGACGCGCGTCGAGCGAGCTTCCCGACAGTTCCTGCCCGAGGTTCGCCTCGGCGATCGTGTTCTTGATGTGCTCGCGCACGTTGTCGAGCGCCTTCACGTCGGCATCCACCGAGAGGCCGTCGAGCTGTTCCTGGATCCGGAGCCGCGCCTGCGCCGACATCATCCGCGCGAGCATGACGTCGCGCTCGGCCTTCAGCTTTCTGATCTCGCCCTGCACGTTGAGGAGCGACTGCTTCGCCGCGTCGGCGTCTTTGCTTGCCGTCCCGAGATCGCCCTGCAGCTCGGCAGCCTCGGCCGTGAGCGAGTTCTTCCGCTGGATGAGGACGACGGCCAGGTCGTCCTGGTTCGTCTCGACCGCGGCGTTCAGCTCGAGCTCGGTCTGCGCGAGATCCTTCGTGGACTTCTTCAGCCGCTCGTCGATGTCCTCGCGCCGACGGATGATGGCCGCGGTGGCGGATTTCAGCTTCGCGTACTTCTCCACCATGGAGTTGATGGCGTTCTCGTAGGCGATCTCCGGATGCTCCTTTTCGATGTCCGAGATCCAGATGGACAGGAAACCCCGCCAGAGATTGCCGAGACGCTGAAAAAGACCGATTCCCGCCATGTGATGTCCTTTCCTTTTACGGGCCCTGTGGCTCGACGAGCTTCGGCGAGTCGCGGACGACGCGCGCCACCTTCTCCTGCCCGAAGAACTCCAGGACCCTCTGGATTCCGAGTTTCTTTTCATTGCAGGCCTGGACGACCGCGAGCTGTTCCGCCGTCCGGCGCTCCATGACCGACTTGATCCGCCGGATTTCTTCCTCGAACTGCGTGATCCGCTTCTCCGACTCCTCGTGCACGTTCTGTGTGTCGGCGGCGCCCGCGCGGATATAGGCCTCGAGAGCCTGGATCTCCTGCACCGCCGCCTCGATGATCTTGTCGACCGGGACTCCGAAGGCCTTCAGCGAAGCCTCGACGATCTGCTTCTTCACCGCCGCGTCGGTCCCGGCGGGAAGGGCTTCGAGGAGCTCGGCGGCCTTTCCCACGCGGCCCTGCTCCTCGACGTCGATACCCGCGGCTTCGTAGACCTTCGGGAAGTCCACGCGCCCTCCCGGCGCGGCCGGGGGCGCCGTGACGAAAGCGGGAGGCTCGGGCGCGGCCGGCGGGACGGCCTCGTCCGGAGAGGGCGCGGGAGCCGCCGTGTCGTCCTCCTGGACGACAAACCACCCCATCACGGTGGAACCCCAACTCTTCCTGTCGCTCATGGAGCGGCAAATCTTATCAAGCCGATCCGGGGGGCACAAAAAGGGAGGCGAAGGGTCAGTCTAGAGAGCGTGGGAGAGCGATGGATCGTGGAAGAGGCGATCGCGGAAGGCCCGGATCCGCACGAGCATTTCGGGGGGCTGGGCGCAGGGCATCCCGTCGAGCGAGAGGATCGGCGCCGCCGTCGTGAGGGAACCGAGAAGGACGCCCCCCTCCCGAAGATGCTCCCCGCCGATCGGGGCGACGGAGGCATGCCCTTCGAAGAAGGCGGCGGCCGTCACGCTCGGGAGGACGCCCTCCGGCGCGAGGACGGGCGTGCCTCCGTTCCACGCGGCGAGGCCTGTCGTCGTGCCCTCGAGGTATCGCCCGTCGTGGCCCCGGAAGAGGCCCTCGTCGGCGCCCGCCTTTTTTGCGAGACGCCCGCCCTGGATCGCGGCGAAGTAGCTCGTGGACTTCACCGCGGGCGTGTCGCGCTGGAGGTCGAGCGGGAGCGACACCGCACGCGAGCCGTCCCGGCGCGCGAGGCGGCTCTCGGGGATGGGGATCACGTATGCGTCGAGGCGCCACGACGCCGGATCCTCCACGTCCTCTCTCGCGGCGAGCCAGGTGAGGCGCAGGCCCGACTGGGTGTCGGCCCTCGGCGCGAGGCCGTCGACCGCCTTCCTTGCCGCCGCCTCCATCGTGTCGCGCGAAGGCGCGGGCAGCTCGAGTCTCTTGAGGCCCCGGAGGAGGCGGTCGACGTGCGGATCCCACAGGATCGCGCGCCGGCCGGCGAGAAGCGCGGTCTCGAAGAATCCGAAGCCGCGCTGCACCGCGGGCGAAAGAAACGGAACGGGGGCGTATTCAACGGCCATCATTCACCTTCCCGGCGGCGAGCGCCGCCATGGCTGCGCCGAACTCCCGCGACTTCGATTCCATCTCGCTCCATTCGGCATCGGGCTGCGAGTCCCACACGATTCCGCCTCCGGCGTGGTAGTCCACTGTATCCCGGCCGACGAGCGCCGTGCGGATCGCCACGTTGAAGACGGCACGGCCGTCGCCGCGCACGAATCCGGCCACGCCGCAATAGGCACCGCGCGCGACGGGCTCGAGGTCGTGGATGAACCGAAGAGCCGCCCGCTTCGGCGCGCCCGTGATCGAGCCTCCGGGCAGCGTCGCGCGCAGGACGTCGGCGAGGCCCGTGCCGGGGCGGAGTCGGGCTTGCACGGCCGACTCGAGGTGATGGAGATGGCGGAACGATCGAAGCGCGCGGAGCGCCGTCGTCTCGACGGTCCCCGGTTCCGCCACCTTCCCGAGGTCGTTCCTCAGGAGGTCCACGATCATCACGTTTTCGGCGGCGTCTTTCGGGGAGCAGAGCAGGTCCGCGCGGCGGCGTGCGTCTCCTTCTTCGTCGGATGCGCGCGCGATCGTGCCCTTGATCGGCTTCGTGACGACACGCCGCGCCGCGAGATCGACGTCGAGGAAGAGCTCCGGAGAGTTCGACACGACGGCCCAGTCTCCCCCGCCGTCGGCGAGGGTCACCGCGAACGGCACGGGATTGTCGGTGTAGAGCGCGTCCGCGAGAGCGAAGGGGTCGACGCGCGACGCAAAACGCGTGCGGCGCGAGAGATTGACCTGGTAGACGTCGCCGCGGGCGATGGCGTCACGGATGGCCTCCACGCCGCTTCCCCACCCGCTCGAAGAGAGCGACTGCTCCGCAGTCGCCGGTTCTTTGAAGGTGAAGAGAGAAGACGCTGCGGGCTGGCGTCGCGCGGCGACCGCAGCGGCTCCTCGGCGGGTGTCGAAGACGGAGAAATCCGCGAAAGGTAGAAATTCATGCTCGCGCACGAGGGACGTCGACCCTTCGAGGTAGACGCCCGCTTCGTAAGAGATGAATCCCGCGGCCAGCAGATTTGGGTTGCCGCTCGCGGCGATCTCGTCGAGAGCAGCGAGAACGCCGGACAACTGCTCCGGCCTCTCGGCGCATATTCTCTTCTCTTCACCCTCTAAGAAAATCTTCCCTCTTCTCTTTCCTCCCAGTCCCCAACCGTCCCCCCCGAATAAGACTTTCATCGGCATCGTCTAGTCTATGGGGATCGTGCGCGACCCACACCCCGCCGTCGAGACGCCCATTCAGGTGCGCTACGCCGAGACCGACGCCCAGCGCGTCGTGTACCACGGCAACTACATCATCTGGTTCGAGGTCGCGCGCACGGCGTTCTGCGAACGCGCCGGGTACCCCTACCCGCGGATGGAGGCAGAGGGCTCCTTCATCACCGTCACCGAGGTGCATGTGCGGTATCGCCGCTCGGTGCGCTACGGCGACACGGTGGTGGTGCGGGCGCGGATGACCGCGCTGAAGAGCCGCGGATGCACCTTCGCCTACGAGGTCGTCCTGCCGGACGGCCAGCTCGCGGCCGAGGGCGAAACGCAGCACCTCTTCCTCGACGACGCCGGCAAGCCGCGCACCGTTCCCGAGGCGATCGCGGACGCGTTTCGCTCGTTCGGCGGGCTTTCCGCCTAGCCGCCGTTCGGGATCTTCTTCGAGAGGGCGCGCTGGACGAGGGCCGGAACGAGGCCCGCCACGTCTCCGCCGAGCTGATGGACCTGTTTGACGAGGCGGCTCGACGTGTAGGAAAGCTCCTCCTTGGGCGTGAGGAACAGCGTCTCGATCTCCGGACCCAGGCGGCGGTTCATGAGGGCCATCTGGAACTCGTGCTCGAAGTCCGAGACGACGCGCAGCCCGCGCACGACGATGCGCGCTTTTTCCTTTCGCATGAACTTCACGAGGAGGCCCCTGAAGGATTTCACCTCGACCTTCGGCTCGCGCCGGAAGATCGCGCGAATCATGTGGAGCCGCTCCTCCACGGTGAAGAGGGGGGATTTGTCCGTGTTGATGAGGACCGCGATGAGCACCCGGTCGAAAAGGTGGCAGCCTCTCCGGATCAGGTCGACATGGCCGTTCGTCATGGGGTCGAACGTGCCCGGATAGACGGCGGTGCGCTTCACGCGAGACGGGATTGTACGTCCCCGCGCCTTCCGAGGAACGCATCGCCGAGCCGGCGCGCCGAAAGGACGAGGAGGAACAGCGCGATGCCGGGCGGAAGGACACACCACCAGGCTCCCGGCAGGAGGTTGCGCGCCTCGGCCAGCGTGCGCCCCCAGGAGGCGGCCGGCGGCGGCGCCCCCAGCCCGAGGAAGGAAAGCCCGGCCTCGGTGAGCACCGCAGAGCCGAGCACGTAAGGCAGGGTCGCGAGCGCCGGCGGGAGCGCGTGCGGGAGCACGTGCACGAACAGGAGCCTGACGTCCGAGGCGCCCGAGGCACGGGCCGCATCCACGAAGGCTTCGTTTCTCAGGCGCTGCGTGCCGGCGCGCACGAGGCGCGCCGCGTCCGTCCAGCCCGTCAGGGCGATGAGAAGCGCGGCGATGAGGAACGACGGCTTCAGGAACGCCGCGCCCGCGATGACGAGGACGAGGGCCGGAAGCGCCTGGACGATCTGCAGCAGGAGGAGGACGGCTCGATCGACGCGGCCGCCCGCCCAGCCCGCGAGCGTCCCGAGCGCCGCTCCGAGCCCGAGCGCGAGCGCGGACGCCAGGAGTCCGGCCGCGACGGAGAGCCGTGCCCCATGGAGAACGCGTGCGAGCACGTCGCGGCCGAGCTCGTCCGTGCCGAGGAGATGCCGCCTCCCGGGAGACGCGAGGCGCCGGTCCAGATCCACGCCGTCCGGGTCGAAAGGCACCGGCGCGCCGAGAATCGTCTCTCCCGCCCGGCCGGAGACCCACGGCTTCTCGCGTGCGATGAGCGGAGCAAGGAGCGCGAGCAGCGGAAACAGCGCGAAAGCGATCCCCGCGCGGCGGAGGGCGGCCGGGGCGCCCGTCATCCGGCGACTCCCTGCGGCAGGGCGTCGTCCGCGCGCGCGGTGCGGGGATCGAGCGCGGCCGTGACGAGGTCTGCCGCCAGCGATGCGGCGACGACGACGGCGGCCGACAGAAGGGTGAGGGCGAGAACGGTCGGCAGGTCACGCGCGAAGACCGCCTCCGCGAGCAGGCCGCCCGCTCCGGGGAGCGAGAAGACGCGCTCCACGAGGATCGAGCCGGACACGACGGCCGGCACGAGCGCCGCCCCCATCGCGGCGAAAGGAGCCGACGAACGGCGAAGGGCGCGCCGGATCTCCGCAGGCGGTCCTTCCCCACGGGCCCGCCCCGCGCGCGCCGCCGGATCGGCGAGCGCCGCGGCGACGCAGACTCTCACGAAGCGAGCCACGAGGGCGAGCGACGCGAGCGTCAGGGTGACGACGGGCAGCACGAAGCCGTTGAGACCGGTCTCCCTGTCGGCGAAGAAAGGCGTGACGCGCAGCCATCCGGAGAAGACGAGGAGAAGGAGGAGGCCGAGGACGAACGTCGGCGTCGCAAAGAGCGCATCGCAGACGAATCCCGAGATCCGGTCCAGGTTCCCGCCCGGCCGGCGGGCCGCCCCGACTCCGAGCGGCACGCCGACGAGACAGGCCAGAAAAAGGGCGGCGAGGTTCAAGGCGAGCGTCGTGGGGAGCGCCCGGGCGACGCGGGCCGTCACGGGCTGGCCGTCCACGAGGGAACGACCGAAGTCGAAACGCAGCGCGCGCCAGGTCCACGTGAGGAAGCGTTCGGCCACGGGGCGGTCGAGCCCATAGAGATGCCGGAAAGCCGCGAGCGCCTCGGGCGAGACCGAGACCGCGCGGTTCCCGCCTGCGCGGGCCGCGAGGGAAGCCGCGTCGCCGGGAGCGGCCGTTACCAGACCGAAGACGAGGACGTGGACACCAAGCAGCGTCAGGAGGGCCGAGGCCGCCCGGCGCAGCGCGAATCGGAGCATCGACGGGAGCATGAAGAACAGATGTTACGAGATCGGACCTCTCGTCGCGCTCGTCCGCCAGCCGGCCCCTCCCGGCCAGAACATGAAGAGGCCGATCGGCGACGTCTTCACGTTCGTCAGGCGCGAGGAGATGCCCCACTTGATCAGCGGAACGTTCAGGAATGTGACCGGCTCGTCCTCGTGGATCAGGGCCTGCACGCGCGCGAGCATCGTGCGCGTCTGCTCCCTGTCGAACGTCGTCTTGAGGCGGTCGAGGAGCGCGTCCACCTCGGGATTCCGGTAGAAGGCGGAGTTCAGGCCGGTCGGAGGCGTCTGGCTGGAGTGCCAGCTCACGGCGAGATCGGGGTTCGGGTCAAGGACCAGCGCGGCCGCCCAGGCGTCGCACTCTCCCGCGTCCATTTTCGCCCCGAAAGCCGCCCACTCCAGCGGCTGGATCGCCATCTCGATGCCCGCCTTTCGGAAGGATTGCTGTACCAGTTCCACGAGCTGGCGCTGGATGTCGCTGCCCATACCCAGCGAGAGCGTGAAGGCGAGGCGCACGTTCCCCTTCCGCCGCGTTCCGTCCGGGGCCTTTCGAAAGCCGGCCTCGTCGAGCAGCGCCTCGGCGGCCTTCGGGTCGTACGGCCACGGCGCGAGGGAGGCATCCCATGCCCAGTGCGCGGGCGGGAGAGGCCCGTTCGCGACTTTCGCGAGGCCCCCGAACAGGTTGCGGTTGATGCTTTCGCGGTCCACGAGCATCGTGAGGGCGCGCCTCACGCGGCGGTCGGCGAAGACCGGCAGCCGGTTGTTCCAGCCGAGATAGGAATACGAGAGCTCGTCGAACGTGACGACGCGCGGAGCGCCCGCCGTGCCCGCCTTCGCGTCCAGCTCCTTTTTCTGCGCCGCCGTCAGGCGCATCTCGTCGAGATCGCCGGTCTCGAGCGCCGCGTACGCGGGCGCTGTCTCGGAGACGACCCGGAAGATCACCTGCTCGGGGGCGGGCTTCTCGCCGAAGTACTGCGTGTTTCGCACGAGCGTCAGCCGGCCCGCCTCCCAGGATGCGAGGCGGTAGGGTCCGTTCGCGAGCGGGTTCCGGTTGCGCGGATGCGTCGCCGCGTCGCCGCCCGCCCACGCGGCAGCGGAGAGAAGCGGCAGGTTGAAGGCGTCGCGCCGGCCGCTGGCGGCCGTCCTGAAGACGACGCGCGCCGTCTCGGCATCCACGGCCTCCGCCCGCACGAAGCCGTCGAAAAGCGACCGGCGCGTGAGCGCGGGCGCCTTCGGGTCGAGGAGTGTCGTCAGCGTGAAGACGACGTCCGCGGAAGTGACGCGCGTGCCGTCCTCCCAGCGCGCATCCTTGCGGAGGCGGATCGTGTAGACGAGATGGTCGGGAGAGCCTTCGACCTCCTCCGCGAGGCCCGGCACGAGGTTCAGCTTCTCGTCGTAATCGAGCAGGTTGCGCTCGAGCAGCGCGATGACGATCTGCTCTGGATCCAGCGTGGCGAGGATCGGGTTGAGTGTCTTCGGTTCGCCCTCGAGGCGGCGGCGGACGACGCTGTCCTGGCTCTTTCCGCGAACGCCGCAGGCGGCGAGGAGGATCGCGGCGGCGAGAAGCGCGAGCTTCTTCAAAACGGCCACTCCACGGAAACCGCCGCGACGTTGCCCATCGCATCGAGCACACGCACCGACAGGACCGCCGGCCCCGGCGGTTTCGGGACCCGGAAGACGAAGCGTTCGATCGGAGAGTCCGCCGCGCCGTCCTCGGCGGGCAGGAAGCGCCAGCGGTCCGCGTTGACGGCGCCTTCGGCCTTCGTGACCGGGGAAACTGCATCGACGGCGAGAACCGACACGACGATCGAGTCCCCTTCGACCTTTTTCGACTCCACTTTCAGGACGGGCGGCGTGTTGTCGATGAGGACGACGCCGGATTCCTCACGCGCCGTGAGCGCTTCGCTCTCGGGCTGCGAGAGGCGGTCCGACGCCGTGACCCGAAAGCGGTACCGTCCGTCGGAGAGAGCCGTCGTGTCGAAGGACAGGTACGTGTCTTCGAGGTCCTTGCGGACCGGAAACCACGTCGAACCCTCTTCCCGGCGCGCCTCGATCTCGTAACGCAGGATGTCCCCGTTAGGGTCGGTGCCCTTCCACGTGAGTGTCCGGTAGCCCTTCCGGAAAAGCCGCTTCCCGGGCCCCTCCCCCGGGCCGTCGCGCGGGGTTTCGAGCCCGGAATAGATCCCGGATTCGTCGGGATTTGCGACGGAAAGGACGCCCACGCCCGTTCCGCCGCGGGCGAAGACCGCTCCCGGCTCGAGGAGAGTGAGATTCTCGAGAACCGGGCGGGCATTACGTTCGGCGTAAGAGAGCTCCAGGCGCTCGAGGACCGGGGACGCCCCCTTCGGCGAAGCTCTCAGGTCCGCTTTCCACTGGAAAAAGCGGGCGACAGGCGGGCGTGCGCCTCCGTCGGCACCGACCGGCATCCAGGCCGACCACGTGGCGTCCGGCTTGTCCGAGTTTCCGGTCCGCACGGAGAGCGACAGGGCCGCTCCCGCGGGTACCTGCCCCTCCCAGCGGAGGCGCCCGAACGTCGACAGGCGCGAGGCGTCCTTTACGGCAGACGTGAACGTACCCGCGGGCAGGCTCCCGGCGTCGGGTCTCAGGATTCCCGCCGCGCCCATCGTCACGACGGCGAATCCCGATCCCACGGCCGGAACCGCGAGCGCGAGCTTCTCGCCGGTCGAAGCCACGAGGCGGACGCGCCGGTCTTTCCACTCGTAGACGCGCCCTCGCGGGCCGGTCGCGACGAGGAGGGCGCCGTTCGAGTCCAACCTCATGCCGAGGATCGACTCCTCCGGAAAGAGCCAGCCGGGCTCCACGAAGCCGTCCGGCTGAATGACGGCGATCTCGGAGCTGCTCGCCGAGCGGAGCTCGACCGGCGGCCGAACCGTGGTCGTGGAGGCGGACACGGACACCGAGCCGCGCGGCGCTTCCTCCGTTCCCGCGGGCGGCGGCGTCGGCGTGGGGGTGGGCCGGAGCCGCAGGTCCGTCAGCGCGAGCCGGCCCGAGGACGGATCGAGCTGCGAGGCCGCCGCGTAGAGGACGCCCCGTGCGTCCACGGCGAGGCCCGTGACCTCGGGGCGGGAGAAATCGTGAAGTGTGCGCGGACTACCCTGAACCGGAAATGCGACCACGAGACCGCGATCGGAGGTGCCTGCATAAACGGTCCCGTCCGGGCCGACCGCGAGCGTGCGGATGTGAACGTCCTCGATCTCGTGGAAGAGCTCGAGCGGGCCCGACGGAGTCTTGCGATAGATGCGGCCCTTGTTTCCCGTCCCCGCGTAAAGCGTGCCGTCCTTCGCGAAAGCGAGCGCCCAGATGGCGGCCTCTTTCGGGTCGCCGACGACCGTTCCGGACTTCGCCGCATCCGTGACCTTCGGGTCGACGCGATAGATCTTCCCGTTAGGGGAAGACGCGCACACGACCGCGCCGTCCGGAGCCACCGCGACCGCCGTGATGTTCGATTCGGGCGCGGTGAAAAGGAGCCTCACGTCCGCGCCGCTGGAGACAAAGAGCCGGCCCAGGCCGCCTCCCGTCGCCACGAAGACGCGGCCTGAGCCGTCGGCCGCCGCGGCGAAGACGGCGGCATCGGCCGCATCGTCGGGCCACGCGCGCGCCGCGAACGCTGCGCCGAGCGTGAGCCGTCCGTCGGCGGAGACGGCGATGCCCTTTGCGTCGCCCGCGAGGAAGTCGCGCGCTCCCGCCGTCACGACGATGCGGGAAGTTCCGCCGGCGAGACGTGGCGCGACGAGGGCGGCGGCGGCGACAACGGCGAAGGCCAGCGGGGTACGTCGCATCAGGAACGGGGCCTTTCTATCTCGAGCTCGAGGCGCACGGAACCGGACGCGGGCCGGTCGAGGACGAGGATCTCTTCGGCGAGGATGCGGGACGGAACGGAAGGGCGCGGGTTTCCCTCGCTGCCCTCGGTCAGGACCATCGCGAAGGAAGGGGGAAGCGCCGTCAGGGTGCCGTCCCCCGTCGTTGCCCCGCGCGCGGGCACGAGAAGCAGCGCCGCGAGCCGGTCCGCGGGAACGAGCCGTGCAATCGCGGCGCGCAGACCCGCGAGGCTGCGCGGCTCGGACGGCTCGGCCGCGAGACGCGCGCCGGAGGCCGCGTTGCCGTCGCCGACGAGCACGATCGCGCGGCCTTCGGGCGTCTCCTTCGGCACGGTGAGGAACAGGACCCGAGTCTGCTCGGCGCCGCGGCGGTCGACAAGGCGCACGGCGGCATGTAGCGTTTCGCCCGGCGCGGCCTTCCGCGTGGAGAGAGCCGCCTCCACGATCCGGAGCCTCTTCTCACCGGGAGTGCTCACGATCGAGACGTCCACGCCGGTGATCCCCGGGTCCTCGTACTCATTCTGGGCGACGAGACCGGTCAGGACGTTCGCGGTCATGAGGGCGAGCTCCTTGGCGCGCGGACCCGTCATCTGGTCGGCGTAGACGAAGGGCCCGATCTTCGTGTCGACGGCCACCACGAGGCGAAGCGTCCGGTCGACGGGTGTCGCGTCGAGCGTCGTGAGCGCCGCGTCCAGGGAGACCGAGAGGAGGAGCGGGAGCAGCGCCGTCTCGCGCGCCACGCCCCACGACAACGTTCGGACGCTTCCGCCACCCGACTCGAGCCGGAACCGCACGGGAACGAGGGGCACGGTACGGTCCGTGCGCCCGGCCACGCCGCTGTCGCGGTCGTGCGTCAGGCGATACGCCGGCGCGAGGGCGTAGGCCAGCTTGAACGAGAGATTCGCACTCGGGAAGACCGTCACGACTTCCGCCGGAGCGACCGGCAGTTCGATCGTTCCCGCTCCGAGGAACGCGTGCCCGAACGCGAGAAACCGTCCCTCTCCGTCCACCCGCGTCACGGTCCCGGTCGCGCCGAGTTGAAGGTCGCCGTCGATGAGGAGGGCCGTCATGGCGGAACCGGGCGCGAGCGGCGCAGCGGGGCGCGCCCGTTCGGCCGCCTGCAGGGCGGTTCCCGGGAGAGCGGGCAGCGTTCCCGACGCGAGAGGAATCCCGAGGCGCGAGAGGTCGTCGCTCCATCGCCCGAGTGTGTCGACCGGGAAACCCGTGGAGACCGGAGTCAGGAGCGAGGAAGGCGCGTGGGCGGGCCATCCCGGACGCGCGTCGACGATGCCGTGCAGCACCGCGAGCCTTTGGTCGTCGGGAAGCGCGAGGGACGCGGCGAAGTCTCCGAATCCGGGGGAGGCCGTAACCCGCGAGCCCCGTTCCGTTCCCGCGCCGGCCTCCGGGCCCTTCTCGCCCTCGCCGACGTCGATCGCGAGCATCGACTCGATCGGCGTGACCGCGCCGACGGGCTCCTTCGCGAACCCCCACGTGGAGGCCACGGCCCCGGCGAGCCGGCCCTCGAAATAGACGGGGCTGCCGCTCATTCCAGCGAGAATCCCCGTCTTTTCGAGGCCGAGTCCGCCGACACGCACGATGATCTGCGAGCGCCCGAGGGTGTTCGGCACGATCCCGAGGACTTCGACGTCGAAACGCTCCACGAGGGAGCCGCGAAGCACGGTCAGACCGTAACCCTTCATCCCCGCCCGGACGGCCGAGAGCGGCAGGATGTCGGCCGGGAGTGACGCGGCCCGGGCGGGCCCGCAAAGGCTCGCGACGAGTAGCGCGACCGCCCGCCAACGCTTTGACCCGCTTGAAGATTCCATGCTACCTTGACGGGACGGCCCGAGACGGGTCCGTCGCGGAACGCATCCCGAGAGGGAGTCACGAGAACCCATGACGGAAACCGGCGGCTCGAACATTGTCCAGCTCTTCGCTTCAGCGGGACCGACGGCCAAGGCCGTCCTGCTCGTCCTCGCGTTCTTCTCCCTGGTGTCGTGGGCGATCATAATCGGCAGGCTGTGGAGTTTCTCACGCGCCGCATCCGACTCGCGGGCGTTCCTGGGCCACTTCCGAAAGAGCCGGAAGTTCGCCGACGTTCTCGGGATCTGCGACAAGTGCGAAGCGAGTCCGCTCGTCGGCATCTTCCGCGCGGGCTACGCCGAGCTGGACCAGCAGGTGAAGGACGGCCGCGAGGTGGCGCCCGCCGACACGGGCCGCCTCTTCGTCAAGAGCCTCGCGTCGATCGAGCGCGCCCTCGAGCGCGCGGCCGGCGTCGAGACGACGCGCCTCACCCGCGGGCTGCCTTTCCTCGCGACCACGGCCTCCGCGACACCCTTCATCGGCCTCTTCGGCACCGTGGTGGGCATCATGATGGCGTTCTCGCAGATCGCCCAGAAGGGCTCGACGTCGATCGTCGTCGTGGCGCCCGGCATCGCCGAGGCCCTCATCAACACCGCTGCCGGCCTCGTGGCGGCCGTGCCGGCGCTCATCGCGTACAACAACTTTGGCGGAAAAATGCGCATCGCGCGCGCGGAAATGCGCGACTTCGCCCTCGAGTTCATGAACCTGGCCGAGCGCCACTTCACCTAGAGAAGTAAAGAGAGCGGAACGTGGCTTTCAAGCTCGACGACGACGCGGACGCCTTCTCGGACATCAACGTGACGCCGCTTGTCGACGTCATGCTCGTCCTCCTCGTCATCTTCATGGTCACCGCGCCCCTCCTGCACCAGGGCGTCGAGGTCCAGCTCCCGAAGTCGGTCGCCCAGAACCTTCCGAAGACGCCCGAAGACCCGCTCATCCTCTCGATCACGAAGAACGGGAACTACTATCTGAACGAGACCCCCATTCCGAAGACGCAGCTCAAGGAAAGGCTTCAGCTCATCCTCTCGCGCCGCCGCGACAAAGCCGTGTACCTGAAGGCCGACCGCAACCTCGCGTACGGCGTCGTGGTGGAGACGATGGACACGCTGAACCGGCTCGGCGTCGAGAGCCTCGGCATGGTGACCGAGCTCAGGAGCGAGGGGGCTCCTTGACGACGCCCGCGGCAGCGCTGCCCGGGCCGCCGACCGTTTCGGACATCCTCGAGCGGCGCGCAGAGGGCGGGCGCGCCCCGCGTGGCCTGACGGCGGCCGTTTCCGTCCTCGCGCACGCGGGCTTCCTTGCGTTTCTTCTCCTCGTGGGCCGCCCCCGGAAGGCGCCCGTGTTCGTGCCGATGTCCCTTCCCGTCCGCGTCGTGAGCCCGGCCTCTCTGGGCCGGCCCGAGGCGGCGCCCGCCCCCGCGCCGGTGGCGGCGCCCGCGGAACCGCTGCCCGCACCGAAGGCGAAGCCCGTCATCGAGAAGCCCTCGGAGAAGATCCTTCCGTCGGCCAAGGCGATGCCCGAAGCGAAGAAACCCGCGAAGGCGGAAAAGGCGAAGCCGGCGGCCGCCGCGGTCAAGCCTTCCGGGCCCGCTCTGGAGCTTCCGAGCGCCGGCGCCGCGAACGGCGCCATGTCGGGCGCCGGCATCTCCTTCGGAGCGTCGGTCACGTCCTTCGACGCCGACTTCCCTTTCGCCTATTACGTCGAACAGCTCCTCTCCCTCATCGGCGCGAACTGGTTCAAGCCGGAGTCGGCCGAAGGCACGAACTGCGTCGTCTCTTTTCGCGTCCTGCGCTCCGGACAGGTGACGGACGTCAAGGTCGATTCCACGTCGGGCGTGAGCTACTACGACCGGGCCGCGGCGCGTGCCGTGTACGCCGCGAACCCGCTGCCGCCCTTGCCGCCTGACTACCGCAACGATTCGCTCGGCGTACACCTGAAATTCCAGTGAAGGGGAACTCCTTGCAAGAAGAAACAGAAGAAGAAAAGAAGATTTCTTTGAAGGGAAAAGGAAGAGAAGAGAAGAACTGCTTCAGGGGAAGCGTCGCGCTTCTGGCTGCCGCTGCCCTCCTCCGGGTCGCCCCGGTTCTCGGGCAGACGCCGAGGCCCGTGACTCCCCTGTCGCCACCCTCCACCGCGACCGCTCCCTCCGGATTCCAACAGGCCTCCAACATCGACCTTTCCATCACGGGCAGCTCCAATGCGCGCCGCCCGCTCGCGATCCCGGTGACGATCGCGCCGCTCCTGCCGGAGCTCCAGACGAAGGCCGTCGATCCGTTCTACACGACCCTGGCCGACGACCTCGCGGGCTCGGGTGTCTTCGTCGTGGCCGATCCGGCGCTCTACCCGAAGGGGATGCGCCCGCCGCAGAACCGCGAAGAGGGTGACATGTGGAAAGCCACGTCGGCCCAGTTCCTTCTCGATACGCGGCTGTCGCCGGAGGGCGGGAACGTGGTCGTCGAGGCGTCTCTGTGGGACCTCGGCACGCTGAAGTCCATCCTGAGCAAGAAATACACCGGCGAGCCCCGTGCGGCGCGCCGCATCGCCCACACCCTGGCGAGCGACCTCGTGCGCCAGTTCACCGGCAAGCCCGGCCCGTTCCTCACGAAGCTCGCCTTTTCCTCCGACCGCGACGAGCCGCGCGTGAAGGAGATCTACACGATGGACTTCGACGGCGAGAGCCAGCGGCGGATCACATATTCCCGCACGCTGTCACTCGCTCCCGACTGGTCGCCGGACGGCACGAAGATCGTGTATCAGTCCTACGAGAAGGACACGCCGGGGCTGTGGCTCATCGGAAAGGACGGGACCGAAAAGCGGCCCATTCCCGTTCCGACCCAGCTCAACGCATCTCCGTCGTTCTCACCGGACGGCAGGACGGTTGCGTTCTGCGGCAGCGTCCGGGGCAACACGGAGATCTTCACCGTCCAGACGGACGGTTCCTCTCTGAAACGCCTCACCGAAAACGCGGCGATCGACTCGACGCCCCGCTGGTCCCCGAACGGCCGCGAGCTCGCGTTCACGTCCAACCGCCAAGGCACGCCCCAGATCTTCATGATGGACCTCGAAGGCGCGAATGTGAGGCGCGTGACGCTGGCGGGCAACTGGAACGACGAGGCCGCGTTCTCGCCCGACGGCGGGCGCCTGGCGTTCGCCTGCCGGAACGAGGGCGATTTCCAGATCTGCGTGATGGATCTCCTTTCAGGCCGGACCGTGCAGATTTCGAGCGGGTCCGGCGCCCACGAAGGACCAACGTGGTCCCCCGACGGCACGAAGATCGCCTGGGAGGTGCAGCACGGCAGCTCGACCCAGATCGCCATCGGGAACGCCGACGGCAGTGGAACGGCGCGTATCGTGACGTCTTCCGGGAACAATTATTCCCCCTCGTGGATCAAGACGCTAGAATAGTCATTCCACGGGGAGCGCCGTCCGGCTTATCCCCAACCCGCAACCAACGGAGGCTCGTTCCATGAAGCAGTTCCTCAAGACCGGTTCCATCACCCTCGCTGCCGTCGCGTTCGTCGTGGCGTGTTCCAACAAGCCACCGGCCGCGCCGCCGCCTGCGCCGACACCCGCGCCGGTTTCGACGCCCACCGTCGTCACGATCGAACCGGTCGCCACGCCCACGCCGGCGCCGGCTCCCCGCGTGGATGACAGCATCGCGAACCAGCCGCTCAACGTGCTGAGCGGCAATCTCAAGCCCGCGTTCTTCGACTACGACAAGGCGGACATTCGTAGCGACGCGCGCGACGTCCTCGCCACGAATGCGAGCTGGTTGAAGAAGTACCCCTCCGTCCAGTTCACGATCGAGGGCCACACCGACGAGCGCGGCACGGCACAGTACAACCTCGCCCTCGGCGACCGCCGCGCGAACGCCGCGAAGGACTATCTCGTCTCCCTCGGCGTCGACGCGTCCCGGGTCAAGACCGTTTCGTACGGCAAGGAGCGTCCTTTCGCCACCGGACAGGACGAAGAGTCGTGGCAGAAGAACCGCCGCGCCCACTTCGTCGTCACCGGTAAATGATCGGGGAGGAAGTGAACGGGGAGCGCGCCTCGCGCGCCATTCGTTCCGTCGCCGCCGCGGGGTTTCTCGCGGCGGCCGTCGGCTGCGTCAGCGGAAGCGATATCGACGGGCTTCACAAGCACCTTTCGACGGTCGAGAAGGAAGTCGATGTCGTCGCGAAGCAATCGTCGTCCAAGGACGAGGTCGCGAAGCTGAGCGAGAGACTCGCAAAGCAGGCGGAGACACTGCTGCGCTCGAATGCCGATCTCGGCACGAAATTCGACGACCTGACGCGCGAGATGCAGGCGCTCGCGGGCAAGCTCGAGGACGCCAATCGGCGCCTGACGCAGCTCTCGCAGCAAATCGCCGAGTCGCAGACGCACGCGGGCGCCGTCACAGGCAACCCGTCCGCCCCCGCTTCCGCGCCGCTGACCTCTCCGGCACCCGGCGGAACGCCGGCCGGCGCGAGTCCGGGCGCCGTCGCGGCCTCCGGCGCCGCAGCCGGGGCAACGCCGCGCGCCGGAGGCATCACGCCCGCCGACCTCTTCGCGCAGGCGACGGCCGACTACCAGCGCGGCCGGTACGATCTCTCCCGGCAGGGCTTCGAGGACTACGCCGAGAAGTTCCCGCGCACCGACCTGTCGGACGACGCCCTCTATTGGGCCGGCGAATGCTGGTCGGCGCAGAAGAAGCCCCGCGAAGCGATCGCGGTCTTCGACAAGCTCTTCCGTTCCTATCCTCAGAGCGACAAGGCCCCGGCCGCTCACCTCAAGAAGGGCATCGCTCACCTCGAGCTGGGCGAGAAGGCTCAGGCCATGGTCGAGCTGAATTTCGTCGTCAACCAGTTTCCCGGCTCCGACGAGGCGAAGAGCGCGCGTCAGCGCCTCAAGTCTCTCGGCGGCGACTCGCGCTGAATCTAGAGAGAAAGGCACACCCGAACCCCCATGGCCAACACCAAGCAAGCGAAGAAGCGCGCCGCGCAGAGCGATCGCCGGCGCGTCCGCAACCGCTCCGTCGTGACGAAGGTCCGCAACGTCGTGAAGAACCTGCGCAAGACGGCGGAGACCGAGGCCGCGAAAGTCGGCGCCCTCCTGTCGAACGCGGTCTCCGACCTCGACGTCGCCGTCCGCAAGGGCGTCCTCCACAGGAAGACGGCCTCCCGCCTGAAGTCGCGGATCTCGAAGACCGTGAACAAGGCGCAGAAGGCGAAGTGAGGTCCGGCTAGAACCCTTCCAGGATCGTCGTGACGAGGTTCTGGGCGAACGGGCGGGCCATGGCGTCGATGGCCTCCCGTTCGCGGTCGTAATACGAGCTCGCGCTCGACGGCACGGTATAGGGCTGCCGGAACAGGTACGCGGGCTCCGCGAAGATCGGCTTGTCCGTCGCCTTCTCCGTGAGGACGAGTTTTCCCGTCACGGTCACCTGGTACTCGACCGCGATTCCGTTCGCATCGAAGCGCACGGGCGCGACGTTGCAGGACGTCAGATGCCCGGCAAGCTCCGCGTCCGCCGCCGACCGGTCGGAAACCGGCTTCAGGCGGCCGCGCGCTGACAGCTCGCGGATGACGGCGTCCGTGAGGCGCTGCTCGAGTCCGACGACCGTGGTGTCGTTGATGAACTGCGCCACGTAAACGGTCTTCACGGTCGCGGGGAGCGCGCTCGACCCTGTTCCCACCAGGGTGTACCCGCAACCGAAGAAACCGAAGACGAGAGAGAGACAAGAGGA
Organism: Thermoanaerobaculia bacterium; assembly: GCA_036385755.1. Taxonomy (GTDB): domain Bacteria; phylum Acidobacteriota; class Thermoanaerobaculia; order UBA5066; family UBA5066; genus Fen-183. The sequence continues at coordinate 29,672 of DASVJU010000202.1, forward strand.
GAAGAGAGAGATTTCTTTGAAAGGGAAAGAGTCACGGGCGCGGCACGGGCGCTTCGGCGCGGCGGCCGCTTGCCCGCGCCCGTTCGAAGAAATTCCCTTGTCCGAAATCTCTCTTCTCACTTCGCCACGATGTTCAGCAACCGATCCTGGACCCAGATGATCTTGACGCGTTGCTTGCCCTCGAGCCACTTCGCGATGACCGGATTCGCTTCCGCGGCCGACAATGCTTCTTTCTCATCCGCGCCTCTTCGAAGCTTGATCTCGGCCCGAACCTTCCCGGATACCTGCACGGCGATGGAGGCGACTTCCATCTCGGCGAGAGCCGGGTCATACGCGGGCCAGCCCGAAACGAGGAGGCTCTTCTTGCCGCCCATCCTCTCGTTCAGCTCCTCCGAGAGGTGAGGCGCGATGGGATGGAGAAGCGTGACGAGCGTCCGAAGTGACGTCGCGGTCTCCCCCGGGTCCGCGCCCGCATCGCCGACGAGAGTCGTCGCATGGTTGAGGAACTCCATGAGGTGCGCCACGGCGGTGTGGAACGAGAACGCCCGGAAGTCCTCCGTGACCCTCTTCACGGCCATGTGGCGCGCGCGCGCCGCGGGCGTGTCGGCCGCCCCAGGCTGTCCCTGCGGATCGGCGCCCGTCTGAAGGAACCGGTCGACCGTGGAGCGAACCCGCCAGAGGAAACGCTCGGGGCCGCTGATCCCCTCGTCGCTCCACTCGGCGTCCTTCTCCGGCGGTCCGAGGAAGAGCACGAACGCGCGGACGGCGTCGGCGCCCTTCTCGGCGATGAGCGGATCGAGGGATACGGCGTTGCCGCGCGACTTGGACATCTTCTCGATGCGCCCGGTCGGAGACTGGCGGGTGATCATCCCCTGGTTGAAGAGCGCGGAGAACGGCTCCTCGAACGGCACGAGGCCGAGGTCCTTCAGGATTCGCGCGAAGAAGCGCGCGTACAGGAGATGGAGGATGGCGTGCTCGATCCCGCCGATATACTGGTCGACGGGTGTCCACTCTTTCGCGATCGCGGCGTCGAAGGGCGCCCGATCGTTCTTCGGGTCGACGTACCTCAGGTAGTACCAGGACGAGTCCACGAAGGTGTCCATCGTGTCCGTCTCGCGGCGCGCGGGGCCGGCGCACCTGGGGCACGTCGTGTTCACGAACGAGGCGACCTTCTCGAGGGGATTTCCGCCCTTGCCCGTGAACGGCGCGTCGGGAGGCAGGACGACGGGCAGGTCCTTCTCGGGCACCGGCACCCAGCCGTCCTTCTCGCAGTGGATCATCGGGATCGGCGTTCCCCAGTAGCGCTGGCGCGAGATCAGCCAGTCGCGGAGCCGGTACCGGATGCGCGGCCCGCCGATCCCGCGGCGGGCGGCCTCGGCTGAAATGAGTTCGCGGGCAGAGGAAGAAGATTCTGCTGAGAATGGGCCAGAGGCGACGAGGTTGCCTTCGCCCGTATATGCGGCCGACGGAGCACCGGCAATGCCAGGAGCGCCGCCCTGCCCCTCATCCCTTCTAAGAAAATCCGCGGTTTCCTCTTCTTCCTCTTTCCGAAGCAAATCCTTCTTCTCTTCTTCGATGACCTTGACGATCGGAATCCCGTACTTCTTCGCGAAGTCGAAATCGCGTGTGTCATGCGCGGGCACTGCCATGAGCGCGCCCGTGCCGTAATCGGCGATGACAAAGTTCGCGAGCCATACGGGCACTTCCCGACCGGTGAAGGGATTGATCGCCTTGCGGCCGGTGTCGCGGCCGTCCTTCTCGGCGCCCTCGGCCTCACGCACGATCCGCTCCTGGCTGCGGACGGACGCGACCCATGCCTCGAGTTCGGCCCTCTTCGGGTTCCCCTCGAGGAGGCGCGGGACGAGCGCATGCTCGGGGGCGAGGATGAGCGCCGTCGCGCCGAAGACGGTGTCCGGACGCGTCGTGAACACGCGCACCGTTTCCCCGAGCGACGGGATCGCGAAGTCGAGATCGGCGCCCGTGGACTTGCCGATCCAGTTGCGCTGCATCGTGACGACCTTGTCGGGCCACTTGCCGAGCGTGTCGAGGCCTTCCAGCAGCCGCTCTGCATAGTCGGTGATCTTCAGGAACCATTGCTCCAGCTCGCGTGGGACCACGGGTGTGTTGCAGCGTTCGCAGACGCCCCCCTCGGCCTGCTCGTTCGCGAGCACGGTGAGGCACGAGGGGCACCAGTTGACCGCCGATTTCTTCCGGACGGCGAGGCCCTTCTCGAGGAGCCTGAGGAAGAACCACTGGTTCCAGCGGTAGTACTCGGGTTCGCAGGTCGTGACTTCCTTCGTCCAGTCGTAGAGGACGCCCCACGAGCGGAATTGCTCCTTCATGGCCGCGATGTTCGCGAGCGTGGACGTGCGGGGATGGATTCCCTTCTGGATCGCGTAGTTCTCGGCGGGAAGGCCGAACGCGTCCCAGCCCATTGGGCAGAACACGGTCACGCCGGTCTGCCGGAGGAAGCGGTGGAGCGCGTCGGTCAGGAAGTAGGTCCGGGCGTGCCCCACGTGCAGGCGGTCGCCCGACGGGTACGGGAGCATGACGAGGAGGTACGTGCCTTCGCCCGCGGGCTTCTCGGTATCCACGAAGGCGGCCCGATCCGCTTCCCAGCGCTCGCGCCACTTGGCCTCTATCCGGAGGATTTCGTCGCTCTTCGTCGTCGGCGTCACACTGCTCATCGCAGCCGGCGAGTGTAAACGACCCGAAGGCCGCTCGTCAGCGCCGCGGGGGCGCCGCGAGAGCGCGGGGATCGAGGGGCGCGCCCTCGACGGCCTCCACGACGTTCGCGCCGCGCGGCCGATACAGGGTCAGGCCGCCCTCGGCCGTCTCGAGGACGGGCCGCTTCAACTCGGCCGAACGGTCCGCGACATCCACGTGAAAGCCCGCGGGCGGCTGCCGGTCCAGCGCGAGATGCCGTGCCGTTACCGTGTTCGCGAGGCCCCCGGGATCCGACGGGATCCAGCCCAGCCCGGGGACGAAGACCTCGATCCACCGATGACGAACGCCGCCGAGCTCCGGATTGAATACGCTTCGGGATTCGGGGGTGAGCTCCCGGGCGCGCCGGGCGGCGAGGATGCCCGTGACCTGCCGGGCGGGAACCCCCGCCCGGAGGAGCAGCTCGGCCGCGAGGAGCGACCGCCCCACGCAGGAGCCCTGGCGGGCGCGGAGCGTGGCCGCAGCCGTCTCGGAAGATCCGTCGGGCAGCGCGTAGCGGATGCGGCGGGCCGTGAAGGCGATCACGCGCTCGACGGCTTCGAGAACCGTCTTCGTGTCTTTGAGAAGCCGCCGGGACAGTGAATCGAGCTCGGCATCCTCCGGGAGGGGATCCGCGAGCACGGCCCGCGCCTCGGTGGAAAGGGCTGCCGGTGAGGGAGGGAAGGCGGCATCCACGGTGAGGGGCGCAGCCGGAATCTCGACGCGCGCTTCCAGAGAACGCCCGTCCGGCGAGGAGAGCGCGATGCGATAGCCGGCTCCCTCGACCGGGCGCGCATAGCGCCAGGGCGCGGGCCCCTCGAGGCGATAGCGGGCCCACTCTCCCGGAGACGGACCTTCCTGCGCCGCGGCCACGCCGGCACACGCGAGTGCGAAGGCGCAAAGCAACAAGCGGCGGCTCATTCCGCGCCCTCTCCGGCGGGAACGCGCGGGCCGAACGTGGCGCGGCGGATGGCATCGAGCACGCCGTTCACGAACGGACCGGAGGACGGAGTCGAGAACTTCTTCGCGATCTCGACGGCCTCGTCGATGACCACGGCGTCCGGGATGTCCTCTTCGAAGAGAAGCTCATAGAGCGCGAGTCGCAGGAGGTTGCGGTCGACCGCCGCCATCCGGCCGAGCCTCCAGTGTTCGGACCGCTCGGACAGCTTCGCGTCCAATTCGTCGCGCCGTGCGAGCGTCCCCAGGACGAGGCGTTGGGCGTATTCCTGGACCTCGGGACGCGCAAGGACGTATTCCTCCGTCCGGACGAACATTTCCTCGGGCACTGTTCCCGCGAGGTCGTTCTGGTAGAGAAGCTGAAGAGCCAGCTCTCGAGACTTTCGCCGGCGGCCGCTCACACGCGTCCCGTCCGCCCGGCCGTCAGCGCGCGGATCGCGAAGACTTGGCCGGAGCCTTCTTCAGGTTCGCGCGGAGGTCGGCGGCCTCGACGGCGGCCATGGCCGCCTCGAAGCCCTTGTTTCCACCCTTGGCGCCGGAGCGCTCCAGCGCCTGCTCGAGCGTGTCGCAGGTGAGGACGCCGAAAGCGACGGGAAGATCGAGCTCGAGGGAGACCTGGAAGACGCCCTTGGCCGTCTCTCCCGCCACATACTCGAAATGCGGCGTGCCTCCGCGCACGACGGCGCCGAGCGCCACGAGCGCGTCGAACCTGCCCGAGCGCGCGAGGTCGCGGAGGGCGAGCGGGATCTCCCAGGCGCCCGGCGCGCGCACGAGAACGACATCCTCGTCGGCGGCGCCGGTCCGGCGGAACGCATCGAGGGCGCCATCGACGAGGCGCGACACGACGAGGTCGTTCGTCCGCGCGGCGACGATGCCGAAGCGGCGTCCTCTGGAGGAAAGGTGGCCTTCGATCACGTTCATGGGACCGGAGAGTGTACCAGCCTCAGCGGGGCAGGAGCTCGCGGACGCGCGCGTGGGGACCTTCGGAGCCGAAATTCTCGTGATAGCGCGCGACGAAGTCCGCGATCGCGTAGCGCGGGGGCTGCGGACCGAGGGCTTCGAGGGTGTAGACGGCGGCCACGCTCCCGACACGCCCCGCGACTTCCCACGGCAGCCCGTAGTGCCGGGCCGCGAGGAGTCCGCCCCGGAAGGCATCGCCCACGCCCGTCGGGTCCACCGCGGGACCGCGCAGGCGGGCGGGCGGGATCCGGAAGCTGTTCGCGCCCTCGTGAGCCTCGGGTTGTCCGGCCTGCAGGCTGATCGTGGAGCCTTCGGCGCCGCGCGTCACGATGAGGACGGGCACCTCCTCGAGCATCTGGGCCTCCGAAAGACCCGTCTTCTTTTCGATGACGCCGAACTCGTACTCGTTCGCGATCAGGAGCACTGCGCCCCTCAGTCCGGCGAGGAGGTCGCTGCCAGAGAGTCGCGCGACCTGCTGGCTCGGATCGTAGACATAGGCGATGTGCAGCTCGCGACACTCCTTCGCGTACTTCGCCATCGCTTCGGGGTCGTTCGGCGAGATGACGGCGAGGCTCACGGCGCTCAGGGAGAGATCGCGGAAGGAGAGCGTCGTCGCGCGCGCCATGGCCCCCGTGTAGAACGTCGCGATCTGGTTCTGGCTCTGGTCCGTCGAGACGAAGAACGAGGCCGTGTAGAGGTCGTCGCAGATGTGGAGAGCCGACGTGTCCACGCCCTGCTCGGCCAGCCAGCGGCTGTAGTCGAGCGCGTCGACTCCCGCAGTCGCCATGATGACGGGCTTGAGGCCGAGGAGCGCGAGCGTGTAGGCGATGTTCGGGGCCACGCCGCCCCGAACTTTCCGCATCGAATCCACGAGAAAGGAGACGGAGAGGCGTTCCATGCGGTCGGGCACGACGACGTCGAGGAACTTCCCCGGGAACGTCATGAGGTAGTCGTAGGCGACGGAACCCGTGACGACGATGCGGCGTGCGGTCATCTGCCCTCTTTCTTCACTCTTCAATCGTGGTTCTTCAGTTCTTCAGGAACAGCGCCAGGCGCCTTGCCGCGGCGGGAGAAATGCGTTCTTTCGCCGTGAGGACGGCCGACGCGAGAGCGTCCGCGCAATCGCTCGGTCGATCGGGATCGAGATGCCGCACGGCATTCGCGAGGACGCGATTCGCGGTGCTCGCATTCTGCCTGAGGACGGCGAGGACGGCCTCCACCGACACCGCGGCCTCCTCCTCGTGCCAGCAGTCATAGTCGGTGACGAGGGCCATGGAGGCGTAGCCGATTCCGGCCTCCCGGCAGAGCTTCGCTTCGGTGGCGTTCGTCATGCCGATCACATCGGCGCCCCACGAGCGGTAGAGGGACGACTCGGCCTTGGTGGAGAACTGCGGCCCCTCCATGCAGACGTACGTCCCGCCCCGGTGGCACACGGCGCCCTCGGCTTTCGCGGCCGAAGCGAGCGCATCGAGGAGGACGGCCGAGACCGGGTGCGCGAACGAGACGTGCCCCACGCAACCGCCGCCGAAGAACGTCGAGACGCGGTGCTTCGCGAGGTCGATGAACTGGTCCGGAAGGACGATGTCGGTCGGCTTGTACGCCTCCTTCATCGAGCCGCAGGCCGAAGCCGAGAGCAGCCATGAACAACCGAGTTTCCGGAAGCCCCAGATGTTCGCGCGGTAGTTCACCTCGGTGGGGAGGAACGAGTGGTGGCGCCCGTGCCGCGCGAGAAACGCGACGGGGACCGAAGAAAGAGTTCCGAGAAGGTAGGAGTCGGAGGGAGCGCCGAAGGGAGTGCGAAGCGCGACCTCGTCCGTGATCTTCAGTCCGGGAAGCGAATACAGGCCCGATCCACCGACGAGACCAATGCGACGGAGAAGCGAAGAAGTAGATTTCTTACTCTTACCCTTCAAAGAAATCTTCGTCTTCTCTTTCGCTCTTTCGTTTCTCCTCCGAGCAAGTTCTTCTTTCTTCATCTCCCGCGTCCCATCTCCTCGAGGATGTCGAGCGCGAGCTTCAGCGCCGCGCGGCCCGCCTCTCCGGTGACTTCCGGTTCGCTGCGCTCGGCGCAGGCCTTCAGGAACGCCGCATCCTCGGCGGTGAGGGCGTCTGCGGGCTCGACCGTCACGGGCCAGGGCACGATGCGCGGCGGGCCGCTCAGCCGGTCGAGACGGAAGGCCGTCACGTCGCGCTTCTGCGTGTCGATCGAAAAATACCAGTCGGGCTGGAAGAACCGGAACTTCCGGGTCTTCTCCTGGGAGACCCGCGAGGCCGTCAGGTTCGCCACGCAGCCGCCTTCGAACGACAGCCGCACCGATGCGATGTCGATCTTCTCGCTCAGGATCGGCACGCCGACCGCCCGGATTTCGACGACCGGCCGGCCCACGAGGTCGAGCGCGATGTCGAGGTCGTGCACGAGGAGGTCGAGGACCACGTCCACGTCGAGGGCTCGCGGCACGAACACCCCGAGGCGGTGCGCCTCGATGAACTTCACGTCGGTCACGAGCGGGCGCACGGCGACGACGGCCGGGTTGAAACGCTCGATGTGGCCCACCTGCAGGACGCGTCCCTTCGCCCTCGCGAGGGCCACGAGCCGGTCGGCCTCGGCGAGCGTCACAGTGATGGGCTTTTCGACCATCACGTCGGCGCCTCCGGCCAGGAGTTCCTCCGCCACCTCCGCGTGCGTGGAGGTCGGCGACGCGACGACGACCGCGCGGGCGCCCGCGTCGAGAAGCTCCTTCACGGAGCGTCTCCTCACGAGGCCCTTGCTTCCGTACGCGGCCTCGATCGCCGCGGCCGCGGCGTCGTCCGCGTCGACGAAGCCCACCGGCTCGGAGCCGGCGAGCTCGGTCAGGATCCGAGCGTGGTGCCGGCCGAGATAGCCGCACCCGACGATGGCTGTCCGGATCCTCGTCATGCGGGCCGCAGTCTAAAGGATGGCATGCGGCGGCACGGCGGAGCGCTTCACGCGGCGACGCTTTCCTTGACCGTGAGCACCGGGCACGGCGCCGTGCAGACGAGGCGCCCGGCGACGCTTCCCATGACCATGCGCGAGACGCCCGTGCGCCCGTTCGTCCCCAGGACGAGCATGGTCGCGTGCGCCCGTTCGGCGGCCTCCGCGAGCGCGTCCTCCGGGGAGCCGGCGAGAAGCTCTGTTCGGGCCGGGACTCCCGCGCGATCGGCCCGGCGGCGCAGGGCCTCGAGCCGCATGCCCTTTTCTTCGCGGATCCGGTTCTCCACCTCTCTCGCGATGTCGCCGACGCCGTAGCCGAGCACCCCGGGAGTGTCGATGACGTGCCCCACCACCAGCTCCGCGCCTCGCATCCTCGCCATCTCGAGCGCCACGTCGAACGCCCGCTCCGAAGCCGGCGAAAAGTCCGTCCCGACGTAAATCGTTCGTCCGGTCATAGGGACCTCCCCGGAAAATCCGTCCGGACCGAATTCCCCGAATGAAGTTCGCGCCACGCGTGCGCCGGCGACATGATCCATTTGAATCAAACGGTGCATCGTGCGGGGTGTAGATTCGCGCGCATGAAGAAGACGATGCTCGCCCTGACGATGATCCTCCTCGCAGCGGGCCTGGCCGCCGCCGCCGATTCGAAAACGAACGTCTTCGCACAGGAAGAGGGCTTCGTCGACGCGCACGGCGTCCTCGTCTACTGGAAGTCGATCGGGCGGGGCGCGCCCCTCTTCGTCGTGCATGGCGGTCCCGGCGCCTCGCACGACTACTTCCTCCCCCACCTCCTCCCGCTCGCGCGCACGAACCGGCTCGTCTTCATCGACGAGAGGGGATCGGGCCGGTCCGAGCGCCTTGAGGACCCGAAGCTCTACACCGTCGCCGCCATGGTCGAGGACATGGAAGCCGTCCGGAAGGCGCTCGGCCTCGGGAAGGTGAACCTCCTCGGCCATTCGTTCGGCGGGGTCCTGGCGCAGGCGTACGCCTTCACGTACCCGCAGAACCTCTCGACCCTGATCCTTTGTTCGACGTTCCACACGACGAAGGCGATCAACAAGGCCCTCGCCGACATGAAGGCCGCGATGGCCCCGGAGCTTCGCGCTCGGATCGATAAAATGGAGAAAGAGGGCCTCTACGGGAAGGGCCTGCCGTGGCAATGGGGCCGGTACCCGGACGAATACATGAAGGCCGCGTGGGCGGAGGGCTACTTCCCCTACCTTTACCAAAGCCGGCCCGACGCGAACTACGACCCGGCCCCTGGCCCCAACATGGGATGGGAGGTCTATCGCGAGATGTGGGGCTCCACGGGCGAGTACGTCGTGGACGGAAACCTCACCGGCCTCGACTACGCCGAGCAACTGAGAACAGTTCGCGTTCCGACTCTTGTGACCGTCGGCGATCACGACGAGAGCGCGCCTTGGATCGCCGGGGAGATGGCGAAGCTCGTGCCCGGCGCGACGCTCGTCGTCTTCCCGAAGAGCGGCCACATGACGTTCGTCGACCAGCCGGCGCTGTTCCGCAAGGTGGTCGACGATTTCGTTCACGGGCGGAAGTAGCCGCGCGTCCCGCCGCCGGTTGCCGCGCGCGGAGCGACCGCGTAACCTCCGCGGCTCACATGAGCGGACGCGACTGGAAATCCACTCTCCTCCTCCCGAAGACGGAGTTCCCCATGCGGGCGGACCTCCCGAAGCGGGAGCCCGCACGCCTCGCGCGCTGGCGGGACGAAGACCTCTACGGCCGCATCCGCGCCGCGCGCAAAGGCGCCCCCCGATTCCTCCTGCACGACGGGCCGCCCTACGCGAACGGCCGGATCCACATGGGGACGGCGATGAACAAGATCCTCAAGGATCTCGTCGTCCGCAGCAAGACGCTGGCCGGTTTCGATGCGCCTTACGTGCCGGGGTGGGACTGTCACGGCCTGCCCATCGAACTCAAGGTCGACAAGGAGCTGGGGCCGAAACGGCGCGAGATGACGGACGTCTCGTTCCGGGACGCCTGCCGCGCCTACGCCGAGAAGTGGATCGACGTCCAGCGGACCGACTTCATGCGCCTCGGCGTCCTCGGGGCGTGGCAGGCGCCGTACCGGACGATGGACTTCTCTTACCAGTCCGAAATCGCCCGCGCGTTCGGCCAGTTCGTGGAGAACGGCCTCGTCTCTTTCGGTTTCAAGGCCGTCCTCTGGTGCGTCCACGACCGCACGGCTCTCGCCGAGGCGGAGATCGAGTACGAGGACAAGACGGACTGGTCGATCTACGTGGCGATGCCGATAAGAGTGGACGACGCGGCGCAATCCGTCTGGGATCCGGCGCCTCTTGGGATCGATTCGATCTATGCCGTGATCTGGACGACTACGCCGTGGACCTTGCCCGCGAATCGGGCGATTTCCCTCGGGGCGAACATCGAATACATTCTTCTTAGAAAGGAAGAGGGAGCGCGAGACGCGTATCTGGTCGCCGAAGCGCTGGTGCCGCAGGTGACGGCCGCGCTCGGCTGGACGCGCGCCATCCCCCTTCCCCTTTCTAGGAAAAGCGGCCGTGACATCGCCAACAGGCTGCTGAAACTGCGCTACGCCCGCCCCTTCGCGTCCGACCCATTCGACAATTTTGGTTTCCTTCTCGGCGAGCACGTCTCGACTTCGGACGGCACCGGTCTCGTTCACACGGCTCCCGGCCATGGCCGCGACGATTACGAGGTTGTGAGGCGCGCCGGATTCAAGGTCGACGACCCGGCCCTCTGCCCGGTGGACGAGGGCGGGTACTACGACGCGAACGCTCCCGAGCAACTTCGCGGGAAGCGCGTCGTGACGCCGAAGACGCCGGGAGACGACGCGAGTGGGGCGGTTCTCGAGGCGTTGAAAGCTGGAGACGCTTCGGGCGCTCTTCTCCTCCATTCGCAGAAATCTCCTCATTCGTATCCCCATTGCTGGCGCTGCAAGAACCCGGTCATCTTCCGGGCGACGCACCAGTGGTTCATCGACCTCGGAGCCCTGCGCGATCGCGCGATGGCGGAGATCCGAGGCCGCGTCGCGTGGATCCCGTCCTACAGCGAGAACCGCATCGGCGCGATGGTCGACAACCGCCTCGAGTGGACGATCTCCCGGCAACGCCGCTGGGGCTCGCCGATCACGTTCCTGCGCTGCGTCGACTGCAAGGAGAAGGGCGTCGTGAGCCACTTCCCCAGAGTCGAGGGGAACGTGGGAGAAAAGGAGAAGAGAGAAAGAGAGGATTTCTTTGAAAGGGTAAGAGAGGCTTTCCGTGAACACGGAGCGAACGCCTGGTACGACGATGCTTTCCCCCCGTCTTACTTTCTAAGCAAATCTTCCTCTTCTTCTTCCTCTCCAGCCTCCTGTTCTTCCTGCGGCGGAACGAACTTCGAGAAGCTGAAGGACATCCTGGACGTGTGGTTCGACTCCGGCGTTTCGCACGCGGCGGTCCTCCGCTCCGGCGACTACGGCCTCGCGGATCCTTACACGGCGCAGCCGCCCGTCCCGGTCATGTACCTCGAGGGCCACGACCAGCACCGCGGATGGTTTCAGTCCTCGCTCCTCACGTCCGTCGCGCTGACCGGCCGAGCGCCGTACGACACCGTCCTGACCCATGGTTTCGTCGTCGCGGGCGACGGCCACAAAATGTCGAAGTCCCTCGGCAATACGATCGAGCCGCAGGACCTCCTCAAGACCGACGGCGCGGACGTGATCCGCCTCTGGGTCGCCTCGCTCGACTACACGAACGACGACCCGCTTTCGAAGGAGATCCTCCAGCGCACCGCCGAGGCCTACCGGAAGATCCGGAACACGGCACGCTTCCTCCTGTCGAACCTCTTCGATTTCGACCCGGCAACGGATGCCGTGCCGGAAGCAAGGCTCGAACCGCTCGACCGCTGGGTGCTCGACGCCGCCGCGCGCTTCGCGGTCGAGGCTCGGGACGCATACGCGCGCTACGAGTTCCACGCCGTCGCGCGCCGGCTGCTCGACCTCGTCACGACCGATCTCTCGGCGTTCTGGTGTGATGCGCGCAAGGACGCTTTCTACGTCCTCGCGGCGAACGATCCCGTGCGCCGGTCGGCGCAGACGGCGGCCTGGAGGCTCGTCGAGACGATCGCGATCGCGCTCTCCCCGATCTGCCCATTTACGGCGGAAGAGATATGGGAATCGATACCGGGGCATGCGACGGACCCCTCTTCGCTGGTCCTGAAGAGCTGGGACGAACTCAAGGTTCCGGGGATTTCTTCGAATGAGAAAGAGGCTTGGGGCCACGTCCTCGCTCTTCGAGCGGAATTTCTGCAGGCCCTCGAGCCGCTGCGCCGCGACGGGTCGGTGGGCTCCGCCGCGCAAGCTGAGGCAGTGGTCGGACGCGCCGTCGGGCTCGACGAGGCGCTCCGGACTCTTTCCCTTTCAGAAGAAAAACTCGCCGAGGTGCTCGCCGTACCGTCCGTCATGCGGGATGTCGGCGCCGACGGAATTCTCGTCCGCCCCGCCGAAGGCGCGAAGTGCCCGCGGTGCTGGCAGGTCCGCAAGGACGTGGAACCCGGAGACGACGGCCTCTGCGCGCGCTGCCGCGCGGTCGTCGGCGAGTAGAATCCCCCTCGTGCCGCGCCGGCTCGTCTATTTCGCGATTTCTCTCGCCGTCGTGGCTCTGGACCAGCTCACGAAGGCGATCGTGTCCGCGCGCATCCCGCTGCACGACACGATCCCGGTGATTCGGGGGTTCTTCGACCTGACGCACGTGAAGAACACGGGCGCGGCATTCGGCATCTTCGCGTCCTTCAGCTCGCCCGCGCGCGCGATGATCCTGACGCTCGTCGCCAGCGGCGTCTTTCTCGCCGTCCTCGCCTGGTCGCTGTCGTCGCCTGTGACGCTCACGCGGCTCCAGACGGCGCTCGCGCTCGTTCTCGGCGGGGCCGTCGGGAACCTGATCGACCGCGTGCGCTTTGATTCCGTCACGGATTTCCTGCGCTTTTACGTTGCCAGCTGGGAGTGGCCGTCGTTCAACGTAGCCGACAGCGCGATCAGCGTGGGCGTCGTCCTTCTCGCCTGGGATATCTGGCGGCATCCGGAGAAACAGCCCGAGACATGCACCCAGAACTGATCCACATCGGCTCTTTCGCGCTGCCGAGCTACGGCCTGATGATGGCCCTCGGCTTCCTCGCGGCTCTGTGGCTCCTGAGGAGGCGGGCGCCCGCATTCGGGATCGCGTCGGACGCCGCGTCGGACGTCGGAATCTGGCTTCTTCTGTCGGGTCTCGTGGGCGCGAAACTCCTGCTCGTCATCGTCGAGTGGCCGCACTACGTGTCGTCCTGGGACGGTCTCAAGGATCTCGCGCGCGCAGGCGGCGTTTTCTACGGCGGATTGATCGGTGCAACGGTGGGCACGGCGATCCTCCTTCGGAAACGCCGGATTCCGTTCTTCACATTCGCCGACGGCGCGGCGCCGTCGATTGCGCTTGGGCAGTGCCTGGGCCGCGTGGGCTGCCTCCTCGCGGGCTGCTGCTGGGGCCGCCAGTGCGCGCTGCCCTGGGCGATCACGTTCTCCGACCCGCGGGCGAACGAGAACGTCGGCGTCCCCCTGGGAATTCCGCTTCATCCCACTCAGATCTACGAGGCCGTCGGCACGCTCGTTCTCTGCATCCTCCTCCTCGTCTTCGAGCGCCGCCGGTACTCCGGGGAGACATTCGTGCGGTACCTCTTCGGGTACGCCGTCCTGCGTTTCACGATCGAGATCTTCCGCGGCGACCCGCGCGGCTCGGTCTTCGGCGCGATGTCGACTTCGCAGTTCATCGCGCTCGGCCTCGCCGCAGCGGCGGTCGCGATCTGGGCCCTGCGCCGCAAGACGGCGCCTGCGCCGGCTGCCGTTCGAGCGGCGTGAGCGACGCGCCCCGGCCCCGGCGCACGTTCCGCGCCGACCGTGGTGACGCCGGCGAGCGCATCGACCGCGTCCTGCTCCGGCACCTCAACGACCTGCCCGAAGCCTCGCGAACGAAGATCCAGGAGTGGATCGATGGCGGATTCGTCTCCATCGAAGGGAGAAGATCGAAGAAGAGCTCGGAGAAGGTGAAGACGGGAGAGGAGATCGCCGTCGAGCTGCCTCCGCCTCCGGCCCCTCGCCCCGACATCCTGGCTCAGGACATCCCTCTCTCCGTCCTCTTCGAAGACTCCGAGATCCTCGTCCTCGACAAGCCCCCAGGCCTCGTCGTGCACCCGGCCGTCGGCCATCGGGACGGGACGCTCGTGAATGCGCTCCTCCACCGCTCCAAGGACTGGGCGGGCCCCGCCGACCGCCCCGGGCTCGTTCACCGGCTCGACAAGGACACGTCGGGGGTGCTCGTGATCGCGAAGACCGAGCGGGCCATGGCGGTGCTCGGGAAGGCGATGAAAGAGAGATCCTTGGAAAAGGAATACCTGGCGGTCGTCTACGGACACCCACCCGTTCGCAAGGGAAAAATCGAGATGGGCATCTTGCGCGACACGAAGGACCGCAAGCGCATGGCCGCCTCGAAGACCGAGGGGCGGCCGTCGACCACCTTCTATGAAATCCTCTCCGAATCTTCCGGCCTTCTCTCGGGTCTCTCGCTCCTGAAATGCCGGCTCGTCACCGGCCGGACGCACCAGATCCGCGTGCACCTCAAGGCGATGAACCTGCCCATCGTCGGCGATCCCGTCTACGGCTCGCCCCGCTGGAAGGGGTTGAAGGACGGCGCGCTCGTGGAGGCCTGCAAGGCTTTTCCGCGCCAGGCCCTCCACGCCTGGCGCCTCGGGATTCGCCACCCGGCGACGGGCGAGGCAATGACGTTCACGGCTCCCGTGCCGGGAGATCTAAAGGCCCTGTTTCTGGCCGCTCGGATACCCGTGCCGTAAACCGATCTCCCCCGAGAGACGTCAATACGTCATGCGAATCGCTCTCCCTGGCGCGGCCACCTTCGTCGCGTCGGCCCTGATGGCTTCTTCCGCCCGGGCCGGCCTCGTCGAGCACGATGTGCTGCCTCAGCAGACCGACCCCGCCGTCAGCACGAATCTGGATTTCCACGTCGCGTACGTCGACACGTCGGCCCCCTCGAACGGCCGCCTCTTCGTTTTCCTGCCCGGCACACAAGGGCTTCCCCGCTTCTACAAGCTCATCGTGCAGGAAGCCGCGAAGAGCGGATTCCTCGCGATCGGCCTGACGTATCCGAACGACAAGGCCGAGGGAGTCGTCTGCGCGGGCTCCCCGGACGTCGACTGCGCGGAGAAGTTTCACGTCGAGACCCTCACGGGACTGGACGTCAGCACGCTCATCTCGGTCGCACCCGCCGACGCGATCGAGAACAGGCTCCTGAAGGCGCTGCAATTTCTCGCGAACCGGTATCCGTCCGAGGGCTGGGGGGACTTCGTGGACGGGAACGTCCTCCGGTGGGGAAAGATCCGCGTGGGCGGCCACTCTCAGGGCGGCGGGCACGCGGCGTTCATGGGGAAGGACCTCGTTCTCGACGGCATCACCTGCCTCTCGAGCCCGGACGACTGGGACACCCGGCTCAACGCGCCTTCGGCCTGGATCGCGAAGCCCCGGGCGACGCCTGCTTCCCGCATGTGGGGCTTCGGGAACGTGAACGACGATCTGGTGCCGTTCGCGCACGCGACAGCCAACTGGAACCTCTTCGGAATGGGCGCCTTCGGCGCGACGTCCTCGGTGGATTCGGGGAGCGCTCCGTGGGGAAACGGATCGCACGAATTGTCGACCGCTCTGAACATAGGCACGTCGTCCCACAACATGCCTGCGGTCGACGTTGCGACGCCGAAGGCCGCGGACGGGAGCGCCTTTTTCGCACCCGTCTGGCGCCAGATCGCCTTCACCGTCGCGGCCGAAACGACGTGGATCCTGCCGTCTTCGGCGCACGCAGCCGGAGCGGGAGGCGCGTTCTACACGACGGATCTCCTCGTCGCGAATCCGGACGCGCTCGACACAACGTTCGTTCTGAAGTTCCTCGGGCACGACAGGGACGGGCGGACCGGAACCGAAAGGGCCTTCACGCTCGGCGCTGGCCGGTCGGTGACGTACACGGACGTCCTCGGGAGCGTCTTCGGCGCCTCGAACGACTACGGCCCGATTCAGATTCGCTCGACCACCTCGTCCCTTCTCGTCTCGTCAGAGACCTCGACCCCGAGCGCGTCCGGAGGCACGTTCGGCCAGTCGGTCCCTGCCTTCGCGGCAGCGGATCTGATCGGGATCGTCCCGAGGACCATTCTCGGGGCGCGCGAGGATGCCTCGTTCCGCACGAATCTCATTCTCGCGAACGCGACGGAGGCGGGCATCGACGTCCTCGTGCGCTGGTACGACGTGAACGGGGCTCTCGCCGCCTCTCGCACCGCGACGCTCGCACCCCTCGGCATGACACAGATGACGCGCGTCCTGGCGACGCTCGGGGTGTCGCCGGCCGCCGGCGGACGGCTCACGGTCTGTTCGGCGACGGCCGGGGTCTCCTTCGCGGCGTACGCGTCGGTCATCGACGAGGCGACAAACGACCCGCGCACACTTCTGCCCCGGTGATGGGAAGATGCCTCGAGGCTCCCGGCCTTTGCTAATCTGACCCTCATGAGCGTCATTCGAACCTCCGCCCGGGTCTCCGCGCGCGGACTCGCCATGCCGGCCTCCCCTATCCGCAAGCTCATGCCTCTCGCGGACGAGGCGAAGAAGCGCGGCGTGAAGGTCTATCACCTCAACATCGGCCAGCCCGACCTCGAGACGCCGGAACCCATGCGCCGTCGACTGGCGACGCTGAAGGACAAGACCTACGCGTACTCGCCCTCGAACGGGACGCCGGAATACCTCGATTTTCTCCACGCGTACTACGCGAAGCTCGGCCTCGCGCTGAAAAGGGGCGAGATCCTCGCGACGACGGGCGGAAGCGAGGCGCTCCTGTTCGCTTTCATGGCCTGCGCCGATGCGGGGTCAGAGATCCTGACGGTGGAGCCGCTCTACACGAACTACCGCTCTTTCGCGGCGATGGCGGGGCTCAGCCTTCGCCCGATCGTGACGCGCGGCGAGGACGGTTTCCACCTTCCGGCGCGCACGGAATGGGAAAAGGCGCTGACGCCGAAGACGCGGCTCGTCCTCCTCTGCAACCCGAACAATCCGACCGGAACCGTCTACTCGAAGGACGAGATCGTGCGCGCGGCGGAGTTCTGCCGCGACCACGGCCTCTTCTTCGTGTCCGACGAGGTCTACCGGGAGTTTCTCTACGACGGCCGGGAATCCGTCAGCGCGCTCTCGCTCGCGGGATTCGAGGAGCAGGTCGTCGTGGTGGATTCCCTCTCCAAGCGGTTCTCGGCCTGCGGCATCCGGCTCGGCGCGCTCGTCACGCGCAATGCCGACGTCGCGGGGGCGTGCAACCGCATGGCCCAGGGCCGCCTCTCGCCGCCGGGACTGGCCCAGCACATCGCGCCCGGAGCGCTCGAGCTGGGGCCCGAGTACTACCAGGGCATCATCCGCGAGTATCAGAAGAGGCGCGACACGCTCTACGACGGGCTCTCGAAGATCCCCGGCGTCTTCCTCCGCAAGCCCGAAGGGGCCTTTTACTTCGTGGCGCGCGTGCCCGTTCAGGACAGCGACGATTTCGCGGCGTGGCTCCTTTCGGACTTCGCTCTCGACGGGAAGACCGTCATGGTCGCCCCCGCGAGCGGTTTCTACGTCACCCAGGGCCTGGGGCTCGACGAGATCCGCATCGCGTACGTCCTGAAAGAGGACGACCTGAACGCGGCCGTCGAAATTCTCGCGCAGGCGATTCCGGCGTACCGAAAAGCAAGAGGCCTCGACTGATCGAGGCCTCCGCTCCCAATACCTTCTAAGAAAAACCTACTTCTTCTTTTTCTTCGCGGACGCCTCGCCCGCGGGCACGTCGATCTGCGCCTTCTGGATCGTCCCGGAGTAGTCGACGTAGATCGACTTCCACTCGCTGAAGACGTCGAGAGCGGCCAGTCCCGCCTCGCGGTGGCCGTTCCCCGTCTTCTTCGTGCCGCCGAACGGCAGGTGCGTCTCGGCGCCGATCGTCGGGAGATTCACGTAGAAGATTCCGGCTTCGAGGTCGCGCATCGCCACGAAGGCCTTGTTCACGTCCTGAGTGAAAATCGCCGACGACAGGCCGTATTCGCTGTCGTTCGCGACGTCGATCGCCTCTTCGAGGGACGAGACCGGGAGGATGGACGTGACGGGGCCGAAGATCTCCTCGCGCGCCACCCGCATCCCGCGGTGGCAGTCGGCGAAGACGGTCGGGGCCACGAACCAGCCCTTCTCGTGGGCCTTGCCCGCGAGCCGCCGGCCGCCGGCGACGCACTTCGCGCCTTCGGCCTTGCCGATCGAAATGTAGTCGAGAACCGTGTCGAGCTGGCTCTCGTTGATGGAGGGGCCCATCTCGTTCTTTTCGTCGAGTCCGCTGCCGACCCGAAGGGCGTTCGCGCGCTCGGCGAGCATCGCGGTGAACTTCCGCGCGACCTTCTTGTGCACGAGGAGCCGGGAGGACGCGGTGCAACGCTGTCCGCTCGTCCCGAAGGCGCCCCAGATCGACCCGTCGACGGCCAGCTCCAGGTTTGCGTCGTCCATCACGATGATCGGGTTCTTGCCGCCCATCTCGAGGTGGACGTGCTTGAAGGAAGGGGCGCACGCCTCGTTGATCGTCTGCCCGACCGACGTCGAGCCGGTGAACGACACGACCTTGACGCGCGGGTCCTTGAGAAGCGGCATCCCCACCTTCGAGCCGCTGCCGGAGACCACGTTGAAGACGCCGGGGGGAAGGCCTGCATCCTCGAGCGCGCGCGCGAAATTCACGACCGAGAGAGGCGTGTCCGTGGCGGGTTTGATGACGACGGTGTTGCCGCAGACGAGGGCCGCGGTCGTCTTCCAGGCGGGAATCGCCATCGGGAAGTTCCACGGCGTGATGAACGCGCAGACCCCGATCGGCGACCGCACGGACATCGCGAACTTGTTCGGCAGCTCCGACGGCGTCGTCTGCCCGTGCAGGCGGCGGCCCTCGCCGCCCATCAGGAACGCCATGTCGATGGCTTCCTGGACGTCTCCGCGGGCCTCTTTGAGGACCTTCCCCATCTCGCGCGTCATGTCGCGGGCGTACTGCTCCTTGCGGTCGCGCAGGATCTCGCCGAGGCGGTACAGGATCTCGCCGCGCTGCGGGCCCGGCACGAGCCGCCATGATCTGTAGGCTTCGGCCGCGACGTCGACGGCGTCCTTCGCGTCGCGCTCGTCCGAGTCGGCGAACCGGCCGATCAGGTCGGTGACGTCCGCCGGGTTGCGGTTCTCGAACGTCCGGCCCGAGCGGGCCGGCGTCCATTTTCCAGCGATCCAGTTTCCGTGAACGGGTGCGGACGAGGCCGACGAAACCATGTGATGCGTTCCTTTCGCTTGCGGGTCAGCGCGACGGCGACGGGGTTTCGGCCCCGCTGCTCATGTCGATGCGCCCCGTGAATCGTGCCCCCTCGCCGATGACGATGCGGGGAGCGTGAATGTCGCCTTCGAGAATTCCGGTTGGAAGGAGCTCGACGCGTTCGGCGGCGCGCACGTTCCCGACGACGCGTCCCGCGATGGCGACGGTCGCGGCGGCCACCTCGGCCAGGACGACGCCGCCGAGAGCGACCCGAAATGCCTTCGAGACCTCGACGCGGCCCTCCACGCGGCCCTCAACGAGAATGTCCTCGTCTCCCAGAAGCTCACCCTGGATGCGCGTCCTCGAACCGATGAAGGAGGACCTGGGAGCGGGCTCTCCGAAGCCGTCGGGCGCCGGACCGCCCCTCTTTCCGAAGATCGCCATCGCGCGCCCGGAGTCTAACCGGCGGGAGGCGAAGCCGCCACCGGCCGGAAAAGAGAAGGGCCGGGCGGGAGTTCCCGCCCGGCCCATGGGTCACGAGGGAACGAGGCCGTCAGACCTCTTCGTGGATCTTGACGTCCTTCGTCTCGCGGAGGAACAGGCCGCCGATGACGACCGTGATGACCGAGACGATGATCGGGTACCAGAGCCCCTGGTAGATGTTGCCCGACGCGGCGACCCAGGCCGTCGCGATGAGCGGGAGCATGCCGCCGAACCAGCCGTTCCCGATGTGATACGGCAGCGACATCGACGTGTATCGGATGTTCGCCGGGAACAACTCGACGAGGAACGCCGCGATCGGCCCGTACACCATGGTCACGTAGATGACCATGATGAAGAGGATCAGGAGCACCATCCCGAAGTTCATCTCGTCCTTCTTGAACGCCGGGCTCGGATAACCCGTCGTCTTCAGGGCCTCCTTGAGCTTCGCTTCGTCGTAGCCCTTGATCTCGACGCTGCCGATCTTCACGACGACGTCGTCGCTCTGGGCCGGGAGTTTCGTGAACGAGAGGCCCTGCTTCGCGATGAAGTCCTGCGCCTTGTCGCAGGCCGAGAACTTCGTGAACGGCGTCACGAAGATGTGCATCTTGCAGTTCGTCCCCGCGATAAAGACCTTGCCCGAGTCCGAGTCCTGGTACTTCTCGAGGGACGGGTTCCCGTAGTGCGTGAGGCCCTTGAAGAGCGGAATGTACGTGACCGCCGCGATCAGGCAACCCGCGAGGATGATCTTCAGGCGGCCGATCTTGTCCGAGAGCGCGCCGAACACGATGAAGAATCCCGTCCCGAGGAGCAGAGACAGCGCGATGAGGGTATAGGCGGTCTGCCAGTCCATCTTGAGCGTGATCGTGAGGAAGAAGAGCGCGTAGAACTGGCCCGTGTACCAGACGACGCCCTGGCCCGCGGTGGCGCCAAAAAGGGCGAGAGCCGCGTACTTGTTGTTCGGGTACTTGAAGAAGCTGTCCTTGATGGGCGACTTCGAGCGCTTCCCCTGCGCCTTGAGGCGCTGGAAAATCGGCGATTCCTGCAGCTTGAGCCGGATGTAGATGGAAATCGCGAGGAGCACCAGCGAGAGGATGAACGGGATGCGCCATCCCCAGTTGGCGAAGTCCGCCGGCGAGATCCACGCCCGGCAGGCGTAAATGATGAGAAGGGCCATGAAGAACCCGACGGTCGCCGTCGTCTGGATCCAGCTCGTCGCGTAGCCGCGGCGGTGGTCGGGGGCGTGCTCGGCGACGTACGTCGCGGCGCCGCCGTACTCGCCGCCGAGGGCGAGGCCCTGCAGGAGGCGGAGGGTCACGAGCATCGCGGGCGCGAACCAGCCGACGGACTTGAACGTCGGGAGGAAGCCGACGGCCGCCGTCGCACCACCCATGACGGCAATCGTCACGAGGAACGTGTATTTCCTGCCGACGAGGTCGCCGATCCGGCCGAAGATCAGGGCGCCGAACGGACGGACGAGGAAGCCGGCGGCGTAGGTGACGAACGCCGACAGGAGGGCCGCCGTCGCATTACCCGAAGGGAAGAAGAGGGTCGCGAAGAACGGAGCCAGGGTGGCGTAGAGGTAGAAGTCGTACCACTCGAAGACCGTGCCGACCGACGACGCGACGATGACGCGTCTTTCCTCAGCCCGTGAGATGGTCCGTTCGCCGGTTTCCGCGGGTGCCGCAGTACTCATCGATTCCCTCCATGCTGTGGCCTTTCGGCCGTTTGAGTTCGAAGGACACCCCGTATTGTGTGACGGACGGCACCGGCCTTCGGCGAGGCTGAGGCGCCGCGGCACCCTCGTGCGGAGCGGACTCCGAAACCTGATTTCGGTCGAAGCAGAACTTGGTGAAAGTCTTTCAGACTCTGGCCCCAAGTCAAGCGAAAAACCCGGCGCCGGTGTTAACGCAAGTGCATCAGCGGCCGGAAGCAGATTCCTGTTGACGGGGAATCCTCCTCATGTATCGTTTTGACATAAATGCGCTCCGGTCGTGCCGCTCATTGGCGTGCTGACGTGAAGGAGGAAGGTGTGCGTTCAAGGATCAGACTGAATCGCTTCGTTCTCGTTTCCCTTGCCCTGCTCATCGCGATTTCGCCGGGAATCGCGAGTGCCCAGGCCATCATCAAGGTGAACGACACCGTCAACTTCCGGCTCGGCATCCTGCTGCAGGGCTGGGCGGACTGGAACGGCCAGTCGGACGCCGCAGGGAAAACGGCCGGGTTCCAGCAGAACCTGTTCCTGCGCCGAGCCCGCTTTTTTGTCGGGGGTCAGGTCGCGAAGGACGTCTCGTTCTTCTTCATGACCGACAACCCGAACCTCGGCAAGTCGACCCAGACCCTGACGAGCGGGACGACGGGCGTCAAGGCCCCGGGGACCGGCTTCATCATCCAGGACGCCTATCTCGAGTGGAAGATCGCGAACGAGTTCCAGATCCAGAGCGGCCTCATCCTCGTGCCGCTCTGCCGTAACTGCAACTCGAGCGCGGCGAGCCTCCTCACGATCGACTACGGCACGTGGCAGTTTCAGGAGAGCGCCTCGACGCAGTCGTCGGTCGGCCGCGACACGGGCTTCCAGGCCAAGGGGTACCTCGGGGGCGACCACCTCGAGTAC
This sequence comes from Thermoanaerobaculia bacterium, assembly GCA_036385755.1. Taxonomy (GTDB): domain Bacteria; phylum Acidobacteriota; class Thermoanaerobaculia; order UBA5066; family UBA5066; genus Fen-183. The sequence goes on from DASVJU010000202.1 coordinate 51,684, forward strand.
CGCGCGGGCGTCTATTCCGGCTTCCGCGCTCCCGGCGTGAAGAACTCGTTCCGGTTCACGGGGCGCGTGCAGTACGACGTGTTCGACGTCGAGAAGGTCCAGTTCTACCCGGGCACGTACTTCGGCAAGAAGAAGATCCTCTCGATCGGCGGCAGCTACGACACCCAGAGCGACTATTCGGCCTACGCGGGCGACGTCTTCTTCGACTGGCCGGTCGGCAAGACCGACGGCATCACGGCGCAAGTGGATTACATCCACTACGACGGCGGCCTCACGTTCCCGACGGCGGCCCTCTTCAAGCAGAGCGACGTCTACGCGGAGGCGGGCTACTACCTCGGCGGCGTCAAGGTCCAGCCGTTCCTGAGGTACGAACAGCAGCGCTATTCCCAGGGCACGACCGGCTGCCCGGCCGCCGGCTGCAACTCTCTGGACAAGACCTTTTATCAGGTCGGTCTCGGCTGGTACCCGTATGGCTCGAACTTCAACATCAAGGCGGCGTACTGGCGGAAGGAACTTCCGAACGACCCGAAGACGGCGACGACGAACCAGTACACCGTTCAGTTCCAGGTTTTCTACTACTGACACATCTCCGCGTGGCTCCGCGGGGCGCTCGGCGCCCCGCGTGAGCCCGGAGTGCCTTCAATTCCCAGCGCGAACCCCGAAGGAGCATGAACATGGCGAGGAAGGAATCCGATAAGAAGGTTCCTCAGGTCCCCGCGACCTCCACCACGATCGACGTCCTCCTCACGGAGAAGCGCAAGTTCGCGCCCTCTGCCGCCTTCGTCAAGACGGCAAACGTCAAGTCCCCCGCCGTCTACGGCTCGGCCACCCGGGACCTCGAGAAGTTCTGGGCCTCGTTCGCGAAAGAGCTTCAGTGGGACAAGCCGTGGAAGAAGGTCCTCGACTGGAAGCCGCCGCACGCGAAGTGGTTCACGGGCGGGAAGCTCAATGCCTCGGTGAACTGCGTGGACCGCCACCTCGCGGGCCACCGCCGCACGAAGGCCGCGATCATCTGGGAGGGCGAGCCGGGCGACCGCCGCACGCTCACGTATCGCGAGCTCTACATCGAGGTCAACAAGTTCGCGAACGTCATGAAGAAGCTCGGGATCAGGCGCGGCGATCGCGTCACGATCTACCTGCCGATGGTGCCGGAGCTTCCGATCTCCATGCTCGCATGCGCGCGCATCGGCGCGATCCACTCCGTGGTCTTCGGGGGTTTCTCCGCCGAGGCGCTCCGCGACCGGATCAACGACCAGGGCGCGAAGCTGCTCATCACCGCCGACGGCGGCTGGCGCCGCGGAAACGTCGTGCCGCTCAAGAAGATCTCCGACGAGGCGCTCGAGGGAACGCCGACGATCGAGAACGTCGTCCTCGTGATGCGGACGCACACGGCCATCGACGTCAAGGAAGGTCGCGACCACTGGTGGCACCGCCTCATGGCCGAAGCGCCCGTCTGGTGCGAGCCCGAAAAGATGGACGCCGAGGACATTCTCTACATTCTCTACACCTCGGGGACGACCGGAAAGCCCAAGGGGATCGTCCACACGACCGGCGGCTACCTGACGGCGACCTACGCAACGACGAAGTGGGTGTTCGACCTGAAGGAAGAGGACATCTTCTGGTGCACCGCCGACATCGGCTGGGTCACGGGGCACTCCTACGTCGTCTACGGGCCGCTCGCGAACGGTGCGACCTGTCTCATGTACGAGGGGGCGCCGGACACGCCGGGCCGCGACCGGTTCTGGGACATCGTGGAACGCCACGGCGTGACGATCCTCTACACGGCGCCGACCGCGATTCGCACCTTCATGAAATGGGGAACCGACTGGCCCGCGAAGCACGACCTGTCGTCCCTCCGGCTTCTCGGGACCGTCGGCGAGCCGATCAATCCGGAGGCATGGATCTGGTACCACAAGACGATCGGCCGGGCGAAGTGCCCGATCGTGGACACGTGGTGGCAGACCGAGACGGGCGCGATCATGATCACGCCGCTCCCGGGCATCACGAGGACGACGCCCGGATCCGCCACGACGCCCTTCCCGGGGATCGAGGCGAAGATCCTCGACGAGGCCGGCACCGAGGTCAAGGTCGGAGGCGGTTACCTCGCGATCACGAAGCCCTGGCCGGCGATGCTCCGCACTCTCTGGGGCGACGACGACCGCTACATCAAGACCTATTTCTCGAAGTGGGACAAGAACACGTATTTCACCGGGGACGGCGCCCGGCGGGACAAGGACGGCTTTTTCTGGCTCATGGGCCGTGTGGACGACGTCATGAACGTCGCGGGTCACCGCATCGGCACGATGGAAGTCGAATCGGCTCTCGTGGACCACCCGGCCGTGGCCGAAGCCGCCGTCGTGGGCATCACCGACGACATGAAGGGCACCGGCATCGCGGCCTTCGTCATCCTCAAGGAGAAGGGTCGCACGCAGGAAGCCACGGGCTCGAACTCGCAGCTGCAGCAGGAGATTAAACAGCACGTCGTCAAGAAGATCGGCCCGATCGCGCGGCCCGACAAGCTCTTCTTCACCGTGGATCTCCCGAAGACGCGCTCGGGCAAGATCATGCGCCGGTTGCTCCGCGACGTCGCGGAAGGGCGCGTGATGGGCGACATGACGACTCTGGCGGATCCCGCCGTCGTCAAGGCGCTCAAGGAGCAATACGAGGAGAAGGAAGGCTAGACGGAACGACGAGCGGCCCGGGGCCGGCCTCTCAGGCCGGCTTCAGGCTTCCGTCCTCGACCCACCGCGCGAGCAGCCTCCGGACCCGGAACGAGTCGGCGACGACCGCCACTTCGATCGCGCGCGCGGCCAGCCCTGACACCGCTTTCGCCCAGACTCCCTGCTGAAACGAGGCGTCCGGTTCTTCCGGCTCCGGAGTGGGCTTCGATTTCGTCTGTTTGAGAACGGTCTCGTCGGGAACGAGCGCGCAGAACCGCTGGAATTCGTCGTAGCGGCGCATGCCTTCGAGCAGGACCGAAACCACCTCGCGGGCCGGCGGGTCGCCTTCGGCGCCGGCCGGCAGGTTCGGCTGCTTCATGAACGCGAACGTTCCTCCGCCGGGGCGCTCGAAGAGCTGGTAGACCGCCTCGTCCCCGCGAAGGGCGCCGCTCTCCGCGGATCGAATCCGACCGGATTCGATCAGAAGGCGAGCCGTGACGGCGCCGGGAGCGTTCCGGAGGGTCAGCGTCCCCGTGACCTCCGAGGCCGCGAGGCTCTGCAGGAGGGACGGCAGCTCGAATGTGTCGAGGTCGCCCGAAAGGCTCGCGGCCGCGCCCGCATCCGCCTTGGGCGCGTCGAACCCTGCGAGCGTCCGCACCGCGGCCTTCGCATAGTCGGTTCCGGGATGGCGCTCGACGACCTCTTCGAGGGCCTTCCGCACCTGGGGCAGCGGCGTCGAGGAGAGTGCCTCGATGATCGGCCCGATCTTGTCGTCCCGCTTCTAGAGCGTGAGCCCGAACACCTTGAAGGGAAGTTCCGCGCGAAGACTCTTGAGGAGGACGGCGACGAGATCGGCGTCCTCGGAAAGATCCTGTCCCGACAACTCGGCGAGACGCGCCCCGGCGTCTCCGAGGCCTCCCTTTCGCCGGAGGCCGTGTTCCACGACCATCCGGCGCGACGTGGCGCTTCCGAAACGCGCCAGCGCCGAGACGGCGCGATCGAGGAGAGGCTGCAGCTCGGCTTCGTCGAAGGGCGCATCGACCTTCTTCGCGAGCATCGCTTCGAGCCCCTGAACGATCGTGGCGAGCGCCGCCTCCGCTTTCTCGTGGCGGGCCGTTCCGAGGCCCGCGATGGCCTCCTTCACGAGCGGTGGAGGCAGCGCGGGGTTGGCCAGGGCGACGAGCACGTCGAGCTCGGTGTCCGTCGGCTCCTCGGTGGCGCGCGGGATGCGCCGGACGAGGTACAGGAGGTTTCTCTTGAAATGCCAGTCGTGGGCGGGATCGCCCGTCCGCTGCTCGTCCAGAAGGGCGAGAGCCGTCGCACGCGCCTCCGCGCCTTGAATCTCGAGGAGGGAAAGCAGCAGGCGGCGGCGCTCGCGCTTCTCCTCGCCATGCAGTTCCTCGATCAGCCGGCCCGGGCTGAAGCCGGGAAAAAACGACAGGATCCGGCCGAGAGCCTCGTGGTTCCGCGGGTCCTCTCCGAGGGAGCGCACGTGCTCAAGGTCCACGGTGTCCTGCGACCTGCGGCGCACGCTCTCGGCCGTTCCGGCGTCGACATGGTTCTCGGAGACGATCTTCTCGGCCACGTCGAGCATGCGGGACGCCCGCGCGAGGGAGCCCTGATTGAGCTGCTCGATGGCCGCGCCCACCATCTCGCTGAATCGGCGCCCGATTTCCTCCGGATTGTCCGGGAGAGTGACGACGCGCCGCATCGCCGCTGTCGGCGCGCCTTTCGCATTCGCGAGTGCCTGCTCGAGCGGCGTCGAAGGAGACGAGACCGGCCACTGGGGAACGGAGCGTCCGAGCGTGCGAAAGAGCTCGGAGGTTGGGACGTCGATCCCGAGAGTCCGAAGCTTCTCGAGGGCGGCACGCAGTTCGCCGTCGGTTCGGGCTGCCATGGCGGCCACGGAGAGAATCTGCGAAAGGAGGACGTCGCGCCTTTCCGCGCTGGCTCCCGGAAGCGCGCTCGTGGCTGCACCTTCGACGAGCGCGGCACCGGCAGCGGCCACCGCGGCGCCCGAGGCACGCCCCGCGAGAATTCCGGCAGGAGCGGATCCGCCCGCGCCCACCGGCCCGGGGAAGCCGCCCGAGCCCAGCAGAGGCCCGAGGCGCTCGATGAGGAGCGAGAGTTCCTGCAGATGGGAAGCCCCCGGGGCGAACCCCTGGCCGCCGCGGCTCGCCGTCACGTTCTCGCCGCCGGCGAGGCCTGCCTGCCGCCTCAGGATCTCGACCGGCGCCGACAAAGTGCTCTCCGCCGTGCCGAGGCGACCGAGGTTCTGCGCCAAAAGGGCCCTGTCGGCAGGCGGACAGACCTCGAGGACGAGGGGCTTGAGGTCCTCGAGGTAGCGCAGGAGCGAATCCTTCGGAACGAGCTGGTAGTGGCCCATCGCGTGGATTTTCTGGACGGCGTGGTAGAGGTAGTCCGAGACCGCCGCCGGCTTCGCGCTCCGAAACTGCGCGGTCATCCAAATCTGAATCTCGTTCGCCGCCAGATCGGCGGGATAGTCGAGGAGAAGGTTGATCGCGTCGGAAACCATCAGCGGCGCGAGGCTGTCGGACAGATACCGCTGGAGCTCCAAGAGCGCCTCCCGGACGTCCGGATCGAGTGGCTGCTGGTCGTCTTCCCTAGACAAGTTGGAGAGCTCCCCCGGCGCCCCGTGCCGCGGAGACACTTCATGCTCCTTCGTCAACGAAATCCGCAGTCATGCTAGCACGCGGATGGGCGATCCCCGGCGGCTCACCCGTCTCCGGGGGACGGTTCGCGCCGCCCTTTTTCGCGCCGGGAGGCTTCCCTCGACCGCCCGAAAAATTGCTCTGCGATGAAGTGCCGGGTCTTCCCGGCGTCGCTCGACAGACACGAACGATCGTGCTATTATTCTGCCATGGGCAAAGGCGAGATCACCCGGCAGGCCATTCTCGACCACTCGGTCTCGGTCGCGAGCACCGTGGGCCTCGACGGGCTCACGATCGGACGTCTCGCCGGGGAGATGGCCCTCTCGAAAAGTGGCCTCTTCTCCCATTTCCGGTCGAAGGAGTCGCTCCAGATCCAGACGCTGGAACACGCCGCCGCCCGCTTCGCGGATCTCGTGATCCGTCCGGCGCTCGCGGCTCACCGCGGAGAGCCCCGGATCCGCGCCGCATTCCGGCGCTGGATGGACTGGCCGAAAAAGAGCGGGATGCCCGGAGGCTGTCTTTTCGTGGCCGCGGCCGTGGAACTCGACGATCAGCCCGGAGCCGCGCGCGACCATCTCGTCGCGCAACAGAGGCAGTGGCTCGCGCTGCTCGCGAACGTGGTTCGAGGCGCCGTCACGGAGGGTCACTTCCGCGCGGAAGTCGAACCCGAACAATTCGCACAAGACCTCTACGGCGTCATGCTCTCGTGTTTTTTCTCCCATCGTCTTCTCGAAGATCCGGACGCGGGCCGCCGCGCCCGCGCAGCTTTCGAGAATCTCGTCATGGCCGCACGGATTCCCCAGGCCTGACCCTGAAGGCACATGTCGCACGCCCTCGCTCCCCCACCGCGCCGACGCGCTCCCCTTTCCCGCAGGCTTCTGATCCCGTCGGTTCGCCTCCTCGGCGCTGTCAGCCCGGCGCTCGCTTCCCGGGCCGCAGAGCGTCTCTTCTTCACGCCGAGGCGGCGGCGTGCGCCTGCGCGCGAGCGCGCCGTCCTCGGGACCGCGGCACGCGAGTGGGTCGAGTTCCGGAGAAAGCGCATCGCCGTCTGGCGCTGGGGCCATGGCCCGGCGGTCCTTCTCGCCCACGGTTGGTCGGGCGGAGGCGGGCAGCTCACCGCTTTCGTCGAGCCTTTCGTCTCCGCGGGGTTCTCGGTCCTGACCTGGGATGCTCCCGGCCACGGCCGCAGTCAGGGTAAACGATCGGACCTCCTCGAATTCGCGGCCCTGATCGACGTGCTGGCCCGACGCGAAGGCCGGGTTCGGGCCATCGTCGGACACTCTCTCGGCGGCGCCGCAACGGTGATCGCGTGCGCCGGAGGCGCGCCGGCCGAGCGCGTCGTCCTCATCGGGGCGGCGGCGGATCCGACGGACTTCTTCCGCTGGTTCCTCGACATCGTGGGGTTCGACGACGTCAGGCGCGCTACGACGATGGCCCGGCTCGAGCGAAAGTTCGCGTTCCGCTGGGCCGAGGCGAACGTCGCGAGGGCGGCCTCCTCGCTCGAGCACATCCCTGCCCTCGTCGTGCACGACCGCGACGACGCCGAGGTCCCCATTGCCGACGCGGAGGAGATCGTGCGTTCGTGGCCCGGCGCGCGCCTCCACGCCACGTCGGGGCTCGGACATCGCCGCGTCCTGTGCGAGCCCAGCGTCGTCACGACAGTCGGCCGCTTCCTGACCGAGGGGACGGGGCAGGAGTTTCATTCAGAGGCGGAGAACCTCGAGTCGGATCTCTGGGATCGCCGCACGCGCTGGCAGCCCACACCGGCGGTCTGACCCGCAGCGAACACTGGAAACCGGGCGCTCCGCCCCGTATCGTGGGGGTGGATGGCCCTCGAGGAATATCGCCGGAAGCGCCGCTTCGACGTGACGAAGGAGCCCGCCGGCGCGAAGACACCGGCGAAGCGCCGAGCGTCGCGCCGGGCTCTCGCCTATGTCGTCCAGAAGCACAGGGCGACGGCCCTCCACTACGACTTCCGGCTCGAATGGAACGGGGTGCTTCTCTCGTGGGCGATTCCCAAGGGCCCGTCGCTCGATCCGGCCGTCAAGCGCATGGCCTCCCACGTCGAGGACCATCCGCTGGAGTACGCGCCCTTCGAAGGAATCATCCCGGCCGGTGAATACGGTGGCGGCACGGTGATGGTCTGGGACCGCGGCACGTGGACGCCCGAGACACCCGACGTGGATGCGGCGCTCGCGAAAGGCGATCTCAAGTTCACTCTTCAGGGCGAGAAGCTCAAGGGGTCGTGGGTCCTCGTCCGCACGAAAGGCTGGGGCTCGTCGAAGAAGCCGTCCTGGCTCCTCATCAAGCATCGCGACGCCTTCGCGTCCGACGAGGACGTCGCGGAGTCGCGCCCGCGGTCCGCCGTCTCGAACCGCCTCCTGACGGAGATCGCGCTCGACGAGGGCGGCGACGTCGAGAAAGCCTCGACGGGCGATCCGGTCGGCGAGGTGGAGAAGCTTCTCGCTGACCCGAAAAGGCTCCAGCGAAAACAGAACGCGATTCCCGCGGTCTGGCACTCCAAGGTTCGAAAAGCAGGGTCCGAAGAGCACCAAGAAAATATTGCTTCGAAAGGTAAGAGGGGCGCCGCGGTGGCACCGCAGAAGCCGGGTCGGTCGCCGCGCGGCGCAGCCGAAGCCCAGCCCCTTTCTAAGAAATCTCCGTCTTCCTCTTTTCCCGTCCCCGTCTCTAATCCGAGCAAAATCTTCTGGCCCGAAGAGGGCTGGACGAAGAGCGACCTCATCGCCTTCTATGCGGGGGTGTTTCCCAGGCTGAAGCCGTACGTCGACAACCGGCCGCTTTCTCTGGAGCGCGCGCCCGACGGAATCCTCGGCGAGCCTTTCTACCAGAAGGAGAAGCCCGCTTCGATGCCGCGGGACACGCCGACCGTGGCGGTGCGGCACGGCAAGGACCGGAAGGTCACGAACACCGTGGTCGGAGGAAAGCTCGAGACGCAGCTCGCCCTCGC
>DASVJU010000203.1:0-5570 GCA_036385755.1 Thermoanaerobaculia bacterium
GCGAACACCTCATCCCAGTCGCCTTCGATGTTCGTGCCGTTGGCGTGTAGCGCCGTCTTTAGGCCGGCCTCCTTGAGAACGCGCTCGCACTCCGCAACGTACCTCGACAAGGACAGGCCGACCCCGAGGGGGACGACAGAAAGATCGACGAGTACCTTCATGGGGGCTCCTCCGAACGATCCTACGCTGTCGTCCGGACGGCGGCCCGCGGTGAGGCAAATCCCATTGCGCCCCTACAACGCTCTGCAGAGGCCTGGAGTGTCAGGGCCGGCGGGGGCTGGCCGGGGCGATCTCGGGCGGGAGGCCGTCGATCTCGAGAAGGTTCGACGTGGCCTGCCGCGCCGCGACGACGGCGAAGCTCATGTCCGGAGCGAGGGCGAACGAGTGAAGCTCGACGTCAGGCTCGAACGTGGCGAGCTTTCGTCGCGTCGAAGACGTATCCGCTCCGGGCACGACGTCCTGCACGTAGATCGCCGTTCCGGCCCCGTCGCCCCCGAGAAACGGCGAGAGAGGCGGCGGCGCCATGCGCCGGCCGACGACCGCGCCGAGAATCAGGAGGAGCACAGCGCCGGCGGCGAGCGGGACCCAACGGGACACGCCCTTCCCCGCGGTTCTGTCCGCCGGCGACGCCTGCGACCACGTCGACAAGTGGTCGCGGAGCCCCTTCAGATCGCGCACGACGTCCCGCGTCGAGTCGTAGCGCTCGGAGAGCTCCTTGGCGAGCAGCCTCTCGACGACCCAGCGGACCGGCGCCGGAACGTGAGGGGCTCTCTTCTCGAGCGGCTCCGGCTCGTCGCGAATGATGGCCGTCAGCGTCTCCGGCACGGACGCGGCGTCGAACGGTTTGCCGCCCGCAAGCATCTCGTAGAGGAGGGTGCCGAGCGAAAACTGGTCACTCCGGAAGTCGACGTCGGTTCCCCGCGCCTGCTCGGGCGACATGTAGGCTAGCGTTCCGAGGACGACGCCCTTCTCGCTGATCGCCGCGAGCGTGGGGGAGCGCGTGTCGCCCGGATCGCGGCGCGAGACGTCGTGGCGGGCGAGGCCGAAGTCGAGAACCTTCGCGCGGCCGTCCTTCGTCAGGAAGACGTTCTCGGGCTTGACGTCGCGGTGGACGATCCCCTTCTCGTGGGCCGCGGCGAGCCCGTCGGCCACGTCGCGAACGATGTCGAGGGCCCGGCGCGTCGGCATTGGACCGTGGGCCATCGCCGTGCGGAGCGTCTCGCCCTCCAGCAGCTCGCTGACCGCGTAGTGGACGCCGTCCGCCTCGCCGACGTCGAAGAGCGCGAGAATGTTCGGATGCGAGAGCGCGGCAACGGCCCGTGCCTCGCTCGCGAAGCGGGCGAGCGCCTCGGGGCTTCCGGCCAGCCCTTCGGGCAGGACCTTGACCGCGACGTCGCGTCCCAGTCGCGTGTCCCGCGCCCGGTAGACCTCGCCCATCCCGCCGGCGCCGAGCGGCGAGAGGATCTCGTAAGGACCGAGACGAGTGCCTGCGCTGAGTGTCATGGAAGTCTGTCGAGATTCTATCCGTGGGCGGCCGGCCTCACTGGCCGCCTGTCCTGCGAGTTCTCGGGGAGGGTCCAAGAGCGGCACCGACGAGTGGGGTAGCACTCTTCAGCGTAACCGGACGTGTGCCACGCAACCACTTCCGTCCGAAGAGGATCCGGCCTGAGAACATTAAGTAAGGCGGTCGGAGCAATATCAGACCGGCTCGAGCGCCGACTAGGAGGACGAAATGCAGAAGCGGAAATTGGGACGCAGCGACCTGGAAGTCTCGGCCATCGGCCTCGGCTGCATGGGCATGAGCTTCGGCTTCGGTCCGGCGTCGGACAAGCAGGAAATGATCTCGGTGATCCGGGCGGCCGTCGAACGCGGCGTCACGTTCTTCGACACCGCCGAGGTCTACGGGCCGTTCACGAACGAAGAGCTCGTGGGCGAGGCGCTCCAGCCGTTCAAGGGATGCGTTGCCATCGCGACGAAGTTCGGCTTCGCTTCGGATCCGAAGGGCGGGCCGGGATGGTCGGCCCTCGACAGCCGGCCCGAGCACGTCAAGCAGGTCGCGGAGGCCTCGCTCAAGCGGCTGAGGGTCGACGCGATCGATCTCTTCTATCAGCACCGCGTCGACGACAAGGTCCCGATCGAGGACGTCGCGGGAGCCGTGAAGGACCTGATCCGTGAGGGCAAGGTCAAGCACTTCGGCCTCTCGGAAGCGGGCGCCCGGACGATCCGCCGCGCGCATGCAGTGCAGCCGGTCACGGCCCTCCAGAGCGAGTACTCGCTGTGGTGGAGGGAACCCGAGGCGGAGGTGCTTCCGACGCTCGAGGAGCTCGGGATCGGCTTCGTGCCCTTCAGCCCGTTGGGCAAGGGCTTCCTCACCGGGAAGATCGACGAGAGCACGTCGTTCGACAAGACCGACTTCCGCAACGTCGTGCCTCGCTTCACTCCGGAGGCGCGCAAGGCGAACCTGGCGTTCGTGGACGTGCTGCGCGGCGTGGCAGAGCGGAAGAAGACGACACCCGCCCGAATCGCGCTCGCCTGGCTGCTCGCCCAGAAGCCCTGGATCGTTCCCATTCCGGGAACCCGGAAGCTGGAGCGCCTCGACGAGAACATCGGAGCCGTCGACCTCGAGCTCTCGCCCGACGATCTTCGCGAGATCGAGAGCGCCGCCTCGAAGATCACGGCACAAGGGGCCCGATACCCCGAGCACCTTCAGAAGCTGGTCGGTCGCTGAGGAATCGGCAGAGAGGACACCCATCGGGGCCATCAGTGAGGAAGCGCGTCGTAACCACGACGCGTGCCCTCATCGCGTGCCACGCCGTCAACGAGTACCGCCCCGGGATCTTCGAATGCCTCTGCGGATCGCCCACACAAGGACCACCGCCGCGAATAGAGAGCCGAGCACAACCCACTTCAGCCGAGCGACTCGGGAATAGATCTCGTCTGCGACCTGAAACTTCCCCTGATTGAAGATCTCCTCGAACACTCGTCCAGCCACTGCCTTGTTTCGGACTTCCCGGGAACGCGTGTCCGGGGCGTTATCGGCAGCAGATACCGCTCGGAGCGGCACAAGAACCAGAACCAGAAAGAACGCGCTCTTTCTCAAGGCTCTCACCCTCCGCGTGACTCAGGTCTCCACGTCCCACAGCGCCCCGCAATTCCGTTGCGCCCCTAGACCCTCGGACACTTCGGCCTTCAGCGATGACGCGGCGGATGAGCGCGCGGCTCTCGTGGGGCTGTACCGTAGCTGGAGCCGGGGACGAGGCTCATCGCTTCACTTTTCGAATCTCAGCTTCCTCATGAGCGCGACGAATCGGGGTTCCGAGCGGAGCGGATCGAAGATCCGGTCGCCCCTGAGGTAGATCATCCATTGCGAATTCGCGGCGTGGGCCCGTTCGAGGTAGTCCAGCGCGTGCGTTCGATCGCCCGAAGCCCCATACGCGTACCCGAGCCATGCGGTGACGAACGGCGGCGCCTCGAGCGCTTTGGCCTTTTGAAACTCGGGGACGGCGTCGCGGACCTTTCCTGCTTGGATATCGATCCACCCGTGTCCCCAGGGCGCAAAGAAGAATGTCGGATCCAGAACCGAAGCCCTCTTGGCTTCCTCCATCGCCGCTGGCCTCACGAAGATCTACCGCCGGAGAGCCCCAGCGCGCTTCTTGCCGCAGCGGCAGTGCCGGCGAGAGCCCAGGATCCGGTGAAGGTCGACCCCAATCACTACAAGGTGGAGTTCGAGAACGACCAGGTGCGGATACTCCACGTCACGTATGGGGCGCATGAGAAGTCCCTGATGCACGAGCACCCAGGCGCCGTAGCCGTGTTTCTGACCGATGGTCAGGCCAAGTTCACGTCTCCTGACGGAAAGACTCAGGACGTGCTCATCAAGGCGGGCACGACGATGTGGACGCCGGCCGGAAAACACCTCCCCGAGAACACGGGCGACAAGCCATTCGAGTTGATCGTGGTGGAGATGAAGGCCAAGACTGCCAAGACTCCGGCGGCAAAGTAGAACTTTCTCATCACTTGAGCCCTTCGACGAGATAGAGCACGGAGAGCTTGCGGGTGACGTTGTACACGTAGGCCCGGGCGTCCGGTGTGATGTAGAGGCCCTGGATCCCCGGGATTCCGACGGGGTCCGCGGGGAGAACCGTGAAGACGCGCGTCCGCCGTCCCGTGGCGAGGTCCACGCGATCCACGTCCGCAGGCACCTTGTTCCGGTCCCACACCACGAGGCTCGATGAATCCGGGCCCCAACCCGAGATGGCCTCGCCTCGCGGGAGGGAGAAGGCCACGCGGGTTCCGGTTCCGTCCGGACGGCAGATCTCGACGGGGAGTTCGCCTTCCTTGGCCAGCCCGGTGGCACGGGTATAGGCGATCCACGCGCCATCCGGCGAGAGCAGCGTCTGGAAGGCGAACGGGGACGCCCCGGTCTGCGTGATCCTGCGGATGCTTCCGGAGTCGAGGTCGAGGGCATAGAAGGCAAAGGCGTCCTGGTGGCGCCGCCCCCAGATCACCACGCTCTTTCCGTCCGGTAGGAGGTCCGCGCTTAGATCGTTGCCGGCGAAGTCCGGGATCGGAAAGCGGCGGGTCGTGCCGACGCCGGTCGGGATCACGACCACGGAGAAGACGGGCTCGAGGGTACAGGTGACGACCCACTTTCCGTCCGCGGAGATGGTCGACTGTCGCTGCCCGAAGCCGAGAGACTGCGCGGGCCCTCCGGAGAGCGGGCGGAGGTAGAGGGTGCCGTCCACCCTCGACCATTCGCCCACCGGCGCGAGAAGGGCCGCATGCCCATCGGCGGTCAGGCCCATCGTGGCCTGCGCATCGAGCCATCCCAGGTCCCGGTCCCGTGACTCCCCGCGGCCGCGCCCGAAGGTCTGGCGTTGGTAGGAGTGAAGCGCCGCGAGCACGCGCCCCGCGGCGTCCACGTCCTGCAGCTCGAGCCGTCCCGCGTGGCGCAGCAGGGTGCGCGTCCCGCCGGAGAGACTCACGGCGAGGAGGCGGCTCTCGCCGTCCCGGTACGTGGAGACCCAGATCTCGTCTCCGCGCGGGCCCCAGGCGAGGCCCGTGAAACCCCGCACGGCCGTTAGCGCACGAACCTTGCCGTTGCGGTCCACGAGATTGAGGTTCCCGTCCTCGGTGTTGTCTCCCTGCTCCTGGAAGAACGAGAGGAGATCGCCGCGGATCCTCGGGCAACGCAGCGTGTCAAGTCCCTTGAGCACGGCCCGCCCGAGCGGCCACTCGAGGCGGATCTCTCCGCCGTACTCTCCGATCACGGCCGCGATCTCCCCGGCCTGAGGCCCCTGGCAGGCGCCCCAGACGCCGGAGGACACCCACTCGCGCTGCGCGCCGCCCGCGAGTGGCAGGCCGAAGAGGCTCCCGACCTGAATGCCGTGCGAAAGGTAGGGCCGCGCAAGCCCGATCCCCTCCCCGGCGGTCGAAACAGAAAGCAGGATGCCTTCGCTCCCTGGCAGCGGGCGGGTGCCGGGCTGGTCCAGACGTCGCGCGTACCACTGCGATGCCCCACCCGCCCACTGGGCGCTGTAGATGACTTCGGACGAGTTTGGCAAGAATCG
>DASVJU010000204.1:0-27824 GCA_036385755.1 Thermoanaerobaculia bacterium
TCGGCGGTCACCTTCGCGGCCGTCTTCGTTTATGCGGGCCTTCTCATCCTCGCGGGGCAGCTCGGCACGCGCCGGGTCGAGGCCGCCCTCGGGAAACAGCGGGCCGTCCTCGGCGAGATCGCACACGATCTCGCGCCTCGTCTCGAGACGGCGCGGGACGCCGGCGCGCGGGCGCGCGCATTCGCGGAGGCCGCCGCTGCGTCGCCGGCTGCGTCCGAGATCGGGATGATCTGGCGGCCGAAGGGCGGGACCGTCGAGACGGCCGGCGCCCCGGCCACCCCGGACCTCGCGCCACAGCCCTGGATGACGGCGCGCGCATCCGTCGTCGCGAAGTCGGGCGGCGAAATATTCGCGGCGGCAATCGAGCCGCGCCCGTCCGGGACGCTCGTCCTCACTCTGCGCCTCCACTCCGGCTTCCGCCGCGAGCTCGAGAAGGAGACCGGGAATGTCATCCGCTTCCACGGCGCCGTCCGGGTGAGAGAGGAGTCCGTCCACGTGCCCAGGCGCGGGGTGCAAATCACGCTCGACCCGGGCAAGAAAGGCAAGGCGATGAGCATCGCCGACGCTCCGGACTCGGGCGGCGAGAAGGCGGCGTCCGGTGAGACGGCGGCGCCGCCCGCGGGCTCGGGCCCGTGGTCCGCGCGCTGGACCGCGTTCCCGCTGGTCATGTCCGAGCCCGTCCTCGACTGGGAAAATGGACGGCCGCTCGAAGGGAGGCTCCTCCTCATCCTCGTCAGGACGTCTCTCGCGCGTGAGTCGCGGGCTCTCTTCGGAGACCTCAGGGTCGCGGGCTCCCAGCGCCTCGAGCTGAGCCGCGTCGTCCTCGGCATCATGGGCGCACTCGCGGTCGCGACGGTCGTCGTCTTCGCGGGAGCCTCGTTCCTCGCCGCCCTTCTCGTCTATCGGATCGCGCGGGCGACGCGGCGGCTTTCGCTCGGGTTCGCGGAGATCGAGAAGGGCAATTTCGCGCACCGCGTCGTCCTCAAGGGTCACGACCAGCTCGCGGCCCTCGTCGCGAGCTTCAACGCGATGGCGGTGCATCTCGGCGCGAGCGTCGAGGAAAAGGCCGAGAAGGAGGCTCTCGAGCACGAGCTGACGGTCGCGCGCGACCTCCAGCGCCGCCTCCTCCCGCCCGCGGACTTCGCGTGCCCGGGCGTCGAGATCGCCGTCGACTTCGCGCCCGCCGCCGCGATCGGAGGGGACTTCTATGACCTTTCCTACGAGGACCGGGTCCTCACCGTCTCCGTCGCCGACGTGTCGGGCCACGGGCTGCCGACGGGCCTCGTGATGGCCGCCGCGAAGGCGTCTCTCGGCATGCTGGCCCGCACGGGCTCGGAAGGCGTCCGGCTCATGGAGCTGCTCCACGAGGAGATCGTCCGGACGACCGAGCGGCGGACGTTCGTGACGCTCTGTCATCTCGTCTTCGACCTCGCAAACGGAACGCTGGCCTACACGAACGCCGGCCACCCCTATCCCTACCGCGTGCGGAAGGACGGGACCGTCCTGGCCCTCGCGAATCCCGCGCGACCCCTCGGCCTCTCTCTTACAGGCGGGTGGCACACCGTCGAAGAGCCGCTCGCCGCGGGCGATTACTGGGTCGTCTTCTCGGACGGGCTCGTCGAGGCCACGCGCGCGGGCACGGACGAATCCTGGGGGTTCGAGCGCCTCGAAAATGTGCTGCGCGTGGGCCCGTTCGAAAGCGCCGCCGCCCTGAAGGACAGGATCCTCGCCGCGCAGCGCGAGTTCACGCGCCGGACGGACACCGAGGACGACCGGACGCTCCTCGTCCTCCGGATCGACGAGGGCCTCAGCGCCGGAGCGTGAACGTGCGCGTGAAGCCGTCGGACGTGTCCGTCACGGTCACCGACACGGCGCCTTCGCTGCCGAGCGCGTAGGTCTCGACGACCTCCGGGCCTTCCGCGCGGCGCACGATCGGCGCCCGCGAAAGCTCCGCTCCTCGGAGTCCGGGCTCGAACGGGACGAAGACCTCGTCCCAGGGCGTCACGTCTCCGTCGGGCCGCCCGCCGGTGAGGCGCGTGCACTCGAGGAAACGGAAATGACCCACGTTGTGAGCGGCGCGATAGCGGCGCACGACCGTCACCCGAGCCGCGCCCGCTCCCGGAAGCGCCGTGCCCTTCGAAAAAATCGGGTCGAAGACGACGTCCGTGCCCGCAGCGCTCTCGCGGAAGACGCCGAAATGGCGGGACAGCGTGTCCGAAAGCGCCCAGCCCGCCTCCCGGTCGAGAAACACGGCGAGACCCATCGCCGTCGCGGCGAAGGGATGCGGCGACCTGCGGACCCGCTTTTCGCCGAAGCGTTCCTTGAGAACGCGCGTCACGAGCGGGAAGAGGGCCCCGCCTCCCACGACGTAGAGCCCCGCGATGTCGCTCCAGAGGATCGCGGCGCCGCCTTCCGAGCCGGCGAAGAGCGGCTCGACGGCCTCCAGCGAGCGCTGCACGAGCGGCGCGCACGCCGCGTAGATCTCGTCCACGGGAAGGACGAGCGGCTCCTTGCCGATCGCCGCGAGATCCACGAGCACGCGCCGCGTGTTCGGGCTGAGGCTTTCCTTCTGACGCACGCACTCCTCGAGAACGACGGCCCTCTCTTCGACGGTGAGGGCGCCGGCGCGCGTCGTGGCGGACGCCCGGTCGAGGACGAGGCCGAGGATCGCCTCGTCGAAATCGTCGCCACCGAGCCGCCTGATGCCGTTCGTCGCCACGACCTCGTTCGTCTTCCCCGTCATCCGGAGCAGCGAGGCGTCGAACGTGCCTCCCCCGAGGTCGTAGACGACGAGGTACTCGCGCTTCGGGTCCGCGCGCCGGTAGCGATGCGCGTATTCGAAGCCCGCCGCCGAGGGCTCGTTGAGGAGGGCCTCCACCGCGAAGCCGCCGGCCTTGAACGCTTCGAGCGTGAGAAACCGCTGGGCCGTCGTGGCGTTCGCGGGCACGGACACGGCGGCCGTGAGCGCCTCGTCGGCCGTGAGCCCCGCGTTCGAGGCCTCGACGAGCTCGCGGTGGAGCGCAGCGAAGAATTCCGACAGGAGCGTGCCGAGAGGCAGGCGCCAGCGGCCGATCGAAAGCTCCGTCTCCGGGCCCGCGCCGTCGAGAAGCCGCTTGAGCGACCGGACGACCGTCCAGCCGGGCTCGTGCCGCACCGCGAAGGCGTCCCACCCGTAGCGCCGCCGGCCCGTCGCCTCCTCGAGGGCGACGAGAGACGGCACGAAGTCCCCGCCCTCGAAGGACACCACGGGAGTGTTCCCGCGGTCCACGAAGGCGACGACCGTGTGCGTCGTGCCGAAGTCGATGCCGAGTCTCACCGCGTTAGTTTAGTTAAAATGACTTTCATGACGATTCCGCGCGCTCTTGTCGCCGTTGCATCGTGTGTCCTCGCGATTCCCGCCTCGCTCCCCGCCCAGGCGCAGGCGGGGCCCGCGGTGGCCACGACGATGGTCGTCTCGGCCACGAAGAGTCCCGAGGACCCGCTGGAAATCGCGGCCCCCGTCTCCGTCGTGTCGGGGGACGAGCTGCGCCGGCGCGGCGCGAAGACGATTGCGGACGCGCTGCAGGATGTCGCGGGTCTCGATACGGGGAGCGGCTCGGACAACGGCAACCGGCTCGCGAACATCGGGGTCTGGGGCCTGAAGGAATTCGACGCGCTCCTCGTCACGGTGGACGGCGTTCCCGTGGGCGGACCTTTCAACCCGTCGCTCGCGCAGATCTCCGTCGAGGACATCGACAGGATCGAGATCGTGAAGGGGCCGCAGGGCACGCTCTACGGCGTCTCGGCGTTCGCCGGGATGATTCAGGTCTTCACGCGGCATCCGAAGGAAGCCGGCGGGGCCCTCGCGCTCGGCGGCGGTTCTTTTTCGGACAAGCACGGCAACCTCTCGTACTCGGCCGCGAACGGCGACCAGACGATCCACCTCTTCGGTTCGATGGGGCGAAACAAAGGCTGGCAGGACGGGACGGACGCCGCCTCGGACCGGCTCTCTCTCGGCTTCAGCCAGCGGACGAAGGAGGGCTCGGTGGACGTGACCGCCTCCATTCTTCGCGACACGAACTACTTCGGCTCGCCGCTTCCCGTCGACGGCGGGCGGCCCGTGCCGGGATTCGAGATCGACCGGAACTATGCGATCGGCGGCGGACGGCTCGATCACCGCGTCACCTCGCTCGCGTCCACCGTGTCGCAGCCGCTGTCGGCGAGCGTTCGCCTCGTAAACACGCTGGGTGTCACGCGCGACGAGCAGATTTCCGTGCGCTCCTTCATCGACACCGCGAACGTCACGGCTGCCGGGAGCGCCACGGCGACCGGCACTTCCTTGACGCCCCTCGAAACCACGCTCTTCGACGACGCGCGCATCGTCGCCGACCTCGCGCCGGGAGGCCGCCACCGCCTCGTGGCCGGAATCGCGTACACCTCGGGGAAGACGACCCTCGAGGGGACCGGATTCGACTTCTCGCTCCTCACGGGGCCTCATCCCGTCGTGCCGACTCTCGACGGGGTCGTCGTGGGCGACCACCGCTCCGCCGCGGACAGCCGGACGTTCTGGGGCTTCTACGTGAACGACGCCTGGACGCCGTTCAAGGCGCTCACGCTCACGTTCGGAGCCCGTTACGACCGCACCTCCGAATCTCTCGATGCGACGGTCGCCGAAGTCGGCGCGCCTGCGCCAGACGTCGCGGCCGACAGCCGGACGGACGGGAAGTGGTCCGGCGGCGCCCAGGCCCTGGTCCGGATCGTCGACAGGCCGCAGGCGTCCGTGCTCGACGCCTTGAACGTCTACGTCTCTCTCAAGAGCAACTTCAAGCCCGCCGCTCCGAACATCCTCGAGGCCGAGAGCGCGCGCATCCTCGAGCCCGAACGAACCCGCTCGGGCGAGATCGGCCTCAAGACGCGGTGGGCGCGCGGCACGCTGTCTCTCGACGTCACGTTCTTCCACATGAACTTCGAGAACCTCGTCGTCGGGGCGGCGGGCCCGGATGGACGGCCCCTTCTGACGAATGCCGGCGAGGAACGGTTCCAGGGCATGGACGCCGAGCTCGTCTGGGCGCTTCCGAAGTTCGAGGGCTGGTCGCTGGCCGCAGGTTACGGCCACCACGACGCCACGTACGTGAGCTTCTCGTTTCTCACTCCCGACGGCGAGCTGCGCGTCGTGGACGGAATGCGGCTGGAGCTCGTGCCCCGGGACCTCTGGAACGCGCGCGTCTCGTACGCCCCGAAGGCGGGCCTCGGCTTCTGGGCCGCCGTCCGGCATCAGGGCATCCGGCCGCTCACGCGGCGGAACACGTTCTACACGGACTCGTTCTACGAGTGGGACGCCGGGGCGTCGTGGGAGTTCTCGTGGGGGCGCGTGTCGCTCGTCGGCCGCAACCTCGGCGACGACCGCCACTACACGTCCGACAGCGAGATCGGCGACAGCCAGTTCTACGTCGCGCCTCCGCGGCGGCTGGCCGGCGAACTCACGTTCAAGTTCTAGCGAGCGCCGTCGTCAGGCCCCGGCGCGCTCGCCCTGAAGAGCGCTGATCTGCCGGTCGTGGTACCCCGCGACGCCGATGAGAGCGGCGCCACCGCCGAGAAGTGCAAAGAACATGTCGGACTGCGTATCCCACGGATCGCCCTGAGTGCCGAGAAAGTCCGTTGCGCCCTGGCCGAGCGCCACCGCCGACGCCCACTCGAAAAGTTCGTACGAGGCGCTGATGGCGAGGACAATCGAGAGGACCACGAACGCGAGCATCCGCGGCGTTCTGATGTAGCGCCCGCGAACGAGAACCTCTCGTGCCGCGATCGCTGGCACGAACCCCTGGGCGAAGTGGCCGATCTTGTCGTAGGGATTCCGGTGCAGGCCGAAGAACCTGGCGATGGCGAAGCCGAGCGGAACGCGCGCGTAGCTGTAGTGGCCGCCGACCATCAGGACGACGGCATGAACGAAGATGAGCGCGTAGAGCAGGGTCGTCAGCGGAAATCGGCGAAACGTGAGGAAGAGGATCGGAAGCACGACGACGATCGGAAACACCTCGAGCACCCACGTGAGCCGGTCGTACGGCTGAAGACCTGACACCCCCAGGAGGAGGACGAGGACGACGGCGGCGATGGCGAGGATGGTTCCTCTACGCATTTCGGAAGTCTTCCTCACCAGGCCAGAAACTCGACCAGGGACGCCACCAGGAACAGCGGAACGACCATCGCGTAGATGCGGAGCACGTCGCGCACGCCGTCGGCAGGCAGGCCCATCCACTTGGCCGAGTCCGGGTATCCGAAGGCACCCTTGGGACGCAGAAAAGCCAACCCGAGGCGCACGCCGGTGCCTCCGGCGAGGGAGTAGGGCAACAGCTGCAGGAAGACGACTCCGAGGTAATACCATCGCTGCCCGCCGGATCGGAGGCGGCTGCGGTGTTCCCCGTCGACGGACACGACTCCGCCAATCCAGCCGCGATAGGCGGCCATGGGAAACGGCAGGGCGACCGCGAGGCCCATGACGGTGGACGGTACCGCGCCGAGGCCCAGGTTCCCGATGAAGTCGAGGAAGGCGGCGCGCAGCGGAAGGCCACGATTCAAGGCCACCACGGTGTCGCTCGCCGCTGCGGTGCCCACGATCCCGTCCCGGTACCGCAATGCGGGGGCGTTCCCGGTATGGACCATTGCAGCGCCCGCCGCCACACCGAGCAGATGGGTCGCGGCAATCCACGCGATCGGGCCCTGAGCCCGCTTGAGAGCGGCCGGAACCGTTCCGAGCCAGTGAGGCGCCATGAATCTCTCCGCGAACAGCGCTGGGATCTTCTCCGCTGAAAGCGCGAACGCCCTAGCGGCCCGGCCGCGCGAGCTCGACGCCGGACGCCACGAGGGTCAGCTCTCTCTGGTCGCCCTTGATCGCGTCCGGCTTGCCGCCCGGCGCTTCCGACGCGTAATGCTTCGCCGTCGACTCGGGAATCGTCTTCACGCTGAAGACGCCTTCCATGACCGCCGTGGCGCCCGCGGAGTCGATCGGGACGAAAAAGCCGTAGTCCTTGAACGTCACGCGGACGGACTGTTCGCCGGACTTGAGAGTCATCCAGCAGCCCGACCCCTGACAGACGGTCGAGACGACGCCCTCGGTCCTGACGGTCTTCCCGGACCAGGCACCGGCGTCCTTCACGAGGTCGGCGAGGGCGACCTTCGGCGAGTCGCCCAGCGGCGCGCCGAACTTGCCGGTCGCAGCGAGGAGGGAGAGGGGCAGGAGGAGGACGAGCAGGAGAGCCGGCGCGATTCGTTTCATGGGAATGAATCTTAGCCCGGGCGCGTTAGGATGGCTGTTCGAGAGGAGATCCAGACATGTCCACCGAGCTGCCGCCGCACCCCTTCGATTCGTCCCGTCCGATTGAACCCTCGGCGGCGGTCGCGATTCCAGCGTTCCTGGCGCGCGTCTATGCGTGGATGGCCGCGGGCCTCATGACGACGGCCTTCGCCGCTTTCGTCACCGTCTCGAACCCGGCGGTCTTCAACGCCGTTTTCGGGAACCGCCTCGTGTTCTACGGCCTCCTCTTCGCCGAGCTCGGCCTCGTCGTGTGGCTGTCCGGCCTCGTCGGGAAACTCTCGTCGGGCGCGGCCTCGGCCGTGTTCCTCTTCTACTCCGCCCTGAACGGCCTGACGATGGCGAGCATTTTCGTCATCTACACGGGCTCCTCGATCGCGTCGACGTTCGCGGTCGCGGGCGGCACGTTCGCAGCCATGAGCGTCTACGGACTCGTCACGAAGCGCTCCCTCGACGGTGTCGGCTCGTTCGCGTTCATGGGGCTCATCGGTGTCGTCATCGCCTCGGTCGTGAACCTCTTCCTGAAGTCCGACATGCTCGGGTTCGTCCTGAGCTGCGCGGGCGTGATCGTGTTCGTCGCGCTCACCGCGTACGACACGCGAAAGCTCAAGATGATGGCGTCCACGGTCGACGGCCGGTCCGAAGAAGGGCGCCGTGGCGCGATCTCCGGCGCGCTCGCGCTCTATCTGGACTTCATCAACCTGTTCCTCATGATGCTCCGGCTGTTCGGGAACCGAAGGTAAGCCGATCCCCGACCCCGGGACGTTCGACTCGTTCCTCGCGTGGGCCGTGTCCGTCGTGGGAATCGCCACGGGCGCGGCCTATGTTCCTCAGGCCGCGCGCATCTGGAGGCGGAAGAGCTCCGAGGACGTCTCGGTCCTCACGTACGCGATGTTCCTGGGCGGGCAGATCGTCTACCTCGTCTACGGAATCCGCTTCCACCAGACCCCGATCGTGATCGGCATGGCGGCGAACATCGCGGGCAGCCTCGCCGTCATCCTCTCGGCGCTCCGTTTCCGCAGGGCTGCTTGACGGCGCGCACGGCGACGGTCCCGGCGAGCCTCCCCTCCCCGCCCGGAGCCGACGCGTATCTCGCCGTCGACAAGAAGCCCGGAATCGCGGTCTACGGCCCGGGCGGCCTCCTCGGCGCGCTGCGCGAGAGGCTCGGGCCCGACCTCGGCGCCGGCCTCGCGCTCGTCCACCGGCTCGACAAGGAAACGTCGGGCGTCCTTCTGCTCGCGCGGAACGCGGAGGCGCTCCGCGCCGCGCATGCGGCCTGGCCCACGCACGTCGAGAAAACGTATCTCGGGGTGACGCGCGGCGTCCCCGTTCCTCCCGAGGGGCGCGTAGACGCTCCGCTTCTCGAGCACCGCACGTCGCGGCCTGACCTCCTGAAGCGCGCCGTCAAGGCGGCCTACGGCCCTTCGCGGGCGGGGCATCTCCTTTCGGGACGGCGCGTGCTCGCGATCCAGCCCCTGCCTCCGCCCGGCAGGACCGCCGTTCATCCGGCGGGGCGACCGGCCGCGACGCGCTATCGCGTGCTCGAGGACCGGGGGGCCACCGCGCTCGTGGAGCTCGTGCCGGAGACGGGTCGCATGCACCAGCTCCGCGTTCATCTGCTTCACCTCGGCACGCCGCTCCTCGGCGACCCCGCTTACGACCCGGGGCGGAAGGACGGCGATCCTCCGCCGCTGCTGCACGCGGCGCGTCTCGTCTGGACGGATCCTCCCGGAATGCCCCGCGGCACGACCTGGGCGTGGGAGGCGCCGCGCCCCATCCCGGCCGTTCCTGGGCCATGATGCGTAGGTGACCGCGCCGACGCTTCCTCCCGAGACGCTCGCCGCGCTCACCGCGCTCACGGGGGACCGGCCGCTCGTCGTCTTCGACCTCGAGACGACGGGAGCCGACCGTCTGACGGACCGGATCGTCGAGATCGCGGCGATGCGATTCGGCCCGGGCGGCGCCGTGGCCGTATGGGAATCCCGCGTGAACCCCGGCGTGAAGATCCCCCGCGAATCCACGCGCGTCCACGGAATCTCCGACGCCGACGTGGCCGGCGCGCCGTCGTTTCCCGAGATCGCCGGCCAGATCCTCGAGTTCTTCGGCGACGCCGACCTCGCGGGATACAGCGTGCGCTCCTTCGACGTTCCCGTGCTCCTCCGGGAGTTCGCGCTCGCGAACCTCGTCTTCCCGATCGAGAACCGCCGCATCGTCGACATGCAGGCGATCTACTTCAAGAAAGAGCCGCGCGATCTCTCTGCGGCCGTGCGCTTCTTCGCCGGGCGTGAGCACGCGGGCGCGCACGCGGCGCTCGCCGACGTGATCGCGTCTGCCGAGGTGCTCGCGGGCCAGCTCCGGCGCTACCCGGACCTTCCGCGCGACGTCGAGAGGCTGCACGAGATCTCGCGGCCGCCCGAGGGACGCTTCGCGGACCCCGACAAGCGTTTCCTCTGGCGGGACGGCGAGATCGTGTTCGCCTTCAGCGAGCACCGCGGCAAGACGCTGGCCGAGGTCGCCGAGAAGCACCCCGGGTTCCTCGACTGGATGATCACGAAGAGCTTCTCCGAGGAATCCAAGCAGATCGCCCGCGACGCCCGCAAGGGCGTCTTCCCCCGGAAGGCATGAGCGCGCCTTCGGCGCCTCGTGCGCCCCGCGGCCTCGCGAGGCCCCGAGGGCGGACGACGCGAATCGCCCTTCTCACGCTCGGGTGGGTTCTCCTCGTCCTCGGCCTCATCGGCGGTCTGCTTCCCGTGATCCAGGGCTGGCCCTTCGGTGTCGCCGGCGCGGCGATCCTCTACGTGGAGAGCCGCTGGGTGCAGCGCAAGGTGCGCCGCTTCCGGCAGCGGCACCCGAAGTTCGAGCGCACCTGGCTGAAGGCACGCGCGTGGCTCAAGGAACGCCGGCGCGCGCGAAAGGCGAAGGCGCCCGGACTCTGAACCTCGCCAGGGGTGCGGGGGGCGGCGTTGGAGCCCCCCACAAAAGGACAGAACGTCAGTCCATTTGACGTCTCAGGAACGTCGGGATGTCGAAGATGTCCTCGCGCGGGTCGCGCACGTTGATGAGGTTGACGCCGTATCCGTGATCTTCCGGAGCCGGCACGTCGGGCGACGTGCGGGCGCGCTCGCGCTCTCTTTCCCGATCCCCGCGATCCGCCGCCGAGCGGGCGCCGCTCGGCGTGACCGGAAGGGAGACCTCGCGGCGCGAGGCCAGCGCCGCGGGCGCATCGAATCCCGTTGCGATGACGCTGATCTTCACCTCGTCCTTCATGTCCTTGTCCTGGACGAGGCCGAAGATGACGTTCGCCTCCTCGTCGGCCGCCGCCTGGATGATCGCGCACGCTTCGTTGACCTCGGCCAGCGTCAGGTCCTCGCCGCCCGTGACATTGATCAGAATCGCGCGGGCGCCCTGGATGGACTGCTCTTCGAGGAGCGGGTTCGAGATCGCGCGCTGCGCGGCCTCGACCGCGCGGTGCTCCCCCGACGCCGTGCCGGTGCCCATGAGCGCCATGCCCATGTTTTCCATGACGGTCTTCACGTCGGCGAAGTCGAGGTTCACGATGCCGGGCACGGTGATGAGGTCGCTGATGCCCTGCACGGCCTGACGGAGGACGTCGTCCGCGATGCGGAAGGCCTCCCACGTCGTCACGTTGCGGTCCACGAAGGAGTAGAGACGCTCGTTCGGGATCGTGATGAGCGTGTCGACGTACTCGCGGAGCTCGGCGATGCCGTCCTCCGCGTAGCGCAGCTTGCGCCGGCCCTCGAAGGAGAAGGGCTTCGACACGATGGCGACGACGAGCGCACCCGCCTCGGACGCGAGCCGCGCCACGACGGGAGCGGCGCCGGTGCCCGTTCCACCGCCCATCCCGGCCGTCACGAAGACCATGTCCGAGCCGGCGAGGACCTGCGTGATCCTCTCGGCATCCTCGAGCGCGGCGTTGCGACCGACGTCGGGGTTCGACCCCGCGCCCATGCCGCGCGACGTCGTCAGGCCGAGCTGCAGCTTCGTCGCCGCCCGATTCACGCGCAGCACCTGGAGGTCGGTGTTCGCGGCCACGAAATCGATCCCCTTGATGCCGGCCTGGATCATCCGGTTGACGGCATTGCCGCCGCCTCCGCCGACGCCCATGACCTTGATCCTCGCGGGAGGAACGTCGTCGTTCAGGGAGATGGGAAGCGACGCGCGGGGCTCGTCGTCGAAAAGGATCATCTTCTTTCCTCCATCGATATCACAGAGCGGTGGACGCGGGGAACAAGTTCTTGAGGGAGCCTTTGAGTTTTTCGAAGAGGTTCGGGCCGGTGCCGCGCGAGCGTCTCTTCGAGGCGACGGCGCTGCCGCGCCCGTAGAGCAGGAGGCCCGCGGCGCAGGCCCACTCCGGCGAGGCGACGACGTCCGTGAGCCCGCCGAGACCGCGGGGCACGCCCCGGCGCACGGCAACGCCGAGAACCTGCTCGGCCACGTCGAGAATGCCGTCCAGCTCGGCGCCGCCGCCCGTCAGCACGAGACCCGCCCGGAGCTCGCTCGCGGGCACTTCCCGGACCGATTCTTCCCAGAGCAGCGTGAGGAGCTCCTCGGCGCGCGGCTGGAGGATCTCGGCGATCTCGCGCCGCTTGACGGGGTGGACGCCCCTGCCTCCGGTGAGGGGAACGTCGATCGACTCGCTTTCGTTCACGAGAGCGGCCATGGCCGCGCCGTACTTGCGCTTCAGGCGTTCGGCGTCGGGCACCGGCGTCTTGAGGACGACCGCGAGGTCGTTCGTGAAATGGTCGCCTCCCACAGGGAGGACGGACGTGTGCGCGAGGGCGCCGTGACGCCAGACGGCGATCTCCGTCGTGCCGCCCCCGATGTCCGCGAGGACGACGCCCAGCTCCTTCTCGTCGGCCGTCAGCACGGCCTCCCCGGCCGCGAGCGGCTCGAGGACCATCTCGAGCACCTCGACGCCCGCCCTGTTGACGCAGTTCAACAGATTCTGCGTCGTCGCGACCGGCACCGTGATCACGTGGACGTCGGCCTCGAGCCGGCTCCCCACCATCCCGAGCGGATCGGCGACGCCGTCCTGCCCGTCGACGACGAATTCGCGCGGCAGCACGTGGAGGATCTCGAATTCCGAGGGGATCGGAACCGAGCGCGCCGCGTCGAGCGACCGCTGGATGTCCTCGCGCGTGATCTCGCGGTTCTTCGCCGCCACGGCGACGACCTGACGGCTGTTGAACGACTTCACGGCGGGGCCGGCGACGCCCACGACGGCGCGCTCGATCTGTGCGCCCGCCATGATCTCGGCCTCCTCCGTCGCGCGCTTGATCGCGTCGACGGTGGCGGGCACGTCGATGATCGCGCCCTTGCGCGCGCCCTTGTGCGCGGCGGTTCCCTTCCCGATGATGTCGACGCGACCCGACGCGTCCTGCTCCGCGATGAGCGCGCAGACCTTCGTCGATCCGATGTCCAGACTCACGAGGTACGAAGCTGGCTTGGGCATTCGGCGTCCTCTCAGGTCTTCCCGCGCCCGGGATCACCGGGCGCTTTGAGCACGATGCGGCCCGCGAAGCGCAGGTCCGCATCCGTCGCGGACAGGGCGTGGCGGTCGAGTTCGGGGCGAAGGGCGAGGAACGCGCGCCACAGCGGCGCGGCCTTCCCCGATTCGGCGGCGTCGGGGCCGAAGAGGAGGCGCGCCCGGGCGACGCGGTCCGTCACGGCGAACCCCTCGGGGACGAGGGCCACGTCCGATACCCGCGCGAGAAGCGCGGGGTCTTCCGTGCGGATCGCCTCGAGGAACGACGCGCCCCGCGCGAGCGCCGCGGCGTCGGACGCGCCGGAAAGGACGACGAAGTCGTCGCTTTTCGACAGGGCGCGCCCGGAGTAGGGACCGGTGAAGCTGCCTCCGCGGTCGATGGTCCACAGCTCTCCGTCCTTGTCGGCGCGCGCGACGAGCGCGACGGGAGGCCGCGCGACGACGTGCACGGCGATCGTATCCGGCACGATGCGGCGCGCCGACGCGGCCGCGACCCACGACCTCTTCGAGAGCTCCGCGACCGGCTGCTCGAGATCGAGAAAGAGGAGCGGACGCCCGATCCAGGAGTCCGTCAGCTCCTCGGTCTCGGCCCGCCTGGTCTCCGGCACGCCGTCCAGGACGACCCGGTTCACGGCGAAGCGCGGATGCGCGCGAAGGACGACGAGACCGGCGAGCGCGAACGTCGCGGCCGCGAGGAGCGCGAGGGCGGGCAGCACAAGCCGGTGCCCCGGACGCCGCCGGTTGGGGCGGACGTTCCGGGACGCCGGGGGGCGGTAGAAAGAGCTCAGCTCAGGTCCTCCCGCTTTTCAGAAAATCTTCTCCGAAGTGGTTCACATCGCCCGCGCCCATCGTGAGAAGGAGATCCCCCTCTTTCATTTCTTCTTCCAACGCCTGCGCGATGTCCTTCCGGTCCGCGATGAAGCGCGCGGCGCGATGCCCGCGCGCCGTCGCGGCGTCGGCCACCAGGGCGCCCGTCACGCCCTCCCGCGGAGCCTCCCGTGAGCCGTACACCGGCGTCACGAGGAGAACGTCCGCGTTCAGGAACGCCGCCCCGAACGCCGCCGCGAAGTCCTTCGTCCGGGAATAGAGGTGCGGCTGGAAGAGCGCGACGACGCGGCAGTCCGGGTACGACTGGCGGGCGGCCGCGAGCGTTGCCGCGACCTCGGTCGGGTGGTGCGCGTAGTCGTCGATGACGACGACGCCGGCGCGCTCTCCCTTCTTCTCGAAGCGCCGGATGACGCCCTCGAATTCCTCGAGCGCGCGGGCCGCGATCCCGAACGGGATCGAAAGCTCGCGCGCGATCGCGAGCGCTCCGAGCGCGTTCTTCACGTTGTGGAGGCCCGGCACCTTGAGCGTGACGGGCCCCATGAACTCGCGGCCTGCCGTCGCGACGAAGCGCGAGCCGGTCCGCTCGAGCGCGAGGTCGCGCACCGTGACGTCGGCTTGCGGCGTGAGGCCGAACGTGACGACGCGGCGCGACACGAGCGGGCGAATCTCCTGAACGTTCGGGTCGTCCAGGCCGAGGATCGCGGCGCCGAAGAACGGCACGCTGCGTGCGAAGCGCGCGAATGTCTCCTGGATGTCCGCGAGGTCGCGGTACGTGTCCAGGTGCTCGAGGTCGATGTTGTTGACGAGAGCCAGCATGGGCGACAGCGCCAGGAACGAGCGGTCGAACTCGTCGGCCTCGGCCACGAGATATTCCCCGTGCCCGAGCCGCGCCGTCCCCACCTCGCGCATCCGTCCCCCCACGATGATCGTCGGATCGAGGCCCGCCGCCATGAGGATCGCGCCCGTCATGGACGTCGTCGTGGTCTTTCCGTGCGTGCCGGCAATCGCGATGCCGCGCTTGACCCGCATGACCTCGGCGAGCATTTCCGCCCGTTTGATCACGGGGATTCCGGCGGCGCGCGCCGCCGCCACCTCCGGGTTGCTCTCGTGGACGGCGCTCGAGTAGACGACCACGTCCGCGCCGGCGACGTTCTCGGCGCGATGGCCCTGGTGGACCCTGATGCCGAGTCCGACGAGGCGCTCGGACGTCTCGCCGAGCGCGAGGTCCGAGCCCGTGACCTCGAGGCCGACGCTCTTGAGGAGCTCGGCGAGGCCGCACATGCCGATACCGCCGATGCCGACGAAGTGGAGGCGCTTCACGCGAAGAAAATTCACGCGGCCTCCACTTCGAAGAGGAGATCGCACAGGCGGGAGGCGGCATCCGGCGCGGACGAGCGGCGCGCGGCCTCGCCCATCGCGAGAAGCCGCAGCGGGTCGCCCAGGAGACTCGCGAGAGCGGCCGCGAGGGACTCTTCGGTGGCCTCCGCCTCCGTGACGACGACGGCGGCGCCGAGCGACTCCAGGTCCCGTCCGTTCGCCTCCTGGTGCCCGTGCGTCGCGGCGGCAAACGGCACGAGGAGAGCCGGGCGGCCGGCCGCCGCGACTTCCGCAACGGTCATCGCGCCCGCGCGCGCCACGACGAGATCGGCGGCGTCATACGCCGCGGCCATGTCGTCGAGGAACTCGTGGACGAACGCGTGGTCGCCGGAGAGCCCCTGCTTCGCGTAAGCCGTCACGACCTCGCCGGCACGGCCCTTCCCCGCCTGGTGGACGACGTCGAGCGCAATTCCGCGGGCGAGGACGCGCGCGAGCGCGTCCGGCAGGAGCCGGTTCAGGATCTGCGCGCCCTGGCTGCCGCCGACGACGAGGACCCTGAGCCGACGTTCCTTCGACCTCGAGACGAGAGAAGGGATCTCGAAGAACGCGCGACGGACGGGATTGCCCGTGACGATCGCTCCCGGCAACGCCGCCGCACCGCGCGCGGTTCCGACCGCGACGCGGCGCGCGAGACGCGCGAGGATCCGGTTCGTGAGACCAGGGATCGCGTTCTGCTCGTGGATGAGGGTTGGAATCCTCCGCGCCCAGGCCGTGGCCACGAGCGGGCCGGAGGCGTAGCCGCCCACGCCGACGACCGCGCGCGGCGCGTGCCTCGCGAGGAGGCGCAGGGAGTCGAGGAACGCGAGGGGCAGCGCCAGGAGGCCGTCGAGACGCGCGCGCCAGCCCTTGCCGACGAGCCCCTTTGCGCGCACGAGCTCGAGCGGGAAGCCGGCCTTCGGCACGAGCGTCGTCTCGAGCCCGCGCGCCGTCCCCACGAACACGATCGGCGCGCCGGGCCGGCGGCGCCGTATCTCGCCCGCGAGCGCCAGCGCGGGGAAGACGTGCCCGCCCGTTCCCCCGCCCGCGATGAGAAAGCCGCGTTTGTCCGTCATGACGCGTGCTGCGAGAGGTTGAGGAGAATCCCGACCGCGAGGAGATCGGCGAAGAGCGCCGATCCGCCGTATGACAGAAACGGCAAGGGGATCCCCTTGGTGGGAAGAAGCGAAAGCACGACGGAGATGTTGACGAGGGCCTGAACCACGATCATCACCGAGAAACCGATCCCGAGCAGCCGGCCGAAGGAGTCCGGCGCGTTCGCGGCGGCCCGCACGCCGCGCGCGAAGAGGAACCCGAAGAGCGCAAGCACCGCGACGCAGCCGAGAAGTCCGAGCTCCTCGCCTACGATCGCGTAGATGAAGTCCGTGTACGGGTAGGGAAGAAAGAAGAGCTTCTGCTTCCCGTGTCCGATGCCGAGGCCCGTGACGCCACCCGTTCCCACGGCGATGAGCGACTGAATCGCGTGAAAGCCCTTGCCGAGCGGGTCCGCCTCCGGGTGCAGGAAGGCAAGGAGACGGTCGCGCCGGTATTGCGCCATCCACACATAGGCCGAAAGCGTCGGCACGAGCAGGAGCGCCGACACGAGGAAGTACTTGAGAGGCAGGCCGGCGAAATAGAGCATCGCGGCGGCGATCACGAAGTACGTCAGCGCGGTTCCGAAATCGGGCTCGAGGAGAACGAGGCCCGCGAAGAGCGCGACGAGCCCGACGATCGGCAGCAGGGTCCGCGTCGGGTGGGTGACTTCCCCCTCGCGCCGCGAAAGGAGCGCCGCGAGCGCGATGACGAGCCCGATCTTCGCGAACTCGGAGGGCTGCACCGACTTGATGACGCCGAGCGACAGCCAGCGCCGCGCGCCGTTCACCGGAGCCCGGAAGAGGACGCCGACGAGCGACCCGACGATGACGGACAGGAGAAAAGCAATCAGGCGGACGTCGTTCAGGCGGCGGTAGTCGATCGACATCGCCAGGAACGCGAGGAATCCGCCGATCACGACGGCGATCGTCTGCTTGATCACGAAGAAGTAGGCACCCGCCGGAGCCCCGGAGGTCGGCAGGTAGATCTGCATCGCCGACGCGCTGTAGATCATGAGAAGGCCGGTCAGGACGAGCAGCACGACGGATCCGAACAGAAGGCGGTAGAACGCCAGCTTCCGCGCCATCAGCGACTCCCCGCCGCCAGGGGCTCGGGCAGTGCCTTCACGAGCGCCTCGAAGATCTCGCCCCGATGCTCGAAGTCGCGGAACTGGTCGAACGACGCGCACGCCGGCGAGAGGAGAACCGCGTCTCCCGGCGCCGCGTGCCTCACGGCGTCTTCGAGTGCCTTTTCCAGGGTGCCCGTGACCTCTACGCTCACGCCCGGCAGGCCGCCGAGCGCCTTGGCGATGGCGGGCGCCGCTTTCCCGATCGCGAGGATGCGCCGCGCTTTCCGCGTCGCCAGAGGCCCGAGGCGCGCGAAGTCGTCGCCCTTGTCTTTCCCGCCGAGGATGAGGTGCACCTTGCCGTCGGGAAACCCTTCGAGGCTCTTCAGCGTGGCGTCGACGTTCGTGCCCTTCGAGTCGTTCCAGTAGCCTACGCCGTTCACCGTGCGCACGAGGGCCGTTCGATGCGGGAGCCCGCGGAACGACCGCAGCGTCTCGACCGCCGCCTCGGGCGTGACGCCGAGCGGCAGCGTCGCGGCAAGCGCGGCGAGCGCGTTCTCGACGTTGTGCATGCCCGGAAGCGCGAGGTCCGACCGTTTCGCGACGACGCGGGGGCCCTTGCCCGTCACGTCGGCGACGAAGAGGTCGTCGGCGAGCCACGCGCCCATTCCCCCGGGCGAAAGGAAGGGAGTCCCGCGGCGCGAGAAGGCGAGGCGGCGCGCCCTCGGGCGGATCCGCGCGACGAGCGGGTCGTCCGCGTTCAGGACCGCGACCTGCGCGTCGCGCTGGTTCTCGAAGATTCGCGCCTTCGCCGCGCCGTAGTCGTCGATCGAGCGGTAGCGGTCGAGATGGTCGGGTGTCAGGTTGAGATGCACGGCGACGTCGGGCGCGAAGCGCCGGATGCCTTCGAGCTGGAACGACGACAGCTCGACGACCCATGTGCGCGGCACCGTGCCGCTTCCGTTCGCGGCTTCTTTCGTCGCGAAGTGGATCCAGGGCGTCCCGAAGTTGCCGCAGGCGACGGCGGTGTGGCCCGCACCCTTGAGGAGCGCCGCCGCGAGCGCCGTCGTCGTCGACTTTCCGTTCGTGCCGGTGACGCCGACAACGACCCCCGGCAGGAGGCGCGACGCGAGCTCGATCTCCGCGACGACGGGAATGGCGCGCGCCCGCGCCGCGTCGAAAACGGGGAGCGTCAGCGGGATGCCGGGCGAGACGACGACGAGGTCGACGCCGTCGAGAAGCGCCTCGGGATGCCCGCCGAGGACGTACCGCACGCCCGGGCGCTCGGCGAGACCCGTGAGGCCCGGCTTCGCGTCCGTGCCGACGACTTCCACGCCGCGTTCGTGGAGCGCGGTCACGGCGGCGCGGCCCGAGCGCGCGAGGCCGAAGACCGCCGCGGAGCGGATGTCGGGAAGGTCGGGTCCCAGGGACAGCGTCATCGGAGCTTCAGCGTCGAGAGCGCGAAGAGCGCAAAGAGGATCGCGACGATCC
Source organism: Thermoanaerobaculia bacterium (assembly GCA_036385755.1). Taxonomy (GTDB): domain Bacteria; phylum Acidobacteriota; class Thermoanaerobaculia; order UBA5066; family UBA5066; genus Fen-183. The sequence goes on from DASVJU010000204.1 coordinate 18,625, forward strand.
AGAAACGGATGATGACCTTCGATTCCGGCCATCCGGCGAGCTCGAAGTGGTGGTGGAGGGGCGCCATCCTGAAGATGCGCTTGCCGCGCAGCTTGAAGGAGCCCACCTGCAGGATCACGGAGACGGCTTCGACGACGAAGAGGCCGCCGACGAGAACGAGCAGGATTTCCTGCTTGATGAGGACGGCGACCGTCCCGAGCGCCGCGCCGAGGGCGAGCGAGCCCGTGTCGCCCATGAAGACCTCGGCCGGATGCGCGTTGAACCAGAGGAAGCCGAGCGACGCCCCCACGATGGCGGCGCAGAACACCGCGAGCTCGCCCGTCCCTGGGACGGAGGGAACGAGAAGGTAGCTCGCGGTCTTCGCGTTGCCCGCGATGTACGCGAGGATCGCGAAGGTAGCCGAGGCGACGAGCGTGGCTCCGATCGCGAGACCGTCGAGGCCGTCCGTGAGGTTGACGGCGTTCGAGGAGCCGACGACGACGATCGCGGCAAGGAGGATGTAGAAGATCCCGAGGTCCGGGTGGACGTTCTTCAGGAACGGCAGCGCGATGTGCGTCGCGTCCGTGCGCGCTTCGAAGAGCTTCACCGACGCCCAGGCGACGCCGAGCCCGATCGCGGTCTGCAGGACGAGCTTCTGGCGGCCCGAGAGGCCCCGGTTGCTCTTTCGCGACACCTTTCGCCAGTCATCTCCGACGCCGATCAGCATCGCGAGGACGGTCGCCGCGAGAGCGACCCACACGTAACGGTTCGAGAGATCGGCGAACACGAGGGTCGGGACGACGATCGCGAGGTTGATGAGGACGCCGCCCATCGTGGGCGTGCCCGCCTTCACGTGGTGGCCCTTCGGGCCTTCCTCACGAATCGACTGGCCGATCTGCCGGGCGCGCAGCCAGCGGATGAGCGCCGGGCCGAGAAAGATGGAGAGGAGAAGCGCCATCAACGCCGCGTTCGCCGCGCGGAACGTGATGTAGCGGAACACGTTGAGGAGCGGAAGCTGGCCGTGCAGCGGGTAGAGCAGCCAGAGGATCATCGCGCCGCTCTCGCGCGCTCTTCGAGCAGCGCCCGGGCCACGAGGCGGTCGTCGAACGGCAGTTCGCCGCCGCGCACGACCTGGACCGTCTCATGTCCCTTGCCCGCCACGAGGACGACGTCCCCCGCCCGCGCGCGGGAGAACGCCTCGGCGAGCGCCTCGCGGCGGTCCACGACGTAGCGCGCGGTCTTCCCCGCCGCCTCCACGCCGGCCCGCACGTCCTGGAGGATCGCCTCGGGATCTTCGGAGCGCGGGTTGTCGGAAGTGACGACGACCTCGTCGGCAAGGAGAGCCGCGATGCGGCCCATCTCGGGGCGTTTGCCCTTGTCCCGGTCGCCGCCACATCCGAACACGGCGATCACGCGGCCGCCGCTCGCCGCGGCGATCGTGCGCACCGTCTTCAGCACGCCCTCGAGGGCGGCGGGTTTGTGCGCGTAGTCGACGAGGACCGTCAAGCCGAGTGCGTTCGGCACGAGCTCGAGCCGGCCCGGAACGCTCGCGACGGCGCCCAACCCTTCCGAGATCTCCGCGGGGGAAAGGCCGAGCGCCAGTCCGGCGGCCGCCGCGGCGAGCAGGTTCTCGGCGTTCGGGCGGCCGAGGAGAGGGGAATTTACTGTTAATAGGGCTTTCGGCTGACCGTTCTTCTCGACCTTCAGTGGGGCTAGCGTCAGGGTGTTTTTTTCTTTGAAGGGGGAAGAAGAAGAGACCTCGACGTCGAGGCGCGTTCCGGTCGTCGAAAGCGTCGCGCGCCCGATGACCGTCGCGAAGAAACCCCCCGCGGCCGCGTTCGCGGCCGCAACGGCGCCGCCTTCGGCGGCGCTCCCCTCTTCACCTTCTAAGAAAAAGCCAACGGTCCGATCTGCGACCAGTCGACTCGCGAGGCGCATCCCGTACTCATCCCCGAGATTGACGACCGCTTTCCCATTCGGCTTCAAGAGCCCGAAGAGCCGCGTCTTCGCCTCGAAGTAGTCGTCCATGTCGCGATGGAAGTCGAGGTGCTCTCGCGACAGGTTCAGAAAGACCGCGACGTCGAACGCGCAGCCCGCGAGACGCTCGAGGACGAGCGCGTGCGAGGAGCATTCCATGATCGCGGCGGTACCGCCGTCGGCGGCGAGCGCCTGAAGCATCGGCTGGAGCTCCGTGGCTTCGGGGGTCGTGTGGGGCGAGGCGATGGCGGAGGCGTGGCCGCCCACGCCGCGATAGACGATCGTGCCGAAGAAGCCGCGCATGCGGTGACGCCCCGCGAGAAGGCCCTCGAGAAGGTACGTCGTCGTCGTCTTGCCGCTCGTCCCGGTCACGCCCACCATGACGAGCTTCTCCGACGGCCTCCCCGCGAGGAGCGCCGCCATGAGACCCGCCGAGCGCCGCGGGTTCTCGACCTCGAGATACGGCACGGAGGCGGCTGCCGGCCCGGGCGCGAGGCCGAGCGCCGCCACGGCGCCGCGGGCCACCGCGTCGGCCACGAAGTGCCTGCCGTCCGCCTTCAGGCCGGGAAGCGCGGCGAAAAGCGTCCCCGGAGCCGCCGCGCGGGAATCGTGCGTCACCGCGAGGACCTCGGGGTCCCCGGGAGAGCCCGCGCGACGGTGCGGAACGTCCGCCGCGAGCGCGGAAAGCTTCATGGCGTGTCTCCCGCCGCAGGCGCCTGCCCGAGAACGAGCGCACAGGCGCCGCCCCGCTCGACGGGCGCACCCGCGGGCGGCTCCTGGGACACGACGAACCCCGTTCCCGAAACGTGCGCCGCAAGCCCGCGCGCCGCGAGAAGTCTCACCGCGTCGCGCGCGCTCCGGCCGGAGACATCCGGCACGCGATCCATGGCATCGCTCCCGCGCTCCAGACGATTCGAAGCGGGAACGAGGTCGTCGGCGTGGAGGCGGGCGCTGAGCGCGGAGGCCGCGGCCCCCTCGGCGAGATCCGCGGTGAGGACGGAGGGACGCGCCGTCCCGACCGCCGCAGGGGGCTCGCGCAGGATGCGAAGCGTCTCCGCGCCGATCGCGGCGAAGACGGGCGCCGCGACCTCGCCGCCGTATGTCTTTCCCTTCGGCTCGTCCACCACGACGGCGATCACGACACGCGGACGGTCGGCGGGCGTGAAGCCGATGAACGAGGCCACGTACTTCTCACGGGAGTAACCCCCGCCTGGCACCGCCTTCTGCGCCGTGCCCGTCTTGCCGGCTGCGCTGTATCCCGGAATCGCGGCCGCTTTTCCAGTTCCCATCTCGACGACCCTCTGGAGAAGGACCCGCATCACGCGTGCCGTCTCCTCGCTCATGAGGCGCCGCGGCGTCGGGCGTTCGATGCTCCGTTCCGGCGCACCCGAGATCTGAATCGCATCCACCATGTGCACCGTTGGAAGCACGCCGCCGTTCGCGATCGCGGCGTAGGCCCGCGCCATCTGCAGGACCGTGACGCCGATCTCTTGGCCGAACGCCATCGTCGGCAACGTGAGAGCGCTCCAGCCGGCCTTGTCCTGGAGGATGCCTGCGGTTTCGCCTTCGAGCTCGACGCCCGTCTTCTGGCCGAAGCCGAAGTCCCTCACCGACTTGTAGAACGGGGCGCGGCCGATCGTCATGGCCACGTGGGCGATCCCGATGTTCGAGGAGCGCGCGAGGATGTCGCCGATCGTGAGCACGCTCCAGCCCTTGCCGCCGTGCTCGTGAATCGTGGTGGATCCGATCGTGAGCGTGCCGCCGCCGCAGTCGATCGGGTCGTCGAGAGAGATCGTCCCCGAGTCGAGCGCCGACGAAGCAGCCACGATCTTGAACGTCGACCCGGGCTCGTAGGCGTCCGCGAGCGGGCGGCAGCGCCGCGCGTCGGCATCCACCTCCGAGAACCGGTTCGGGTCGAACGTCGGATACGAGGCAAGCGCGAGGATCGCTCCCGTCGCCGGATCGAGAACGACCGCCGAGGCGCCCTTCGCATGCGACTCGGCGACGACCTTCGCGAGCTCGCGTTCGGCCGCGTGCTGGACGGCGGTCCTGAGAGTGAGGGTGAGCGACGCTCCCTCGTTGCCCTCGGCCGGGGCGTCGCCGCCCCCGCGCAACCGCGTCGAGTACGAGCGCTGTGCCGCGTCGCGCAAGAGCGTGACGCGCGCCGGCTTGCCGCGCACGTCGGCGTCGAAACGGTATTCGAGTCCCGCGAGCCCCTGGTTGTCGGTGCCGACGTAGCCCAGCGCCGCCGCCGCGAGCGTCCCCTCGGGATAGCGCCGCACGGATTCCGCGACGAGCTGGATGCCGGGGACGCGCTTCTCGGCGACGAGGGCCTTTACGCGCGCGGCGACTCCGTCGCTCACGCGCCGGGCGACCCAGATGAAGTCCTTGTCCGGGCTCTCGAGCTTCCGGGCGAGCTCTTTCACCGGATGCTTGAGCAGGGGCGCGAGGAGAGCGGCCTCCCCGTCGGCGTCGACGACGTCCGACGGAATCGCGAACACGGACTCGGCTCGGGCGTTGATCGCGAGATAGGTGCCGTCGGCATCCTTGATGACGCCGCGCCGCGGGGCGAGATCGACGGTGCGCTCCTGCTGTCTGGCGGCCCGCCGCGTGAACTCGTCCTTCCTGAGAACCTGCAGGTCGACGAGACGCAGGAGGAGCACGACGATCCACAGGCCGACGCCCGCGAGCATGAAAAGGGCGCGGCGGTCCGGGCGCGGAGCAGCGCTCAAGGCCCGACCTTCGAAGGTGCGGGCGTCTCGGACCGCGGCACGGGCGCGGACGGAAGCGAAGGTTCGAGAGCCGTGTCTCTCACGAGGATGACCTGGTCGAGCGTGGGAGGCACGAGGCCCAGCGTGCCCCGCGCGATGGGCTCCACGCGCGCGAGCGCGGCAGCCTGGGAGCGGTCCATCTCGAGACGGTGCTTCCTCTCGAGCAGCGCTTCGCGGTTCTTCGAGACGTTGGCCAGCTGGTATCCGAGACGAACGGTTTCGAGATTCGCCCAGATTGCGAGGAACAAGACCACCGCCGGCGGCACCGCGGCAAGCGCGAGGGCGACGAGCTCGCGCGTCCGCCGCCGGTCGCGCTCCCGCACGAGATAGAGATTTTCGACCGGGCGGCGGACCGCGTACGCCATGGGCGGAGTTCCTACCCTTGGGGCGTGCCCGGACCGGCGCCATCCTCGGCGACGCGCTCGAGGACGCGCATCCGCGCCGAGCGCGCGCGGGGGTTTTCGCCGAGTTCGGCGAGCGTGGGACGAAGCGACTTGCGCGTGACGAGAGCCATGACGCGGCGCCGCGAGCACACGCACACGGGGAACGAAGGCGGGCAGGTGCACCCCGCCGTGTGGCGCTGGAACGTGTGTTTGACGATGCGATCCTCGAGCGAGTGGTACGACAGGACCGAAAGGCGCGCCCCGAGCGCCAGGCGCTCGATCGCGTCGTCGAGAAACCGCTCGAGCTCGACGAGCTCGCGGTTCGTCGCAATCCGGAGCGCCTGAAAGACGCGCGTCGCGGGGTCTTTGTGCATCGGGCGCTTCGGTCCGAGGACCTTCAGCACGAGGCTCCTCATTTCGCCGGTCGTCCTAATGGGCGACGTCTTCCGAGCCTCCACGACCCTACGAGCGATCGGTCCCGCCATGCGCTCCTCCCCCCACTCGCGGAAGATCCGCGTCAACTCTTCGCGTGAGGCCGTCGCCACGAGGTCGGCGGCCGTTGGTCCGGCGGCGCCCATGCGCATGTCCAGCGGACCATCCTTCATGAACGAGAATCCCCGCTCCGCGAGGTCCAGCTGCATCGAGGAGACACCGAGGTCCGCGAGGATGCCGTCCACGCGCGGAAGGCCCAGCCCATCGAGATGGGCCGCGAGGTCCTCGTACCGACCCTCCACCGTGACGAGACGGTCGCCGAAAGCCAGGAGCCGCTCGCGAGCGATCCGAAGAGCCGCAGGGTCGCGGTCGATCCCGACGACGCGCGTGTCCTGAGACGCCTCGAGGAGCGCGCGCGCGTGTCCGCCGAGGCCGAGCGTGGCGTCGACGTACACCCCGCCACGCTCCGGCCGGAGCGCCGCGACGACCTCCCGGAGGAGGACGGGGACGTGAACCGCGCCGGCCTCGGGCATGGCGCGTCAGACGAGATGGCGTGCGAGTTCGTCGTAGTCCTCATCCGTGATCGTGGCCGTGCGGAGGTTCTTGAGATGCTTCGTGCGGTCGACGAGCTTCAGGTGATCGGTCTGTCCGAGGACGAGGGCGTCGCCCTGGATCCCCGAGACCTCGCGCAGCAAAGAGGGCACGAGGAGACGGCCCTGCGCGTCCATGCGCGCCACCTGCCCGTACGTGTTGAAGCGCTCCTGGAACTTCGCCTTCGCGCGGTGGATCGCCGGCATCGCGGCGAGCTTTTCCTCCACCGCGTTCCAGACCGGCATCGGAAAGACCAGAACGTCGACACCGGAAATGGACGTGACGAAGAATTCGGGCCCGAACGTCTCTTCGATCGGCGCGCGAAACACGGAAGGGACCTTGAAGCGGCCCTTCTCGTCCACCGTCGTTTCCGCGCTGCCTCGAAGACGGTCCATACTCTTCCCTTGGAAAAGAAGCCCGCGGGCGGCGTCACGGGAATCCCCCGGTTCCCCGGGACACCCACAAGACGCCACTCTTGACCACTTATTTCCACCGAGAGTATCCGGCGCGAATCGGGCTGGCGTCAAGGGAAATCCCTCAGGCGGAGCACGTTGCGGGTGCACTGCCGCCGCGGTGTACGCTCGGGGCGGTGGCCGACCCGTCCGTTTCCCCCGCCGGCGCGCGTCTCGTCTCCGACGCGGAGTCTTTCGGCGCGCTCCTCTCCGCGCTCGACGAAAATCCCGGCGCCGACGTGGCGCTCGACACCGAGGCGGACTCGTTTCATCACTATTTCGAAAAGGTGTGCCTCCTGCAGCTTTCGTGGGACGGCACGGCCCACCTCGTGGACCCGCTCCAGACGCTCGACGTCGGCGCACTCCTCGCGCGGCTCGCGCCGAGGCGGCTCCTCATGCACGGCGCCGACTACGACCTCCGGCTCCTCTTTCGCGGTTACGGCTTCCGGGCGACGTCGCTCTTCGACACCATGTTCGCGGCGCAGCTTCTCGGCGAGAAGGAGATCGGTCTCGCCGCGCTCCTCGCGGCGCGTGTCGGGATCACGCTCGACAAGGCGCACCAGCGCGCCGACTGGAGCGAGCGGCCTCTCACACCGCCGCTCGTCGCCTACGCCGCGGCCGACGTCCTCCATCTCGCGGCGCTCGTGGAATCGATCACGCGGGACCTCGAGGCGAAGGGGCGCCTCGCGTGGCACGCCGAGGAGTGCGCGCGGCTGGCGGCGGCGGTTTTTCCTTCCGGGCGCGAGGCGGATCCGGAGAGCGACTGGCGGATCAAGGGCACGAACGCCCTGACGGACAAGGAGCGCGCCTTCGGGCGCGCCCTCTGGGAGGCGCGGGACACGCGGGCCCGCGCCCTCGACCGTCCTCCGTTCCGCGTCCTCACGAACGAGCGCCTCCTCTTCGCCGCGAAGCTGGCCGCCGGCGGCGAGAGGGACCTTTCGAAGCTTTTTCCGGGCCCGCGCCCGTTGCCCGAGGCTTTCGCGCGCGCCCTGCGCGAGGCTCTCGGGAGCGCCGCCGCCCTCGCGCCGTCCGCATGGCCCGGGGTTCGCCGCAGCGAACGCGTCGAGTCGGACCCGGCGCTCGAGCGCGACGTGGAAACGCTGAAGAAGTCCCGGGACGCGAAGGCCGTCGCGCTCGGGCTCGACCCCGGAGTCCTCGCCTCCCGGGCGGTCCTCACGGTCGCCGCGAAGACCCGCCGCGCGAACGGCCGCCTGACGGCGGATCTCCTCGTCACCGAGGGCGGGCTCTCGCGCTGGCGCGCCGAGCTCCTCGCGGGCTGACGCGCCGGCGTCAGCGTTTCGTCGGAGGCGAAGCCGAAGGGGAGTCGGGAGTGGAGGCCGCAGCCGCGACCGCCGGCGTGTAGTACGCCTGGCCTTCGGGTGACACGCGGATCACGGCTTCCCGCTTGATCTTGGCGAGATACTCGGCGAGCTTCTTCTGGAACTGCGTGTCCTGCTCGCGCTTCAGAAGCTGCGCCTTCACGTCGGCGAACGGCTTGTAGGAAACGGGGATCTTCTCGATCACCTTGACGAGGTGCCAGCCGAACTTCGTGCCGATCGGTTCCGACACCGTGCCGACGGGCAGCGAGAACACCGCTTTGTCGATCTCGGCGGTGAGCTCACCGCGCGCCACCGTCCCGAGATCACCGCCTCGCGCCTTCGTGGCTCCGTCCGAATAGTCCTTCACGACGGCCTCGAATTTCGCGCCGCCCTTGACGAGATCCGACGCCTCCTTCGCGCGGCGCGCCGCCCGGGCAGGGTCGTCGCCGTTCGAGACGAGGATCTCGGCGAGATGCGCCTTCTCGGGCACCCGCCACGTCTCCTTCTCCCTTTCGTAGATGATGCGCAGCGCGTCGTCCGACAGGTCGACCTTGCTGTTCACCTCGCGGCCGACGACGCGCTGCAGCGTCACGGTGCGGCGCAACTGGTCGCGCAGGCGGTCGACCGTGAGGCCGGATTGCGCGAGCCCCTTCGCGAAGTCCTCTTCCGTCGTGACGTTGTTCTGCTCCTTGAGCCGCTTGATCTGGTCCTCGATCTCGGCGTCCGACGTGACGAGGTCGAGCTCCTTGGCACGGTCCTCGAGGAGAGCCTCGTTCACGAGCTCTTCCAGGACGCTCTTCTTCATCTCCTCGCCCTTGGCGGCATTCGGCGGGGGGCCCGACTCGTGGATGGTCTGTTCGATCCGCGCGTCGAACTGGCTCTGCGTGATGACGCGCGAGTTCACGTGCACGAGGATGCGGTTGACGACCTCGCCGGCCCAGAGAGGCCCGGCGGCGAGGACGGCGGCAAGACAGGCGCCAAACGCCGCGGACAGGAAGACGGCGGAAAAGAGGACACGGGGGAGCCGGAATGACTTCACGGGGCGCAGTCTAGCGAAATCCGGGCCGCGGCCCCTGGCTCCCCGCCGTCAACGCGATTCACCGCTGCGGGGGTTCGATCCGACGTACGGGAAGGGGAGATGATCCTCGACCACGGACACCGGGAAGCGCCGGTGGGCCCCGGCGATGGCCTCCCCGACCGCCCTCGCGCTGCGGTCCTCGGCAACCGCCATCCGAAGCGCCGGGAGCGCCTCTTCGAACGTCACGTCGCGCGCATCGAGGCGCTCGTCGACGCGAA
>DASVJU010000205.1:0-4033 GCA_036385755.1 Thermoanaerobaculia bacterium
CGCGGCCGCGGCCGTGCGGCGCAGGCGCTCGAGGCCGAGCTGGATCGCCGTGATCGGCGTCCTCAGGTCGTGGGAGACGGCGCGCAGCAGGGACGTCTTCAGAGCGTCGCTCTCGCGCAGGGCCTCGAGGTGCGCGCGCTCCGAGAGGAACCGTTCCCTTTCGACCGCGAGCGCCACGAGGCGACCGACGGAGGCGAGGGCGTTGCGTTCCGCGCGCGTACCGCGTACGACGAGGACGCCGTTCGTGCGGCCGCCCACGGCGAGCGGCAGATAGACGTCTCGCGTGCCGTCGTTGGCGGCCACCTCGGCGGGCTCCCCCGCGCGGCCGACGCTTTCGAGAAGCGGATCGCCGGCGTCGAGTCCCTGCCCGACAGAGACGACGACCTCGGGGGGGCCGTTACCGAAGAGCACCAGTCCGCCTCCCGAGGCCCCGATCGTCCTCAGGGCGCGTCCCGCCGCTTCACCCAGCGCGCCGACGCGGTTCGTGGCGGCGAAAAGTTCGATCGAGAGGTCGTAGAGAGCTTCCATCTCCGTCCGGCGCGCCTCGGCGTCCGCAGCCCGGCGCTGGGAGTGGGCGACGAGACGGCTCACGACGACAGAGGCGAGGAGGAAGGTCGCGAGGGCCACCCAGTTCGCGGGGTCCGCGATCGTCCAGGTCCCGACGGGCGGAAGGAAGAAGTAGTTGTAGCAGGCCGTCGCGGCGAGCGACGCCGCAGCCGACGCGACGAATCCGAAGCGCGCCGCCGCGAAGAGGACGACGACGAGGTAGACGAAGCCGACGGTCGTCGCGTTCGCGCCGACCGCCCGGCCGAGGGCCGTCGCTCCCGCGACACCGAGGAGCGCGAAAGCGAGCCGCGCCGCCTCCCGCGCGACAGGGTTACCCGTGGATGTTGTGGCCGTGGACGGCCTCCGCAGCCTCGTGGAGCGCTTCCGAGAGCGTCGGGTGCGCGTGGATCGTCCGGATCATTTCTTCGGTCGTCGCCTCGAGCCGCAGGAGCGCGCCGGCCTCGGCGATGAGCTCGGTCGCGTGCGGGCCGACGATGTGGACGCCGAGAATCTCGTCGTATTTCGCGTCCGAGACGATCTTCACGAAGCCGTCCTGTGTGGGCTCCATCATCGTCTTGGCGAGGATGCCGAAACTGAACTTCCCGGTCTTCACGACGTAGCCGCGCTCTTTCGCCTTCGCTTCGGTGAGGCCGATCGACGCGACCTCCGGATCACAGTAGGTGCAGCCCGGCACCTGATCGCGGTTGACCGGGAAAGTGGGCGCGCCGGCCATCGTCTCGGCGGCCACGATACCTTCGGCGGACGCGACGTGGGCGAGCCAGATCGTCGGAGTGACGTCGCCAATCGCAAAGACGCCCGGAACGTTCGTGCGCTGGTGCGCATCCACCTTCACGTAGCCGCGTTCGGTCGCGACGCCGGCGGCTTCCAGCCCGAGCCCCTCGGTCACCGGCGCGCGGCCGACGGCGAGCAGGACCTTTTCGACGGACCACGAGAGCGGCCCGCCGTCCGGCCCCCTCGCCTTGACGGTGACAGTCCCGTCTCCGTTCGGCGTGACCGACTCGACGCCCGTCTTCGTGAGCACCTCGATCCCGCGCTTCTTGAAGAGACGTTCGACCTCTTTCGAAATCTCCTCGTCTTCCACCGGAAGGACGCGGGGGAGGACCTCGACGAGGACGGTCTTCGTGCCGTAACGCGAGAAGCAGGACGCGAACTCCGACCCGACGGCGCCCGAACCGACGACGAGCAGGGACTTCGGGATCGACGGCGACTTCAGGATGTGATCCGAGTTCAGGACCTGCTGGCCGTCCGCCTTCAGGAACGGAAGATCGCGGGGGACCGAGCCCGTCGCGATGAGAACGTTCTTCGTGTTCAGGATCGTCTCGCCTCGATCGCCCTTCACGGCCACCTGCGCCGGCGAGACGAGACGCCCGAGGCCCGCGTGGACGTCGACCTTGTTCTTCTTCATGAGGTATTCGACGCCTCTTGCCCCCTTGAAGACGACCTTGTCGCGGAATTTGACGACGGCCGGAAAGTCGAGCTCGACGCCGGCGACGCGGACGCCGAACTCCGCGGCGTGGTTTTTCGCCTCGTCGAAGAGCGAGGCGGACTTGAGCATTGCTTTCGTGGGAATGCATCCGCGGTGGAGGCACGTGCCGCCGAGCCCGACACCGGGGACCTTCGCGTCCTTTTCGACGAGAGCCGTCCTGAGGCCGAGTTGCGACGCCCGGATGGCGGCGACGTAGCCTCCGGGGCCGGAGCCGATGACGACGAGGTCGTAGGAAGGGGAGGGATTGACGCTCACGAGTCTCCTTGATGGATGGACGGGGCGCCGCGCCGGAAGGCGCGCGCGGGACGACCTGAGATTATAACGGGCGAAGGTCAGCCGAAGACGACTCCGAGAATGCCGCCTGCCAGGACGAGCCATGCCGCATTGATCCGGATCGTGGCGAGAATCGCGACGCCGGCGAGGAACAGCGCGACCGTCGGCCCGTTCGTGAGCGCCGGCGCGGCGAAGAGCAATGTGACGGACCCCATCAGCGCGAGTGCGGCCACGTTGACGCCGTCGAGAAACGCGCCGAGAGGCTTCGACCGCCTGAGGCGGAGGACGAAGGGGACCATCAGCGCGACGAACGCGAAGGCCGGAAGAAAGATTCCAAGCGTCGCGACGGCCGCGCCCGGCAGGCCGCCCAGCACGTAGCCGATGAACGTCGCCGTGGACGAGAGGGGCCCCGGAGTGAACTGGCCGACGGCCACGGCGTCGAGGAGCTGCGCGCTCGTGAGCCAGTGCCAGCGCTCGACGAGATCGGCCTTGAGGAACGCCAGGAGAACGTAGCCGCTGCCGAAAAGGATCGCGCCGGTCTTCAGGAAGAAGAGGAAGAGGCTCGTGAGGGAGAAAGAAGAAGAAATTGCCGCTGGGAGAAGAAGAGGAAGAGAAAGAGGAAGGAAGAAGATTTTCTTAGAAGGTACATGGGGCTCGGCATCCTCGACGCGCTGCGGCGGGGCCGGCGCGGGGGCCTCCCTCTTACCCATTCTAAGCAAATCTTCAAACGCCATGGCCCCAACCGAGACGAGGCCGGCAACGAGCAGCAGAACGATCTCGTTGACGAAAAAAGCGCCTGCCAGCGCGGCCAGCCCGAGGGCGAGGAGGAACCGGTTTTTCACGGCCGCGCGGCCGAGCACTGCGAGCGCCTGCACGATGAGCGCGAGGACGACGGGCTTGATCCCTTCGAAGAAATGGGGGAGTGCCGGCAGCGATCCGAACCGGACATAGACCCAGGCGAACGCCGTCACGATCAGCGTCGCGGGAAGGACGAAACCGAGGCCCGCGAGAAGGAAGCCCGGCCAACCCCCGCGCGCGTAGCCGATGAAGAGAGCCATCTTCGTGGAGGTCGGCCCCGGCGCGAGATTCGTCGCGCCGAGGAGATCGAGAAACTCGCCTCTCGTCATCCAGCCGCGGCGCATCACGACCTCGTGCTCCATCATCGAGATGTGGGCGGCCGGACCGCCGAACGCGGTGGCGCCGAGGCGCAGGAAGAGCGCGGCGAGACCCGTTCGGTCGTGGGAGTCCGATTGCGTCATCCCGAGCGGATTATGAGCGGGCATGATTGCACCCTTCTTCTTGAGTCCGCGATAGTCTCGGTCCATGCACCGAGCCGTCAGTCTTTTCCCCCTCGTCACGCTCGCTTTCGCCCTCTCCGCGCCGGCTGCCGACCGTCTCGTCCCCGGAAAGCTTCCGACGGGCGAGATGCTGCTTCCGAACGGCCGGCTCCTGACGCCGGCCGGGACGCAGACCGAGGTTGCGCCGTATCCGTTCGCCCTCGCCCTGACACCCGACGGCCGGCGCGTCGTCGTCGCGTGCACGGGTGCGGACGACCAGTCGCTCCACCTTCTCGACGCGGCGACCGGGAAGATGCTCGCGAGGGAGCCCGTGAAGAAGTCCTGGCTCGGCCTCGCGGTCGCGCCGGACGGCTCGCGTGTCTATGTCGCCGGAGCGGGCGGGAAGAACGTTTTCGTGTACCGGCTCGAG
>DASVJU010000206.1:0-6398 GCA_036385755.1 Thermoanaerobaculia bacterium
GGGAAGAACTTCCGCTCGACGTTGCGGCGCTTGCCGGCCTTCATCTCGACGACCGTCTCTTTCGGCACGCGGATCTCGCCGAAGTGGGTCTCCATGCCGAGGGCCTTGATGCGGTTCGTCAATTCGAGGACGACGCGGTCCTCGAAGCCCGAATACGTGTGCACGATGAACCAGTCCATCGGCGCGCCTGCGGAAAGCGCGGCGGCGGTCGTCTGATCCTGCGGATCGGTGGTGCTCACGGGTGTCCGTCCTTTGTCGTTCAGCTGCCGAAGGCCGCGAAGAGCTTGTTCACGAGCGGCGTCACGGCCGCGTCCACGAGAAACAGGAACGCGCCGACGAGGGCCGTATAAACGATGACGACGGTGGTCGTTCCGATGACCTCTTCACGACCGGGCCACGAGACCTTTCCCGATTCCTTCCGGACCTCGGAAAGGAATCCGCGGAAGTTGTTCCAGCGCTCGCTCAGATTCATGTCTTTTCGTTCGTCCTTACGTTCGGGGCTTTCTTCGTTTCGTTGCCCGGGTCGTTCGTTTCTTCGTTTCTTCGTCTCTTCGTCGCCACTCGGACCGTGCGGCCTTGGCAGGGGTGCGGGGATTCGAACCCCGAACCTACGGTTTTGGAGACCGCCGCTCTAGCCAGTTGGAGCTACACCCCTGTGCGAAGACCATTGTGCGAAAGCCACGTTGTTGCTCATGGAGCGGGAGACGGGATTCGAACCCGCGACCAACAGCTTGGAAGGCTGTGACTCTACCCCTGAGTTACTCCCGCGAAAGTTCTCCAAGATTGGCGCGGAGAGGGTTCGGGAGAACCCGGCCCCCGGGTTCTCCTGATTCATGAAGATGGAGCCCACGAGCAGATTTGAACTGCTGACCCCGTCCTTACCAAGGACGTGCTCTACCAACTGAGCTACGTGGGCCGGCGTGAATTTCCCCCGTGGGGGGGTTCGGGGGGACAGTACCCCCGAGAAAAAAATAGCTGGCAGCTGTCCACCATCTTTCGCGCCGCGAAAGGTGGTGGGCAGAGAGGGATTTGAACCCCCGTAGCACGTGAGTGCGGCAGATTTACAGTCTGCTGCCATTAACCGCTCGGCCATCTGCCCCTATCCCGTCCTTCGTTTATCCCGTTCTCCGGCCCCCGGAGGCTCACCGTGGAGCTGGCGATGGGACTCGAACCCGCAACCTGCCGATTACAAATCGGCTGCTCTACCCATTGAGCTACGCCAGCATTCGCATTTCTGCCGAAGAGAGCTCGACCGTGCGACCCGGAACCGGTAAATGGAAGCGGTGGCACGGCTTCGCGCACCTCGGCAAAGGCGCGAACCGCGGTTTATATCAGTCTTATTCGCACCCCGTCAAGCCATTTTCATGCCGTGGCGAGTTCGGTGTGGCGCTGGCGCCTCACCCAGTCGAAGGCCAGGACGCCCGCGGCGACGGCGACGTTCAGGGAACCCGTTCCGCCCTTCATCGGGATAGAAATCAATCTATCGCATGATTCTTTTGTGAGACGTCTAAGCCCGTCTCCCTCGGACCCGAGGCAGAGGACGACATCCCCGGAAATGTCGACGCCATAGAGGTTTTCGCCTTCCATCGCGGCCCCGAACACCCAGAATCCCGCCTCCTTTGCCTGAGCGATGAATCGGGCAGCGTTCACGACCCGGCCAACCTTGACCCGCTCGAGCGCCCCCGCCGACGCCTTGGAAACGGTCTCGTTGAGCCCCGCCGAGTGCCGCTCGGTCAGGACGACCGAAGCGCCCGCGGCACCCGCGGTCCTGAGAACGGAACCCAGATTGCCAGGGTCCGTGACCTCGTCGAGGAAGAGGACGCAGCGTCTCCCCGTTTCTCCCGCGAGGCAGACCTCGACGTCGTCGTACTCGCGCTCGGCGACGCGTGCCGCGACCCCGTTGTGCGCACGGCCCGCGACGTGGTCGAGCTCTTCTTTCGCGACGATGCGGACGGGCACGCCCTTCTGGCGGGCGAGCTCCTCGATCTCTCCGGCGCGCGCGTCCTTGCGGCCCCGCTGCACGAGGAGCGCCTCGACGGAGCGCGGACGCCGCTCGAGCACTTCGCGGACGGGATGGAAGCCGGAGACGATCACGCGGCCGCTGCCTCCCCGACGAGCACCAGAACGGTCGCCGCGACGCCCTCGCCTCGGCCGAAATCGGTGAGGCCGTTTCCGGACGATGCCTTTACGGAAACACGAGACCGCTCGGTGCCGAGGAGAGCGGCGATGTTCGCCCGCATGGCCTCCTGGAATTCCGCGACCTTCGGGCGCAGGGCCAGAATCGTGACGTCCACGTTTTCGATCGGCGGGTGGTCGGTCAGCTCCCGCACATGGCGCACGAGCGCCTCGCCGGGTGCGTCCCGCCATTCCGGGCGGTCCGTCCCGAACACCGAGCCGAGGTCACCGGCGGCCGCCGCCCCGAGCAGCGCGTCGGCGAGCGCGTGGAGGACGACGTCGCCGTCGGAATGTCCGAGCGGACCCGCGTCGCACGGCACGGCGACTCCCCCAAGGACGCACGGGCGTCCGGCCAGGAGCGGATGCGCGTCGAAGCCGTGGCCGATCCTCACGTCAGCCGCGCGCGAGGAAGGCCTCGGCCCACGCGAGGTCCTCGGGGTACGTGATCTTGATGTTCCAGCGTGACGTGAGGACGACGGTCACCGAACCGCCGGCCCGTTCCACGAGCTGGGAATCGTCCGTCGTTTCCGGCCCGCCGTCTTTTTCCACCGCGGGCCGGAGCAGGCCCGCGCGAAAGACCTGAGGCGTCGTCGCCGCGAAGAGATCCCCGCGCGGGACGGTCTCGACGACGGCGCCGCCGTGGACGCGCTTGATCGTCTCGACGACCGAGTAACCCGCGATGGCCGCGCCGGTCTTCGCGGCGGCGTCCACGACGGCCGCGACCTCCGCGGGATCCACGAGCGGGCGGGCCGCGTCGTGGATGAGGACGAGATCGTCGTCGCTCTCGAACTTCGTCGCGAGGAATGCCCGGGCCACGGACTCGCGCCGGGTGACGCCACCCTCGACGAGCGTGCACGGCACGGGAGCGCCTGCCAGGACCTCCCGAAAAGCATCCTCGTGACCTGGCGAAACGGCGATCACCGCCGACCGCAGGCGGCCGGACGCGGCCAGCCGTTCGAGCGCGTGCAGGAGCATCGGCTTTCCCCGGAGCGGCACGAGCGCCTTCGGGCCGCCTTCGTGGAAGCGGGCTCCGAATCCGGCCGCCGGGATCAGTGCCGTGACGAGGGTCACCGCCCCCTGCGATTTCTTCACTGTGTTTTCTTCACGGTGTCTTGTTTACCGAGCGAGGACTTCCGCTTCCTTCGTCTTCAGGACGCTGTCCACCTCGGCGACGCACCTGTCCGTCAGCTTCTGGATCTCGTCGAGGGAGCGCTTCTCGTCGTCGGCCGAGACCGAGGAGGCCTTCGCCTCCTTCTTGATCGCGTCGTTCCCCTCGTGGCGGTGATGGCGGATCTCGACTTTCGCATGCTCGGCGAAGCCATGCGCCTTCTTGACGATCTCCTTGCGGCGTTCTTCCGTCGGCTGCGGGACGGGAATGCGCACGATCTTTCCATCCGAGGAGGGATTGAGGCCGAGGTCGCTCGTCCGGATCGCCTTCTCGATGACCGGACAGAGAGACGGCTCCCAGGGGGACGCCAGAATGAGCGTGGCGTCCGGCGTCGAGAGGTTGCAGACCTGGTTGAGCGGGGTCATGGTGCCGTAGTACTCCACGAGGATTCCCTCGAGGATCCCGACGGACGCGCGGCCCGTCCGGAGGTGCTTCAGCTCGGTCTTGAGCGCGTCCAGGGACGCATGCATGCGGCGCTCGGTTTCCTTTTTGATCTCGGTCAGCGGCATGGTTCGTGTCTCCTCGTTCTCGCGGCGGCCCGTTCAGGCCTTTGCGGTTTCGACGATGCTTCCGACCGCCTCGCCCAGAACGACGCGACGAATGTTGCCCGGCACGAGGAGGTTGAAGACGCGGATGGGCATCTTGTTGTCCCTGCAGAGGGCGATCGCGGCGGCGTCCATCACCGCGAGCCGCTTTTCGAGCGCGTCCTGGTAGGTCACGCGCGGCAGGAACACGGCCGCCGGGTCCTTCTTCGGATCGGCGGTATAGATGCCGTCCACGCGGGTCGCCTTCAGGATGACCTCGGCACGGACCTCGTTCGCGCGGAGCGCGGCCGCCGAGTCCGTCGTGAAATACGGGTTGCCGGTCCCGCCCGCGAAGATGACGCAGCGCTTCTTCTCGAGGTGACGGATCGCGCGCCGCCGGATGAAGGGCTCGGCGACCGCGCGCACCTCGAAGGCCGTCATGACGCGCGTGTGGATCTCCCGCTTCTCGAGGGCGTCCTGAAGAGCGAGGGCGTTGATGACCGTCGCGAGCATTCCCATGTTGTCGCCGGTGACGCGGTCGATGCCCTGCGTCGCGGCGGAGACTCCCCGGATGATGTTTCCGCCGCCGATGACGACCGCCATCTCCACTCCGAGACGCGCGACTTCCGCGATCTCGTCAGCCATGCGCGCGACCACCGCCGGCTCGATGCCGAAGGGCTGGCTGCCGAGGAGCGCCTCCCCGGAGAGTTTCAGCAGGACCCGGCGGTAGCGGGCTTCCACGTTCTTACTTGAGGAGCGCGGCGACTTCGGCAGCGAAGTCCCCACCCTTCTTCTCGATGCCCTCGCCCACCTTGAAGCGCACGAACCTCACGACCGACGCGTCCGCGCCCCCGCGCTCGGCGATGACCTGGGACACCTTCTTGCTGTCGTCCTTGGCGAACGCCTGGTCGAGGAGGACGACCTCGCCGTACCATTTGCCGATCATTCCCTCGACCATCTTCACGGCGACGGCTTCAGGTTTCCCCGCCGCGATCGCCTTGGCGCGCGCGATCTCGCGCTCGTCGGCGAGCGCCGCCTCCGAGACGCCGTCCCGGTTCGCGAACTGAGGGGCCAGCGCCGCGACGTGCATCGCGAGGTCCTTCGAGAGGTCTTCCGGCATTCCCTTCGTCTCGACGACGACGACCGTCTTGTCCCCCGGATGCGCGTACAGCGTGAACGCCGACCCGGCGCCGGCCACGAGGCGCGCGAAGCGGCGGAGCTGCGTGTTCTCTCCCGTCTCGGCCGTGAAGGCCTGCAGGGAGTCGGCGACCGTGCCCGCCGCAAAGGGGAAATGCTTCGGCGCCGGAAGCGCCTTGACCTTTTCGACGTCGCCGTCCAGCGAGTCTCCGAGTGCGTCCGTGTGGAGGACGAGCTCGGCGAGGCTGTGCCGCGCCTTATTGAACTGGTCCGTGCGGCCGACGAAATCGGTCTCGCAGTTCAGCTCGACGAGCGCGGCCTTGCCCGCCTCCACCCTGTAGCCGATGAGGCCCTCGGCGGCCACGCGGCCCGCCTTCTTCGCGGCGGCCGCGAGTCCCTTCTTGCGAAGGATCTTCTCGGCCTCGTCGACGTTGCCTTTCGTCTCTTCGAGCGCACTCTTGCAGTCGAGCATGCCGGCGCCCGTCTTTTCGCGGAGCATCTTGACCATCACTGCGGAAATCGCCATCGAAAACCCCTTACGTCAAAAAGGCCGGCGGGAGACCACTGTCCCCCGCCGGCCGTCATTTCTGAGAAACGATCAGACCGGGACCGGAAGGACAGCCGCCTCTGGCTTGGCGGCGCTCGCGTCGGTGACCTGAAAATTCGTGGGCATCGGCTCGTCGTCCGCGTGCTCGACCTTGCCGACGAAGCGCTCTTCCTGGGCGTGCAGACCCTCGAGAACGGCGTCGGACATCTTGCCGGTGAAGAGCTTGATGGCGCGGATCGCGTCGTCGTTGCCCGGAATCACGTGCGTGATGTCGTCGGGATCGCAGTTCGTGTCGACGATCGCGACGACGGGGATGCCGAGCTTCCGGGCCTCCTGGACGGCGATCGCTTCCTTCTTGGGGTCGATCACGAACAGGACGTCCGGCAGCTCCTCCATCTCCTTGATGCCGATGAGGTTCTTCGAGAGCTTCGCCTTCTCGCGATCGAGCCCGATGCGCTCTTTCTTCGTGAGGATGGCGTCCGAGCCCTCGACGAGCATGGCCTCGATCTCCTTGAGGCGCGAGATCGACTTCCTGATCGTCACGAAGTTCGTGAGCGTGCCGCCGAGCCAGCGGTTGTTCACGTAGAACATGCCGCAACGGTTCGCCTCTTCGTAGATGGCGTCCTGAGCCTGGCGCTTCGTCCCGACGAAGAGAATGTTCTTGCCCTGCGAGGCGACGTCCGTGATGAACGCCGCGGCCTCGCGGAAGCACTTGAGGGTCTTCTGGAGGTCGATGATGTAGATGCCGTTGCGCTTGCCGAAGATGTACTTCTTCATCTTCGGGTTCCAGCGCTTCGTCTGGTGGCCGAAGTGAACGCCCGCCTCGAGCAGCTCCTTCATCGTGATC
>DASVJU010000207.1:0-14830 GCA_036385755.1 Thermoanaerobaculia bacterium
GACCGACGGCCGCCGCGTGGAGGAGTTCGCCGACGCGGACGCCGCCCTCGAACGGGCGATCGAGGATCCCTCGGTGGCCCTCGTCGTGACCGACCTCAAGATGCCCGGCAAGAGCGGGCTCGACCTCGCGGCGGACCTCGCTGCGGCGCGGCCCGACGTCTCTGTCCTTCTCGTCACGGCGCACGGCGACGTCGAGACCCTGCTCTCGGCGCGCACGCTCGGGACCGTCGACTATGTCGCCAAGCCGCTCGCGAAAGACGACCTCCGTCTCAGGGCCGAGGCGGCGCTGCGGCGTTCCCGGCAGGCCGGCGAAATCAAGGACCTCCGCGAGCGCCTGGACAAGCGCTTCGGCTTCGAGGCGATCCTCGGGATCAGCAAGCCCATGGAGGAGCTCTTCGCGCGTCTGCGTGTCGTCGCGCCCGCGAAGACGACCGTCCTCATCGTCGGCGAGTCCGGCACGGGGAAGGAGCTCGTCGCGAACGCGCTCCACCACAACTCGCCGCGGCGCGGGCGCGCGTTCGTCGCCCTGAACTGCGGGGCCATTCCGCGCGAGATCATCGAGTCCGAGCTCTTCGGCCACGAGCGCGGGGCCTTCACCGGTGCGCTCGTGAAGCGCGTCGGGCGCATCGAGCAGGCTCACGGCGGCACGCTGTTCCTCGACGAGGTCTCCGAGATGCCGCCGGACCTCCAGGTCAAGTTTCTCCGGGTCCTCGAGGAAAAACGCGTGACCCCGGTGGGCGGCAACGAGAGCCGCGAAGTGGATTTCCGCCTCGTCGCCGCCACGAATCGCGACCTTCGCGCCGAGATCGAGGCGGGCCGCTTCCGGCAGGACCTCTACTACCGCCTGTCCGTCGTCACGATCGAGATTCCGCCGCTCCGCGAGCGAAAGGACGACATTCCGCTCCTCGTCGAGCGCTTCCGCGACCTCTTCGCGAAGGAGCACGGCAAACCCGTGACCGGGGTGACGCCCGCGGCCCTCGCCGCCCTCGTCGGCTACGGCTGGCCGGGCAACGTGCGCGAGCTCAAGAACGTCCTCGAGAGCGCAATTCTCTTCGCCGCGGGCACGCGCATCGACGCCGCCGACCTGCCCGCGACCGTGCGCGGCCGAGCGGCGCCGGGGGGAGCTCCCGCGGCCGCGAAGCCCCGCTCGGGCGAGTGGCCCGCGGTCCGGCCCGTCCCGGTCGCGTCCGCCGAGGCGGCCCCCGCATCGCCTGTTTCGGTGGCGGAGGCGCCGGAGGAATCCGCTCCCGCGTCCGTGGCGACTCTCGTCGGCAAGACGATGGCCGAAATCGAGCGCGAGGCCATCCTGACGGCGTTGCAGGTCACGGGCGGCAACCGGCGCCGTGCGGCGGAGTCGCTCGGCATCGGCCTACGCACGCTTCAACGCAAGCTCAAGGAGTATCACGGAGAACCCGTGGGCGAGGACGACGAGGATCTCGGCGACGAAACCGGCCCCTGAGGGCTAGCTCGCCTTGAGGGTCGCGATCGCGGCTTGTCCCGCTTCGTAGCGGCTTCGGACGACGTTGCTGATCATCATCTCGAGCTGGCTCTTCTTGTCCATGAGCTGCTGCACCGCCTGCTGGTCCCGGGGCGGCAGGTCGCCTTTTTCTCCGGGCTGCCTGAGCCGCGCTTCGCTCTCGAGATCCTTCGCGGTCTGGTAGAGCGCCATCGCCGCGAGGAGGTCGGCCTGCGCCGGAGTGAGAGTCGGAACGGCGGAAGCGAACCGCTGTCGCGCGTCGGCCGCGACCACGAACAGGTCGACCTTCGGCATTGGTCGCAGTTTGCGGGCCTCCGCGTCCACCCACTCCCGCACGTCCGGAGAGGCCTTCGCGAACAGGGCGCTCATTTTCGCGGCGACGTCGGGGGGAGTCGCGGGGATCGTCGCGGCGGCCGCGCCTTCGGCGGACGCGGCCGCGAGAAACCCGGCGGTGAGGAGGAGCGCGGGAACGGATCTCGAGGGCTTCATGCGGATCCTTCCAGGAAGCGATCGTCTCTCTTCGCCGGCCGGGCATGTGTGACGGCCGACACGGATCCGGTCCGGAAGTCTTCCTAGGTATCCTTGAGACGACAGGAGGAGCCGATGGACATCCCGATGAAGGTCTACGTGACCTGCCCGATGGCGGAACTCAAGCAGGTGCCCGGGACGCTCATCTCCGTCTCGCCGCACGGCTTTTATGAGATCAACCTGAATTACGGCTCGAACACGCACCTCATCCTGCTGCCGGTCGTCGCGACGACGCTGACCGCTCAGGAACCCGTGCTCACGCCTCCGCCGAGCTTCGAGGTGGAGCGCTAGGGAGGATTATTCGGCTTCGGCCGCGACGGTTTCTTCGCTCTTCTCGAAGGCCTCGGCGCCGCGGCGCTCGAACGTGTCGACCGCCTTGAGGACCCGGCGGCGCGCGTCGTCGACGAAAACGGCCTGCGCGTCGATCGGCGTCTCGCCCTCCGCGGGCCGGAGCCGCTCATAGGCGCCGCTTTCGTTCAGGACGCGGGCCCTCACGTTGTCCCTGAGCATCGTGTCGATCACGTCGACGGCCTGCTGCGCGAGCGCGGGCTCCTCCACGGGAAAGGACGTCTCCACGCGGCGGAAGAAGTTGCGCGGCATCCAGTCGGCCGAGGAGAGCCAGACCTTCCGGTCGCCGCCGTTCTCGAAGACGAACGTGCGGCTGTGCTCGAGGAACCGGCCCACGATGGAGCGCACGCGGATCGTCTCCGAAACGCCCGGAACGCCGGGCTTCAGGCAGCAGATGCCGCGGACGATGAGGTCGACCGGCACACCGGCCTGCGAGGCCTCGTAGAGGGCCGCGATGACCTTCGGGTCGACGAGGGCGTTCATCTTCGCCTTGATCCCCGAGGGGCGCCCCGCGCGCGCGTGCGCCGTCTCGCGTCCGATCCAGTCGATGACGGTCTTGTGCATGTCCTTCGGCGCGGTCACGAGGCGCGCGTAGCTCGTCTTGCCCGCGAAACCCGTCAGCGCGTTGAAGAGCCGCGTCGCGTCCTCACCGAACTCCGGGCGGCACGTCATGAGGCCGAAATCCGTATACAGGCGCGCCGTCGACGCGTTGTAGTTGCCGGTGCCGAGGTGCACGTAGCGGCGGATCTCGTCCTTCTCGCGGCGGACGATGAGCGCGATCTTGCAGTGAGTCTTGAGGCCGACGACGCCGTAGACCACGTGGACGCCGGCCTGCTCGAGCGACTTCGCCCACTCGATGTTCTTCTCCTCGTCGAATCGCGCCTTCAGCTCCACGAGGACCGCGACCTGCTTGCCGTTCTCGGCCGCGCGGATGAGCGCGGGGAGGATCGCCGAGTCCGCGTTCGTGCGGTACAGCGTCATCTTGATCGCGACGGTCTTCGAGTCGATCGAGGCGCGCTCGATCATCTCGACGACCGGAGAGAACGAGTCGTAGGGGTGGTGGAGGAGGACGTCGCCGGCGCGGATCGCGGCGAAGACGGACGTGTCGGGCTGGTTGAAAACCGCCGGCACGGCGGGCGAGAAAGGCGGGTCCTTCAGCTCTTTCCGGTCGAGCCGGGTCAGCCACATGAGGTCGCCCGCGCCGAGCGGGCCGTCCACCTCGTAAACCTCGTTCTCGCTGATCTCGAGCTGCTTCAGGAGGAGCTTTCTCACCCGCTTGGGCGTCTTCGGGGCGACCTCGAGGCGCACGACCGCGCCGAACCGCCGGCGGCGCACTTCCTGCTCGATCGTGGCGAGGAGGTCGGAGGCCTCGTCCTCCTGGATCTCGATATCGGCGTCGCGGGTCACACGGAAGAGATGCGAGGACACGATCTCGAGGCCGGGAAAGAGCTCCCCGAGATTCGCCTGGATGAGCGACTCGAGGAGAAGGAACTCGGCCTTGTCGGGCTTGACCTTCTTCTTGCCCTCGACGAGCTCGCGTACCGCCAGCAGGCGCGGCATGGCCTGCGGCACTTTCACGCGGGCGAATTTCGTCTCTCCGGTCTCGGGGTTCTTCACTTCGACCGCGAGGTTCAGGGAGAGGTTCGAGAGAAACGGGAAAGGATGCCCCGGGTCGACGGCGAGCGGCGTGAGCACGGGCAGGACGTTCCGCCGGAAGTGGGCGCTGGCGGCCTCGCGCTGCGTGTCGTTGAGGTCGCTCCAGGTGAGGATCGAGATTCCCGCCGCGGCGAGCTTCGGCAGGATGTCGCTGACGAGGCACGAGGTCTGCCGCAATCGCATTTCCTGGACCACCGCGCGGATACGCGCGAGGGCCTCCTCGGGAAGGAGGCCGTCGTCCGTGGGCTCCACGATTTCCGAGGAGAGCTGGTCGAGAAGGCCCGAGACGCGGATCATGAAGAACTCGTCGAGGTTCGTCTCGCTGATCGCGAGGAACTTGAGGCGCTCGAGGAGCGGCCAGCGTTCGTCGTAGGCCTCCTCGAGCACGCGCTCGTTGAAGGCGAGCCAGGAGAGCTCGCGGTTCAGGAGCGGGAGCGCAGGCGCGGCCTCGGTCGGAACGACGGCGGGGAGTGCCGGCACGGCCTCGTCCTGGACGAGCCTCAGCGGGCGTCTTTTCCTGGGTCTCTGCTCGTCTCGGCGAATCATGGCGGGGTCTTCGGGCGGGCAGCGAGGATACCCCTCCGGAGCGCCGCGCGTGTTAAGAACGGTTCCGTATTCCCGTATCTCACTCCAGAAGAATGGCTTATAGGCCTTCTTCCCAGGGCGGCAGGTGCTCGGGGCGGAGGAGGTCGAGAACCGTTTTGACCGGCGCGAACGTCTCTTTGGGCACCTCGACGAAGACGGTCTCCCAGTGCGCCATGTCCCCGTTCCAGAGCCCCGGCCTCTCGAGAGCCAGGAGCGCCCCGCCCTCGTGGGTTTTCTTCGAGACGAAGACGGCGCGCTCGTCCACGAAGAGGGAAAGGTCGAAGGGTCGTCCCGCCGCGTCCCTCAGGGAGCACGCGAGGTCCACCGGGTTGAAGTGCGTCGCCTTGCCCCAGATCGCCGCCTGTCCGGCGTCCGCGAGGTCCGCTTGCGCCGACTCGACGATCTGCTTCGACGTTCCGTCGGGCCCGGACACCCAGAACGGCCCGCCGCCCGGCTCGCCCTCGTTGCGCACCACGCCGCAAATGCGGATAGGTCGGTCCCGTGGGCCCGTACGCTCGATCTTCACGAGAAGGCCGCTGAGGAGTCGTTTCCAGAGAATCGTCGGCGCGCGCCTTTCGTCGGGCACCACGTTGTCGATGTTCTTCACGAACACGACGTCGCCTCCCGACTCCTGAAGGTTCTTGAGGAGTGCGCCGTGGCCGCCCGGCCGAAAGAGGATCTGACCCTCCGCATCCCGGAAGAGGCGGCCGGACTCGTCGAGCGCGACGGTGTCCGTCGAGGGCGACTGCTCGGAGAAGGAGACCGAGAAACGCGCGCCCGTCGCGCGCTCCACGCGCGGCCTGAACTCCCCGAGCTTGTCCTCGAAGGCTCTGCGGTGTTCGGGTGACACGGTGAAATGGACGCGACAGAGCCCACCGGCGTCCCGGATGGTGTTTGCGGCCTCAAAGAGATGTTCTTCGAAAGCAGTCCGCGCACCCTCGGGATAGGCGTGGAACGGGATCAGGGCCTTCGGCGCCCGAGAGAGCTCCTCGACGCTCGCGCGAAAAGCGAACGAGTTCCTACTTTCGTGGAATCTCTTCGTTTCCTCGGTCTCCGGCCCGCCCGCGAGGAGGAACGCGAACATGCGGCTCGCCGCTCCGGACGCGGGCACGAACTTCGAGAGCCGTCCGGCGCGCGCCGCCTCGTCGGCGAGGGCGAGGAGCTCGGGGTGGTCACTCTCGGCGATCCTCTCGACGCCGTCCGAGAGGGTGCACGGGCGCACGAGCGCCATGGCGGGCGGAGGATCCCGAAGGAGGGCCGCCTGCCGCTCGACCTCTTTGGCCGTCAGACCCCTCGCGCTGATCAGGTCGTGGTCGGCCGGAGAAAGTTCCACGTGCATCGCGCTCAGGATAACCGCGCTCAGGATAATCTCAGCCGCATGGACGTTCCTTCGCAGTTCGCCGCCCACCCGTGGCACGGCGTGGATCCCGGCCCCGATTTTCCGAGCGCGTTCACGGCCTTCATCGAAATCGTCCCCACGGACACGGTGAAGTACGAGCTCGACAAGGCGACCGGAATCCTCAAGGTCGACCGGCCGCAGCTCTTCTCGAACGTGTGCCCGACGCTCTACGGCCTCGTCCCGCGCACGTTCTGCGGGCCTCGCGTCGCGAAACTCTGCGAGGACAAGACCGGGCGCCCGGGCCTCAAGGGAGACGGCGATCCGATGGACGTCTGCGTCCTCACGGAGAAGCCGATCACGCACGCGCAGATTCTCGTCCCGGCCGTCCCGATCGGCGGCCTCCGCATGCTCGACAACGACGAGGTCGACGACAAGATCCTCGCGGTTCTCAAGGGCGACGCCGTGTACGGCGCCCTCACGGACGTTTCGGAGATGCCGGGGTCCCTCGTGGACCGGCTGCGTCACTACTTCCTCACGTACAAGCAGAAGCCCGGCGGATCGGCAGAGCCCGTCGAGATCACGCACGTCTACGGCCGGGACGAGGCCCTCGCCGTCCTCGAGGCCAGCCGCGACGACTACCGCGCCCGGTTCGGCTGAGAGGCCACGAAGGCTCCGCCCCTCAGCCCTGTGCCGCTTTCCACGCGGCGAAGTACGTCTCGACCTCGTCCTCGAATCCGCCATGCGTGGGCTGCCAGCCGAGCCTGAAGGCGGCCTTTCGCGAGTCCACGTGCTGGTCGAGCGCGAGCGCATCGGCGAAGGGGCCCATCTTCTTTCGCGCCTCGTCGAGCGGGACCCAGCGGATCTCGCCCGTGAAGCCGGCGGCGCGCGCGGCGGCGACCGCGAGGCGGCGAACGGGCGCGCGCGAGCGGTCCGTCACGTTGAAAATCTCGCCGGAGAGCCCGCTCGACGCGGCCCGCACGTAGGCGTCGGCGCAGTCGTCCGCGTGGACGGTCGACCACCGGTTGTGGCCGTCGCCCACGACCTCGAGAGAGCCCGCGGTCGCTCCGCCGAAGAACATGGCGGTCATGCTTCCGCCGTAGCCATACACGCAGCCCGGGCGCAGCACGATGCCCTTCACGCCCGCGGCCGAGAGAACGCGCTTCTCGATCTCGACGCGCGGAAGGCTCATGGGGAGCGGCGCGAGGGGAGTCGTCTCGTCTGCGAGGCGGTCGCCCGTCGAGCCATAGACCCAGACGCCGCTCGTGTAGAGAAGCGTCTTCGGCGACGCGCCCCTGCCGGCGAGCGCGACGAGGCCCTCGACGGCGGCGCGGTCCACGGCCCAGGTGTCCGCCTTGGAGTCGGATGCCACGTGGACGAGGATGGATGCGTCCTCCGCGCCTTTCCACGAGGCGGGATCCTGAAGGGTGCCGAGGACGGGCCGGATCTCGTGCCGGTCGAGGCGCGTCGCTCCCGCGTCTGACCGCGTCAGGCCCAGAACGTGATGTCCCGCGCGCCGGAAAGCGTGCGCGACGCGAAATCCGAGGTGGCCGGTGGCGCCGGTGACGAAGATTCTCATGGGGTGAGCTTATCCTTCCGGTGGAGGCTTCATGGGCACGGATTCGCAGAATGTGCCGGCGGGCGACCTGGCCGCGATCGCGGAGGGCCTCGGAATCCCGCGAGGTCGGAGGCACATCTTCCTCTGCTGCGACCAGACGAAACCGAAGTGCTGTGAGAGAGATCGCGCGAACGCCGCGTGGGACTACCTGAAGGGGCGTTTGAAAGAGCTCGGCCTCTCGACGAGCGGCCACGTGCAGCGCACGAAGGCGAATTGCCTGCGCATTTGCGAAGGCGGCCCCATCGCGGTCGTCTATCCCGAGGGCGTCTGGTACCGCGCCTGCGATCCACCCGTTCTCGAGCGGATCATCCAGGAGCACCTCGTGGGCGGCCGGCCGGTAACCGAGTTCGTGATCGTAACGCGGGCCCTCGAACCCTGAGGTTACTTCGCGGCGATGAACTTCATCGCGATCGTTTTTCGGGCCGTCGCGTCGCTTATTTTGCCGGGACAAACTTCATGGCCGTTCCGTTCATGCAGTAGCGCAGGCCCGTCGGCTTCGGACCGTCGTCGAAGACGTGGCCGAGGTGGGCGTCACAGCGGCGGCACATCACTTCGGTGCGCACGCTGAAGAAGCTGCGGTCCTCTTCCGTTTTCACGGCGTTCGGCGCGATCGGCTGCCAGAAGCTGGGCCAGCCGGTGCCCGAGTCGAACTTCGTGTCCGAGCTGAAGAGAGGCAGGTCGCAGCACACGCAGGCATAGGTGCCCTTCGCATGGTTGTCCCAGTTCGGGCCCGCGAAGGCGCGCTCGGTGCCCTTCTTTCGGGTGACATGGAACTGTTCGGGTGTGAGGAGCTTCTTCCACTCGGCATCGCTCTTGACGACCCGATCGCCGGCGGCGGCGGTGTCCATGGTGGATCCTTTCTGGGGGGAGCCCTTCTCACCGGTCGAGCCGATTGCGGCGAGTACACCGGCGCCGGCGAGAACAGGAAGGGTGAGGGCGAGGAAATCGCGTCGTCTCATGGAAGTCATCTTCACACTATGAAATGCGTTTTTCGGCCGGATTATTCCTTCCAGCCTCCAGGAGGACCTCTCGCGCGGCCTCCCGGAGGTCCTCGACGGCCATACGGACGCGATCGGCGTGGGTCCGAAAGCTCAGGATGCACATGCGAATCGCAAAGTCGTCCCCGATCAGCGTGCCCGTCAGGAGGACGCGCTGTCGGGCGTTCACGCGGGCCATGAGATCCCGGTTCAGGCGATTCGATTCCTCATGGGGCGCGCCCGGCGCCGCGAGGCGGAAGGCGAAGAGGGAAAGTTGCGGCTCGGCCACGATCCTCATGCCGGGGATCGCGCGCACGGCCTCGACTGCCTCCCTGGCGAGGTCGAGCTTCTCGTCGAGCGACGCGCGGAAGGCCGCGAGGCCGCACAGTTTCAGGGCGAGCCAGGCTCCGAGGCCGCGGAAGTTGCGCGAGAGCTCGGGCGAGATCTCGCAGAAGTCGACCGAGTCGGGGTCGTCCTGCATTCCCGGCATGTAATGCGCCGAGACGCTGTGCGACCGGCGGAGCGCGGCCGTTTCCCGGACGAGAAGGCAACCGCTGCCGTAGGGCATGAAGAGGCCCTTGTGAGGGTCCAGCACGATCGAGTCGGCGCGCTCGAGACCCGAGAGCGTCGCGCGGCCTCGCGCGGTCAGCGCGAAGAACCCGCCGTAAGCCGCATCGGCATGCAGCCAGAGGCCCTCGTGCTCCGCGAAGTCGGCGAGCGCGTCGAGATCGTCGACGGCGCCGGTGTTCGTCGTGCCCGCGCTCGCGACGACGAGAAACGGCGTGAAGCCCGAGGAGCGGTCCTCGGCGACGCGGTCCGCAAGGGCGTCGAGGCGGATGCGAAACGCGGTGTCGGACGGAATCTCGCGCACGTTCGCGGCGGGGAAGCCCGCGAGGAGCGCCGCCTTGCGGATGCAGTGGTGGCCCTGATCGGACACGTAGAGCGTCCCTTTGAGGAAGTTCTCGGGCAGCTTCTCGTGCCGGGCGGCGACGAGGGCGGAGAAGTTCGCGAGGGATCCGCCGGACGTCAGGAAACCGCCCGCGCTCTTCGGATAGCCCACGGCGCGCACGAACCAGCGGATCACGTTCGTCTCGAGCTGGACGAGAGCCGGAGCCGGAGCGAAAACGCCCACGTAGCGGTTCACGGCCGAGGAGATGAGATCCGCGACGGCGGCGTAAGGCTGACCGCCACCGGGGATGTACGCGAGGAAGCCCGGCCCGGCGTTGTTGAAACTCGCGGGGATCGCGCTCTCGAACAGCAGGTCGAGGAGCGGTCCCGCGGGCGTGCCGCCCTCGGGGGGCTCCCGTTCGATCAGCGTGCGTGCGAGGACCCCGGCCCCGGCGGACCCGTCGGCAGGCTGCGAAGCAAGGGAGCCGACGTGAAGGACGACGCGCCGGACGGCGTCGTCGAGGAGGCGGCGCAGCTCTTCGTCCGAGGGCTCGAGGGGGAAGGACCGATTCATGGCGTCAGGCGCCGAGGCGCTCCCGGATCTGCGCGGCGAGATCCGAGGCGACGGCGTCCACGAGCGCCGCGTCCGCGCCCTCGACCATGACGCGCGCGAGCGCCTCGGTGCCCGAATAGCGCAGGAGGATCCGCCCATTGCCCGACATCCGCTCCTCGGCCGCGCGCCTCGCGTCGGCGAAGCCCGGGATCTCGTTGAAGGGGATGCGCTCTCTGACCTTCACGTTCATGAGGACCTGCGGCGTGTGGACGAAGCGGGGCTGCGCCGAGAGCTTCTTTCCCGAGGCGGCCAGCAGCGCCGCGAGATGGAGCCCCGTCAGCGTGCCGTCGCCGGTCGTCGTGAGATCGGCGCGGATGAGGTGTCCCGACTGCTCCCCGCCGAGGAGCGCGCCGGTCTTCTCCATCTCCTCGACGACGTAGCGGTCGCCGACGGCTGCGCGGATGAGACGGACTCCGCGGTCTTTCAGCGCTTTCTCGAGCCCCCAGTTCGACATGACCGTTCCCACGACGGCCTCGGGCTTCCGGCCCTCGCGCTCGAGCTCGAGCGTCCAGAGGTAAAGAACGTCGTCGCCGTCGAGGAGCGTCCCCTGGTCGTCGGCCACGATGATCCGGTCCGCGTCGCCGTCGAGCGCGATCCCGAGGTCGGCGCCTTCGGCGAGGACGGCCGCGCGCATGGCCTCGGGGTGAAGCGCGCCGCAGCCCTCGTTGATGTTCCGGCCGTCGGGCGCGACGCTGCGGGCGACCACGGACGCGCCCGCCGCTCTGAAGGCGGCCGGCGCCGCGTCGCAGGCCGCGCCGTTCGCGGCGTCGATCACGACCTTCAGGCCTTCGAGGCGGTAGGGGAGCGTGCCGGCGAGGTGCGTGACGTACGCGCGCCCGAGCGCCGGCTCGACGACGGCGGGGGCCATCGGTGCGGGCTCTGCCTCGTCGATGTGGCGCTCGATCTCGAGCTCGACCTCGTCGGGAAGCTTGCGGCCTTCGGCGGAGAAGATCTTGATCCCGTTGTCCCGCCAGGGATTGTGGGAGGCCGAGATCGACACACCGGCGCCGGCGCCGAGCTCGCGCGTCAGCCAGGCCACGGCGGGTGTCGGGACGACGCCCGCGAACCGCACGGAGCCCCCCTGCGCGGCGATCCCTCCCGTCAAGGCGGCCACGATCGACTCGGAGGATTCCCGCGTGTCGCACCCCACGAGGACCGAGACGCCCCGCGGGCCGAGAGACGTCGCGAGCGCGGCTCCGACTTTCGAGACCGTGGCCGCGTCGAGCGGCGGGACGCCGGCCTCGCCGCGGATGCCGTCGGTACCGAAGAGAGAGCGCATGCGGGATTCGATGTTACGTGACGCGGGTCCCGGCGGCTTCGCCGATTCTCGCGAGGGCCGTGAGGAACCTAAGCGTCTCTCCGACGTCGTGGACGCGCACCAGGACCGGGCGCGTGCGCGCCGCTTCCGCGCAGGCGGCCGCCGCCGCGAGGGACTCGGGCAGGCGGTCGTTCACGGGCGCGCCGGAGGCGGCCCCCATGAACGCCTTCCTCGAGGCGCCCACGACGAGCGGGACTCCGGGCGGTGCGAGGCGGTCGAGCGCGCCGAGGAGGGCGAAGTTCTCTTCGTGCGTCTTGCCGAATCCGAGACCGGGGTCGAGGAAGATTTTGCTTTCGGAAATTCCGGAGGAGAGAGCGCGCGTGCGGGCCGCGTTCAGATCGGCCGCGACCTCGGCGACGACGTCGGTGAAAGAAGATTCTTCGAAGGTGGTCGAGGGCGTGCCCCGGCAATGGTTGAGCACGATCGCAGCGCCGCGGCTTGCGACGAGATCGAGGATGTCTGCAGGGACATCGAGCCCGGTGACCACGTTCACCATGTCCGCGCCCGCGTCGAGCGCCGCGCGTGCGACCTCGACGCGCCGCGTGTCGATCGAGAGGGGAAGAGACGGGAGATTTCTTCGAAGGGAAGAGAGGACGGGAATCACGCGTCCCTCTTCCTCATTCAAAGAAATCTCCTTTGCGCCCTCTCCGTATGTGCCGCCCCTGGGGCGCGTGCTTTCTCCTCCAACGTCGACGATCGCGGCGCCCATCGTGGCGAACCGCATGCCCTCTTCCGCCGCCTCCTCCGCGCTCGCGAAGCGCCCGCCGTCGCTGAAGGAGTCGGGCGTGACGTTCAGGATCGCCATGACGCCCGGAAGCGGGCCCCATCTCAGGGTCCGGGCCTTCGACAGAGGAATGGCGTCGCGCACCGCGGGATTATGTCCGGCGCGCCGTGGAATACACTGCCTTCATGAGAATCGCGATCCTGGGAGCGGGAGGAGTCGGCGGCTATTACGGCGGAACGCTCGCCCGCTCGGGTCACGCGGTCGTGTTGCTGGCGCGGGGCCCCCATCTGGACGCGCTCCTCTCTCGCGGGCTCGAAGTCAGGACTCCGGAGGGCACCTTCACCGCCGCGGTTCAGGCGACCGACGACGCAAAGCTGCTCGGGGCCTGTGACTTCGCGCTCGTGGCGGTGAAGACGTATTCGCTCGCGGCGATCGCCCCCGCGGCCCGCCTTCTGGCCGAAGGCGGCGCCGCGATCCTGCCGTTTCTCAACGGCGTGGAGGCGGCCGATCGGCTCGTCGAGAGCGGCGTGCCCGCGAATCAGGTTCTCGGCGGGCTGACGCAGGTCAGCGTGCTCAAGGTCGGGCCCGGGATCGTCGAGCGGAAGAGCCCCTTCCAGAAGGTCGCCGTCGGAGAGCGCGCGGGGCGGCCCTCCGAGCGGGTTCGGCGGATCGTGGAGGCATTTCAGGGGGCCGGCGCGGAGGCCCGCGTGTCCGAGGACATCCTGGCCGACCTGTGGCGGAAGTTCGCCTTCATCGCCCCCATGGCGGCTGCCTGCGGCCTCGCCCGCGCGCCGATCGGGCCCGTGCGCGACGCGCCCTACGGCAAGGTGCTGCTCACCCGCGCGGTCCGTGAGGTCCTCGCGGTGGCGCGTGCGCGCGGCGTGCGCCTGGCCGACGACGAAGAGTCGAAGATCCTCGCCTTCGTCGACAGCCTCGGCGGCGGCATGAAGCCGAGCTTCCTCCTCGACCTCGAGGCGGGCGGCCCGAACGAGCTGGACGACCTCTCGGGAGCCGTCGCGCGCCTCGGGCGCGAGGCCGGCGTAGAGACGCCCGTGCACGACACCGCGACCGCGGCGCTTTCGGCGCTCGTGAAGGGCCGGTGACCTGGCGCGTCAAACCGCCTGGATCGGGTTTCGGAGGACGCCGATCCCTTCGATCTCCGACTCGAGCACGTCCCCGGGCCTGAGATATTCCGGCGGCTTGCGGGCGTGCCCGATGCCCGGCGGCGTGCCCGTCGAGAGGATGTCCCCGGGCTCGAGCGTCAGGCCGAGCGAAAGCTCGGCGAGAAGTCGCGGAACCTCGAAGTACATCTGGCTCGTGTTTCCGTCCTGCTTCACGACCCCGTTGACGCGCGAGACGAGCCGCCGGGAAGTCCAGTCGAAGCCGTCCGCCGTGACGATCCAGGGCCCCATCGGCGCGTGCCCGTCCAGGCTCTTGCCCTTCCACCACTGGCCTCCGTGCTTCTTCTGCTGGATGTCGCGTGCGGTCGTGTCGTTGAGGACGCAATAGCCGAAGACGTAGCTCATCGCCGCGTCCTCGGAGAGGTTCTTCCCGCGCCGGCCGACGATGACCGCGAGCTCGACCTCCCAGTCGATTGCCGTCGACACCCGCGGGTCGTACGGAATCGCGTCGTACGGGCCGTTGACGGCGTTCGTCCCCTTCGTGAAGAAGACGGGATGCTCGGGAAGTGTCTGGCCGGAATCCCTCAGCGATTTTCCCTCTTCAAAGTGCTCGACGTAGTTCCAGCCGACGCAAACGACGTTCCGGCGCGGGACCGGGATCGGCGCCGTGAGGTGCACGTCCTCGACGTGTGGTCCGTCGTGTGCGGACCCTTCGACGAGCGCCCGGACCTCGGTGAGAGCCTTCTCTCCCGCCGCGATCAGCGAAAGCATGTCGAGAGGATCGAACGACAGAGGGACGTTTCGCCGACGCGCCTCCGCTCCGAGATCGACGACGCGGCCATCGGGAGAGAGCGAGCCGACGCGGATCTGTTCGCCGGCAGAGGGGACGAAGCTTAGAAGTCGCATGGAACCCCTACGGCATTCCAACGGTGTTCAGGACCGGCCGGAGCTCCCGGATGAGCTCGTCCTCCACGGTTGCCGGGGAGGCGGTCTCCGCCCACCGCAGATGGACGGGGCCGTCGAAGAACTGCTGCGCGTGCAAAAGCGCCCTTCCCTTGTGACGGCTCGTCGTGTGTTTCGGCGGGGTCCCGTCGGGACGGCGTTGAATCTCGAGGTACGGCCGGAAGCGATAGCCGGGCAGTCGTGTGCTGAGCGTCGCGGCCTTGCCCACGTACAGGACGCACGGCGTCAGCCGAAGTCGATTGATGGCGTCTTCGTACCCCTGATCGGTCTCCGCAGGCAGCGGGAGGTTGGGCGTGAGAGGAGAGCCGTATTCCGTGAAGACGTAGACGCCCGGTCGAGCCGGAACGCGGGAGAAATCGAACGCCGAGAGCCGGAATGGGCCCTGCCACGGGAGCTCGAGATATCGCATGGACCAGGCTCCTCCGATTCAAGCGGCTCCGACGATGTGCCGGCCGGACGATATCAAGCTCGGCGGCGGCGTAGCGAGCCCGCCGCAACGAACGATGGGGGATCAGGGCGTGGGGATGCTCGCCTCGACGTACGCACCGTCGCCGCTGCGCTGGCCCGGCCCGGCGCCGTCGTTGAGGACGGCGTAGGCGAGAAAGGGATTGCTGCCGGAGATCTTCGTGACGAGGGCGTAGCCGCTGCTCGTGCCGGGCGCGTAATTCGCGAGGATGC
>DASVJU010000208.1:0-1609 GCA_036385755.1 Thermoanaerobaculia bacterium
GACGATGGACGTGACCGTCCGCGCCGAGAGGCCGTCGAGTGTCCAGACCCCGGCGTCGAGCCGCCAGACGCCTCGAGGCGTCGCCGCCCAGAGCGTCGTGCCGCCGGACGCGAGCGCGGTCGCGGTCGCGCCGGGAAGCGCCTCGACGGGAGAAAAGATGAGTCCCGCATGGAGCGGCGGCGCTGCGAGAAGGGCCGTGAGCAGCGTCGCGGTGAAAACACGGGTGGGCCAAGCGATGACGTCGATTCGTTGTCTCATGGCCGTGGCCTTTCGCGCTCCCGGCGCCGTGATCGAAGTGTACATGGCACGGTCTGTGCGAAGTTCATGCCGGTCGGAGGATTTCAACAAGGAGACGAGAATGAATCCAAAATCTCTTGCAGGGCTCGCAGCGGCCGCCCTCTTCGCTGGATCGGTTCTGACGGCATGTGTCTCGGCCCCTCCGCGCGGTGCCGTCTACGTTCGAGTGCGGCCTCCCGCGCCGATCGTCGAAGTGCGCGGGACCGCTCCAGACGCGGATCACGTCTGGATACCGGGCTATCACGCGTGGCGCGGGAGCGAGTACGTGTGGGTTCCGGGCCATTGGGACCGCGGTCCTCATCCGCGTGCGGTGTGGGTCAACGGCCAGTGGAGACGCCACGGGGACGGCTGGTACTGGGTCGACGGCCACTGGAAGTAATCTCCCGGCATTCGCTTCAATCCCGAGCCTCTTTTTGCCGATATCCGCTATCCGGCATTCGCTGCCGCGGGCGTTGCTTCCGTCGCGCGCGGCCATGCCGGGCCGCTGTCGGAAGCGATCGCCCGGGCCTCGCCCGGCGCGGGAATTGAACTTCTTACCGCTTTTGCCGTCTCCACGCAGGGTCTCTCCGCCCTCCTGAGCCGATGTCAGGACGTGCCGGCGCTGCCGTCCGCGCTCTCCGACTTTCTATTGGAAGAAAGTCTTCACTCCGAGGCCCGCGCGAGGCGTCTTTTCGAAACGCTCTCGGGGACGGTCCGCGCACTGCGCGCCGCGGGTGTCGAGGTCGTCGCGCTCAAGGGCGCGGCGCTCGCGTTCTTTCACTATCCGGACCCGGCGCTCAGGCCGATGGGGGATCTGGACCTTCTTCTCCGCGACCCGCGCGACCTCGCCCGCGCGACGGAGGCGCTCGCCGGCGCCGGCTGGCGGGCTCTGTTCGATACGCCGCGGCATCGCGTCTTCGCGCGCGAGGACGAACGCGTCTCCCGGCCCGCGACTGAAGATCCGGACAATCCGATTCGCCTCGAAATCCACACGTCGTTCCGGCTCCCGGTCCTCGGCCGCGTGTACGACGCGAGCGCGGAGCTCAAGGCGCAGGCCGAGGCGCGCGATCTCGGCGGCACGCTTGTCGCGATCGCGGCGGGGCCCGCGCTCCTGAGACACCTCCTCTTTCACGCGGCCGAGGACTTCGCGGGGCGCGGAATCAGGGGAATTCAGGCGTACGACTTCCGCCTCCTGGCGAGGGCGCGCGGCGCCCTCGCGCCGGAAATTTCTGCGAATGAAAAGGCGATTGCCGGCGCCCCGCTGCTTTTCGCGGCCGACGCGATTCAGCGCCTCTTTCCGAATACCTTCGAAGAAGTCTTTCTGGAATCTCTC
>DASVJU010000209.1:0-4534 GCA_036385755.1 Thermoanaerobaculia bacterium
GAAATGCCACGTCCGGCCTTGGGGTGGACAAGACGGCCCTCTCCCGCACCGTCTACGACTGGATCGGCGGGGCGGCGGCGTTCGACGAAGTCGCCCGCGGCACCGAGCTGCCGCACCTGACGCTCGTCCCGTCCAACCGCGAGCTCGTCGGCGCCGAGGTGGAGCTCGTGAACCAGGAACGCCGGGAACATCGACTTTCGGCCATGATCGAACCTCTGCGCGACCGGTTCGAATACATTCTCATCGACTGCCCGCCCTCTCTCTCCCTCCTCACCGTGAATGCGCTCGTCGCCGCAGACGGCGTCCTCGTCCCGATCCAGTGCGAATACTTCGCGCTCGAGGGCGTCACCGAGATCCTCGCGACGATCGAGCGCGTGAAGGAGAACCTCAACCCGCACCTCGCGCTCGCGGGCGTCGTCGCCACGATGTGGGACGAAAGGACGAATCTCTCCCGCCAGGTTCTCGAGGAAATCCGGAAGCACTTCGGGTCGCTCGTCTTCCAGAACGTCGTGCCCCGAAACGTGCGGCTCGGCGAGGCGCCCTCCTTCGGCAAGCCCATCCTCCTCTACGACGTGAAGTCGAAGGGAGCCGAGGCGTATCTCGGTATCGCGCGTGAGCTTCTCAGGCGCGATTCCTGAGGCCGGCTGCTAGGATCGTCGCGATGGTGGCCTCCCGAAAAACGGCTCTCGGCAAGGGTCTCTCGGCGCTCATCCCTTCGGCGCGCGCGGAGGGCCTGGGCCCGGGCCTGAGGATGATCGGGCTCGATCTTCTCGACGCGAACAGGCGCCAGCCGCGGCACCGATTCGACGACGCCGGCCTCGAGGAGCTCTCGAAGTCGATCCGCCGGACGGGAATCCTGCAGCCCGTGCTCGTCACGAAGGAGGGCGGACGCTTCCGGATCGTCGCGGGCGAACGGCGCGTCCGCGCCGCCCGGCTCGCCGGCCTCTCCGAGGTGCCGGTGATCGTGCGCGATGGCGTCACGGATCGCGACCAGCTTCTTCTCGCGCTCGTCGAGAACGTCCAGCGCCGGGATCTCACGGCCCTCGAAGAGGCGGAGGCATACCGCCACCTGAAGGACGACTTCGGCCTCACGCAGGAGGACGTCGCCGAGCGCGTGGGCAAGGACCGCGCGACAGTCGCGAACGCGCTGCGGCTGCTCAAGCTCGCCGTGCCGGTCCGGGAGGCCCTCGAGAACGGCGAGATCTCCGCCGGACACGCGCGGGCCCTTCTCGCGCTGCCGTCGGCGGCGGACCAGGAGCAGCTCGCGAGGGAAGTCGTGCGCCGAGGGCTCTCCGTCAGGGCCACCGAGGCGCGCGTGCTTTCGCTGCAGGCGGGCACCGCGAGGAAGAAGAAAACCCGATCAGTGGATGCCGACACGCGAGACGCGGAGCTCCGGCTCGCGCGCGCGCTCGGGACGCGCGTCGTCATCCTTCGAAAGCGGCGCGGAGGCGAGGTCCGCATCTCGTTCTTCTCGGAGGAGGAGCTGATCGGCCTCTTCGAACGGCTTTCCGGAGGCACCCGATGAGCGCGAAGAAGGGCGGAGGCTCGTTGAACGGGTTCCTCGACCGGGGCGCGCGGCTGGAAGGCACGCTCTCGTTCGACGACGTCTTCCGGATAGATGGCCAGTTCAAGGGCACGATCACGGCGGACGCCGAGCTCGTGATCGGGGAGGGCGGGGTCGTGGAAGGCGACGTGCGCGTGGCGCGCCTCGCGGTCTCGGGCACGATCAAGGGAAGCGTGCACGCCAAGGAACGCGTCGAGCTCCACGCGGGCGCGCGCGTCTTCGCCGACATTCACACCCCGATCCTCGTCGTCGAAGAGGGCGCGGTGATCCAGGGGCCGGTCGAGAGCGGTCCCCCGCGCGCCGAACGCACCGAAGCCACCCCGCGCGGCGCGCCAGCTTCCTAGCGCGCCCCGCGGTCGTCCAACGCGGCGAACGCCGTTCCCGTGAGCGCGTGCGCGACCGTCGTCGCCGCTCCCGAAGGAACCCCCTCGGCGCGCGCGATCTCGGCGCGCGCCTGGTCCCCCGCGAGGAGGGGCGCGACGTCCACCGCCGTTTCGAGCGTGTGCGCGGGCGTCGCGTCTGCGAGGTTCAAGGGGCACGCGGGGTGCACGACCGCCCGCTCTTCCCGCCAGGCGAGGCCGTAAGTGCGGCAGGTGACGGGACGAGACGCATAGACGGCGCAGCGCCCGGAGGGAAGCTCCAGGAGGGGACAGGCGACGTGTTCGAGCGCGTCGAAATAGGCGGCGTCCTGTTCCTCCGAGCGGCCGGGGTCGAGGACACCGGCAACCGGGTCTCCCGGAAACGACGCGGCGCCCCGGGCCACGAGCCGCGCCGCCTTCTCCCTCACGCGGGACCGTGTCGATTCGGGAAGCGCCGAGACCGCGCTCCTGAGGACGAGCGCTTCGGGTAAGGAGATCTCGAACGAGCCGAGGCAGCAGCCGAAGCACCCTTCGCGGCAAAGAAGGTCGCCGGGCCGGGCATGGGCAGCCGCCTTCTCCCACTCGGCGTCGGCAGCACCGAGGCCTCTTCTCAATCGATCGATTAAATTAACTTCTGGGTTGGATTCTGCCGCCACAAGAGGATCTTGCCTCGCGCCGCATGCGTACGCGAGGGCGCAGGCCGGACACCTCGTTTGACCCACCGCCGCCGCTGTGAGATAACGCCGCGGCCTGCGCACATCCGGGGTCTACGGCGTCGTCCTGGTGTTTTGGCGTCCGGTTTCGGGGCAGCGCAGATAACGCCGAGGGCGCATGCAGTTACCCGATCTCTCCCTGCTCCTCGTCATGGTGATCTTCTGGGCGACGTACGTCGTCCTGAAGGTCTTCGTGCTCAAACCTCTGGGCTCGATCCTCGAGGGCCGCGAGCGTACGGTCGCTGGGGCCACCGCCGCGCTCTCGGCCGCGCTCGACCAGGAGAAAGAGACGCTCGCCGGAATCGACCGGCGCCTGACGGAAGCGCGCCGTGAGGCGCTTGCCGCTCGCCAGGCTGCGCGGGCGGACGCGAACGCGAAGAGGCAGGAGATGCTCGAGAACGCGCGCGCGAAGGCGCAGACCGCGGTCGCGGAGGCCCAGGCGACGCTCGACGGGGAAATCGGCGTGGCGCGCGCCGATCTCGCGAAGAACGCACGCGTCACCGCGGCGGAGATCGCCTCGCTCGCCCTCGGCCGGAGGATCGCGTGACGCTCGCGGCCGTGGCGTTCTTTTCTTTCGAAGAGGGCCACGAGGCCGCCCGCGGATTTCTCGGCGTACCGAGCCTCGCGTGGCAGATCCTCAACCTCGGTTGCTTTCTCGCGCTGCTGTGGTTTCTCCTCCGAAAGCCCGCCGCGGCGTTTTTCGGAAACCGGAGGTCGGCGGTGACGGCGGCGCTCGCGAAGGCCGACGAAGACCGTCGGCGCGCCGAGGCGCTCGCGAAGGAGCTCGCGGCCCGCCTCGAGAGTATTCAGACGGAGCTCCTGAACCTGAAGTCCGCCGTGCGGCACGACGCGGAGGCCGAACACGCGGCGCTCCTCGTGAAGAGCCAGGCGGACGCGGACCAGATCCTCGCGCGCACACGGGCGGACCTCGACAACCGCGTGCGTTCTGCGCGCGCCGAGCTCACCGCCTACGCGGGAGACCTCTCGGTGGAGCTCGCCCGCGAGATCCTGAAGAAGAACGTCAACGCCGACGACGAAAAGCGGCTGCTAAGAGAAGGCATCGCCGGCCTGAGCGGCGCGGCAAAGGCTTGAGGCGGAAACGGATGAGCGCAAAATTCGCGCGTCCCTATGTCGACGCGTTCTTCGCGACCGCGAAGAACCCCGCCGCCGAGCTTGCGGCCCTCGACGAGTTCCGGACCGCCTACGACGGGGCGCCCGAGCTCGAAAAGGTCCTCTCGAACCCAGGCCTCGAGCGCAGAAAGAGAGAGGCGCTCCTCGCCGCCGTCGCGTCGCGCGTCGGCGTGCCCGAGCTTGCCGGCCGCCTCCTGACGATCCTCCTGCACAACGGGCGTCTCCCGGCTCTCGGTGAGCTGCTCGCCGCCCTCCGCGCTCATCTGGATCGCGACACGCGGGCCGTCGAGGCGCGCATCGTGACGGCTCAACCTGCCGAAGCGCCCGTTCTCGAGGCGCTTCGCGCGCTCGTGGCGGCGCGGACGAAAAAAACCGTTCGAATCGTGACGACCGTCGATCCGGCCCTTCTCGGCGGCTTCGTCGTGTCGGTCGGCAGCGCGCGGCTCGACGCCTCGCTGGCCCGGCGTCTCGAGAAAGCCCGCGCGGCCCTGCACGCGCTCGCCCCGGCCTGACCAGACGGAGAAAGAACCACGAACATGACGGAAATCAGCGCACACGAGATCACCCAGCTCATCAAGGCCCAGCTCGCCGGCATCACGCAAAGCGTCGACGTCGACGAAGTGGGCACCGTCGTGTCGGTCGGAGACGGCATCGCGCTCGCCTACGGCCTCGACAAGGTCATGGCGGGCGAGCTCGTCGAGTTCCCGAACGGCGTTTACGGCCTTGCGCTCAACCTCGAGGAAGGCCACGTCGGCTGCGTCCTCATG
>DASVJU010000210.1:0-2762 GCA_036385755.1 Thermoanaerobaculia bacterium
GGGCTCCTCTTCACGTTCGTGATGGCCTACATGTACGAATGGGACGCCCCGAAGGCCGAGCGCGGCCTGCACGCCCTCGCGATGAACCGCGAGCTCCTCGGCGAGGTGCTCGGCGAGACGCTCCCCGACACGCTCCGCCCCGAGGCGGCGGACGCGGCACGCGCGGAGGCCTCGCGCCTCGTTGCGGGCCGCATGGCCCGCAGCGCGGACGAGCTGCTGCTGTTTTTTCAGGAGCTGGGAGATCTGACGGAAGAAGAGATAAGAGAACGATCTGCTGAAGAGGGAAAAGAAAGAGACTGGCTCGGCGAGCTGACGGCTCGCGGGAATGTGACGGCGTTTTTCTTAGAAGGTGAAAGACGCTGGATCGCCGCGGAGGATCTGCCGGTATTCGAGCAGGCGCTCGGCCGCGTCCTCACCGAGCGATCCGCCAGCGGCCGCGGCGAGCCGGATCCCCAGGCCACGCCGCCAACACGTGTCATCGAAGAAATCTCCGGTCCTTCCCCCGGTCTTCAGCAAATCGTTCTCCGGTTCTTCGCGACGCGAGGCCCGGCGACGACATTGGAATTCGTCAGGCGCTATGGCGTCGACGCCGCCCGCGTCGAAGAGGCGCTCGAAGCGCTGCGGCTCGACGCGCTCGTCGTGCGCGGACGCTTCGGGGCGGGCGACGGGCCGCCGCGCTGGGCAGGCGCACGCCTCGCCGAAAGCGTCCGCCGCAAGACGCTCGCGCTCCTGCGGGGCGAGATCCGCCCTGTGCCCGTCTCCGCGTGGCGCGCCTTCGTCGCGAGGCGGCAGGGCCTCTCCCTCGGCGCCCGCTTCTCGGGGGAACATGCGGCCGAGCGCGCGCTGGCTCTCCTCCGGGGGCTCCCTCTTCCGGCCCTCTCCGTGGAGACCTCGATCCTCCCCGCGCGTCTCGCCGCGCCCGAGTCAGACGCGCTCGACGTTCTTGCCGCGCGCGGCCTCCTCGTGTGGCGCGCCCGCGGGGCGAAGGACCCGCGCGCTGCGCGCCTGACGCTGTTCTTCCGCGGCGAGGGCGCCGTGCTGCTGCCGCCCGGACCTCCCGCGCTCGAAGGCCTTTCCCCCGCGGCGCGCGATCTGTACGGAAGGCTCGCCGTCTCGGGCGCGTCGTTCCTCGCGGACCTCGTCGCGAGGGAGGAGCGCGGCTCGGAGGAACGTCTGCGGAAAGCGCTCGTGGAACTCGTCCTGGCCGGTCTCGTCACGGGCGACGGGATACGCGGATTCAGAGAAATTCTTCTGAGAAGGCGCGGGGAGCGGGCCGGGCAGGGAAACGCGGCGGTGCCACGCCCCGGTGCCAACCGACCCACGCGGCAGGTTCTCCGCGACGCCGAACGGCGAGTCTCGGCGCGCCTCGCGAGCCCCGGCGGATCAGGCGGCCTCTCGGGCCGCTGGTCCCTTCTCGACTCCCCGGGCGTCTTCGGCGACCCGTTGCGCACGGACGAGCGGGCCGAGGCATGGGCGAGGATCCTTCTCGCGCGCTGGGGCGTCGTCTCGAGGGCCCAGCTCGAGTTCGAGGATCCGGCCGTCGTCCGCTGGACGGACGTCGCGCCGGCGCTCGCCCGCATGGAGATGCGCGGGGACCTCCGGCGCGGCACGTTCGTCGAGGGGCACGGCCCGCTTCAGTACGCCGAGGAGGAA
Source organism: Thermoanaerobaculia bacterium (assembly GCA_036385755.1). Classification (GTDB taxonomy): domain Bacteria; phylum Acidobacteriota; class Thermoanaerobaculia; order UBA5066; family UBA5066; genus Fen-183. Next base: position 1,654 of record DASVJU010000210.1, read on the forward strand.
ACTGTCGAGGCGCTCCGCGCTCTCGCGCGCCCGGACGACGGCGAGCCGGCGCTCGCCATCGCGGGTGGGGGAGATCCGGTCCTCAGGGGCCTCGAGCCTGCCCCCTCCCGCGATTCTTTCGTGCTCCTTTCCTCGGGCGAGCCGTTTCTCCGCCTCGCGGCCGACGGCGCCTTCGCCCTTGCACCGGCGACCCCCGACCGGACGCTTCGCGCGGGGCTCTCCGCACTGCAGGACCTCCTCCGGAGGGCCCGGGACCCCCTCGGCCGACCGCGCCGCCTCCGTTTTGCCGCCCCGGGTTCCCCGCTTGCACCCCTCCTGGAACAGCTCGGATTCGTCCGGGACCTCGGGTCCTATGTCTGGCGCGCGCTGTGACCGCCCGCGCCACGATCTTGAGATAGGCTTCGCGCAAATTTCGCATTCCCCCCGACAAGGGGTGACGATCATTCAGCCGTTCGAAGGAGGATTCTCAATGCCGCGATCGTTCCGATCTCTCGTGGTTCTCACCGCGGTCCTGGCCCTTGCCCTGGCGTGGCCCGCCGCGCCGCTTCTCGCGCAAAGCAGCGCGGGATCCATCTCGGGCACCGTGGCGGACGCCGCCGGAGGGCCCCTCCCCGGCGCGAGCGTGACCGCGAAGAACGCGAAGACGGGGGCCACGCGGGTGACCGTCTCCAACTCTGCCGGAGCGTTCACCTTTCCTCTTCTCTCGGTCGGCGTCTACGGCGTCACCGCGGATCTTTCCGGCTTCGGTTCCGCGACGAGATCCGGCGTCGAGTTGAACGTCGGCGGCGACGTCACGCTCAAGTTCGTGCTCGCGCTCTCGAGCGTGAAGACGGCCGTGACCGTGACCGAGGAAGCTCCTCTCATCGAGACGACGCGCACGCAGCAAAGCGACGTCGTGAACGAGAACTACATCGCGAACCTTCCCACAAACGGGCGCAATTTCATCGACTTCGTCCTCACGACACCGGGCGTCACGAAGGACCCGCGCCTCGGCGACATCAGCTTCGCCGGTCAGCGCGGCACGCTGAACAGCCTCGTCATCGACGGCGCAGACAACAACAACACGTTCTTCGGCCAGGCCCTCGGCCGCACCGGCTCGGGCCGCGCGC
>DASVJU010000211.1:0-13241 GCA_036385755.1 Thermoanaerobaculia bacterium
CGCGCGATTTCGGAGGCCCTTTGGCGTCGTCACGTCCGGCGCGTCCAGGAGACGCGTCACGTCGTCCGGCGACAGGACCTTCGGAAGCATCGCCCATCGGCGGGCGTTCGTGAGGTCGGCCGTCGGGTCCGCCTCGACGACCTTCTCCGCGGCGAGGAATCCGTAGAGGCCGCGCAGCGAAGACGTGATCCGCGCGAGCGTGCGCGGCGACATCCCTTCGGCGCGCCGGACGCCGAGGTACGCGACGACGTCGCCGCGCGTGAGCCGGGACGGATCGGTCCGCGAGGACGCGAGATGCGTCCCGAACGCCGCAAGATCGCGGCGGTAAGCCTCGAGCGTGTTCGAAGAGAGGCCCTTTTCCGCTGAAAGATAGTCGAGGAAGAGCGGGAGGTGCTTCTGAAAGAAGACGCCGGCCGGCGTTTTGGTAGGAGATCCCGAACTCACTCGACGATTCTACGGAAGCCGGGCCTCGAGCGTCGGGTCACGGGTCCCGGGGGTCCTTGGCGGCCATCTCGGCGGCGGGGGCCGCCAGGCCGCATGGGCAAGGAAGAGCCGAAAGAACGGTCCGGATCTCGGCCTCGGAAAGGACGTGGTCGGAGGCCTTTGCGGCCCGGTAGAGCGCGGCGACCCGCTGAGGCGTGCGCTCGATGCCCCGTTCCCGCAGCCAGAAGATCACGTTGGACTCTCCGGACATCGGGCCGACTTCGATCACCTGCGTGAGGCCCACCATTCCCGCGGGGACGCCGGAGTAGACCCTGTCCGCGAGCCAGTCGTGGCCCTTCGCGCGGGCCTTCACGATCGCGGCCGCGTGGACGCCCGTCCCCGTCCGGAACGCGTCGCGCCCGACGACCGGGTAGCCGTCGGGGATCGGCACTTTCACGCACTCGGACACCCTCGCGACGTAACGCGAAAGAGAGGACAGATCGCGATCGATCCAGCCGAGGAGCTGGAGGTTGACGAGGAGGAGGTCGAGCGGCGTGTTTCCCACGCGCTCACCCACGCCCAGGCCGCAGCCGTGGATGCGGTGCGCCCCGGCGCGCAGGGCCGCGAGCGAGTTCGCGATGGAGAGCCCACGGTCCTGGTGGCCGTGCCAGTCGATGCGGACGGTCGGGTTCTCCCGCGTGACGAATTCCGCGAGGAAGCCCACGAGCGTCGCGGCGCCCTCGGGCGTTGCGTGGCCCACCGTGTCGCAAACGCAGATCCGGGACGCCCCCGCGGCAATCGCCGTCCCGTAGAGGGCGACGAGGTCCTCGGGGCGCGCGCGCGTCGTGTCTTCGGTGACGTATGTGACGTCGAGGCCGTGACGCACGCCGAGCGAGACGGCGTCGCGCGTCAGCTTCATCATGCGCGAGAGGTCCCAGCCCTCGACGTACTGCCGGATCGGCGACGAACCGATGAACGTCGTCATCTCGAGAGCGCGCCCCACCCGCTGGGAGATCCCGATGATCGGCTCGACGTCGGAGGCGAGCGTGCGGGCCGCGCACCCCGGGCGCACCGCGAGGCCCGACTCCGTCATGCGGCGGACGAGCCACTCCACGTCCTCGCGGGAACTTCCGCCCGCGGCCGGAATGCCGATGACGGCGGTGTCGATTCCGAGCCGCTCCATGAGGACGATCAGCTCGAACTTCTCGTCGAGCGTCGGCGTGACCGCCGACGGGGACTGGAGGCCGTCGCGAAGCGTTTCGTCGAGGAGCTCGACGGGAAGGTGCCGGGGCCTGCCTTCGCCGGCGGCACGGTTCCAGTCGTATACGAGGTGTTCAGGTTCCATCGAGCCTTTTCTCCCGTCGTCGCCGCGGCGCCTTCCCGCCCGGACACCCCCGGACTAAGATCGCATTATGGTCGATTCACTCGGTATCGTGGGCTATGACTCGTTTCATTTCGTCGTCCGGGACCTCGAACGAAGCCGCCGGTTTTACGCGGAAGCGCTCGGCTTCACCGAGGTCGCGCACGCCTCTGCAGCGAAGATCGAGAGGGGCGGCGAGATCGCGTCGGTCTTCGGCGCCGGACAGATCCGGGTCCTCGTCTCGACTCCGAAGCGGGCGGATTCGCGGGCGGCGCGATTTCTCAGGATCCACCCGGACGGCATTTCCTCCCTCGCGCTTCGCGTGCGCGACATCCAGGCCGCCTGGGACTTCCTGGCGGCCCGGGGCGCCACGTTCCTGTCGGACATCGCCGTGGACGAGGTCGAAGGCGGGGTGTTCCGGACCTTCAACATCGCGACACCGCTCGACGACACGACGTTCCGCTTCATCGAACGGGACGGGGCCTACCCGCGCTTCGCCCCGGGATTCGACACGGTCGGCGACGGCAAGGCGAAGGAGAACCCGCACGGCTTCGCGACCATCGACCACGTGACGTCGAACGCCTACACGATGCTGCCGGTCGTGAACTGGTACCGGGACGTCCTCGGTTTCTCCCATTACTGGGACGTCGAGTTCCACACGGCCGAGCTGGGCGCTCCCCGCATGACGGGGTCCGGCCTCCGCTCGATCGTCATGGCTGATCCCGGGAGCGGCGTGAAGTTCGCCACGAACGAGCCCATGCGGCCGTTCTTCCGCGACAGCCAGATCAACCGTTTCTGCGAGGATCATCATGGCGCGGGCGTGCAGCACGTCGCGTTCCTCGTGAAGGAGATCATTCCGGCAGTCGAATTCCTGCGGGCGAAAGGCATCCAGTTCCTTCCCGCGCCCGGCGCGTATTACGACCGGCTGCCGAAGCGCCTCGAAGACGTGAAGATCACGAACATCAAGGAGCCCATGGACGCCCTGCGCAGGAACCACGTCCTCGTGGACGGCGCCGACGACAAGTACATGCTCCAGATCTTCATGCTCGACGCGATGGCGATGTACGGCGACGAAAACGCGGGCCCGTTCTTCTACGAGATCATCCAGCGCGAGGGTGACCGCGGCTTCGGATACGGAAACTTCCGCGCCCTCTTCGAGTCGATCGAGGCCGCGCAGCGGTCGGATTCGAGCGCCCTGGAGGTGGTTGGATGAAGACAACATGATCGACCGCATGCAGCTCGGTGCGGTTCCCGGGAAGCCGCACACGGCATTCCGCTCGGCTTCCGGCGCGCTGCGCCACGAAGAGTGCCTCACGCGCCGGGGCTTCGACGGCGAGTTCTCGATCCTCTACCACGAAGGTCCGCCGATGACGGACCTTCGGATCGGACCCGCGACGCCCGGGCCGTTCGACCGGCAGGTCGGAACGCCCGCCCCTCCTCAGCCCCTCCAGCGCCGGCTCGTGCTCGGCGAGAAGGCGCCCGAGGGATTCACGCCGATCCTCATGAACGACGACGTCGTCGTCTCGCTGTTCCGGCTGCCCCGGGAAGCGGAGAGCCCGGACGCGTTTTCGAACGGAGACGGAGACGAGTTGTTTTTCTTCTTCGAAGGAGAGGGAACCCTCGAAACGCCCTTCGGCGATCTCCCCTTTCGGGGGAACGACTATCTCCTCGTGCCTCGCGGCGTCGTCAGCCGCTTCCGGATCTCCTCCCGTTTCGAAGGAATTCTCTTCGAACTGCGTGGCGGCCTGCATCTTCCTCGCGAGTTTCGGAACCCTGTCGGCCAACTCCGCATGGATGCCCCGTACACGCACCGCGACTTCGCGCGGCCCGTCTTCATGGGGCCGCGGCCGGGACCGAAGCGGATCCTCGTGAAGAAGGACGACCGGTTCGTCGAGCGCTTCCCGGCCGGCTCGCCCTTCGACGTCGTCGGCTGGGACGGAACGGTCTGGCCCTTCGCCTTCGACATCCTGAAATACCAGCCGAAGACCGGCCTCGTCCACTTGCCGCCAACGGTCCACTCCACGTTCGCCGGCCGCAACGCGCTCGTCTGCTCGTTCGTCCCGCGGGTCACCGACACCCATCCCGATGCCATTCCCTGCCCCTACCCGCACGCTTCCGTCGACTGCGACGAGGTCATTTATTACGTCCGCGGCAACTTCACGAGCCGCAAGGGCGTCGGAGCGAAGGCCGTCTCCCTCCACCCGGCCGGCGTCCCGCACGGCCCTCACCCGGGCGCGTACGAGGGCTCCATAGGCACGCGGTCCACGAGCGAGCTCGCCGTCATGATGGACACCTTCGCGCCGCTGAATCTGACCCAGGAGGCTCTTGCACTCGAGTCGCCCGGATACCACGAAAGCTGGATTCCAGCCTGAAAGCGGCAGCGGCCCGAAACCCTGGGCCGCCTCCCCACGTATCTCCACTACCTTCGGAGGAACGATGAAGCTGTCCGTTCGCCTCGCCCCTCTTGCCCTCCTTGCCGTCTTCGGAACGGCAGTCGCCGACGCCCCGGCCCGAGCGAAGGTTCCCGTGGACTACCGCAAGCTGTCGAACGGCCTGAAAGTGGTCCTTTCGCCCGACCACACGTCTCCGACCGTCGTCGTGGGCGTTTACTACAACATCGGCTTTCGCATCGAGCCGAGGGATCGAACCGGGTTCGCCCACCTCTTCGAGCACCTGATGTTCCAGGGCTCGAAGAACCTCGGGAAGATGGAGTTCATCAAGCTCGTCCAGTCCAACGGCGGAATTCTGAACGGCTCGACGCGATTCGACTTCACGAACTACTTCGAGGTCGTTCCGGCGAACGCGCTCAGGACGGCTCTCTGGGCGGAAGCCGACCGGATGCGCGGCCTCGCGATCAGCCAGGACAACCTCGTAAACCAGCAGGGCGTCGTGAAGAACGAGGTCAAGGTCAACGTCCTGAACCGCCCGTACGGCGGTTTCCCGTGGCTGGACGTCCCCCAGATCGCGAACTCCAACTGGTTCAACGCGCACAATTTCTACGGAGACCTCAAGGACCTCGACGCGGCCACGCTGGCGGACGCCGAGGCGTTCTTCAAGGCGTTCTACGCGCCGAACAACGCCGTCCTCGTCGTCACGGGAGACTTCGAGACGGAGCCGGCGTTCGCGCTCGCGAAGGAGTACTTCGATTCGATCCCGTCCGTGACGCAACCGGCCAAACCCGACATCTCGGAGCCGCGGCAGGAAAAGGAAAAGAGGGCCAGCAAGAGCGACCCTCTTGCCCCGCGGCCCGCGCTCGCAGTCGCCTATCACGCTCCGTCGCGGAATACGCCGGAGTATTACGCCCTCGGCCTCCTCGACGAGATCCTGGCGGGAGGTAACGACAGCCGGCTCCACGAGGCGCTCGTCCGCCGCACCGGCCTGACCGGCGGGGTGGAGTCCTCGATCAACGCGCTCGGCAACATGTTCAACATCGCCGGTCCCACGCTGTGGACCGTCTCCCTGTTCCACGACCGCGACAAGTCCGCGGACGCCGTCCTCAAGACGTTCGACGAGGAGGTCGAGAAGGTCCGCTCGGCTCCCGTCGACAAGGCGACCTTCGATCGCGCTCTCGTCAAGATGCGCTCCGACCTCTACGCAATGCAGGAGAGTTTCGTCGGATTCGGCCGCGCCGATCTCCTCGCGTCCTTCGCGCTCTTCGACGACGACCCCGAGCGCATCAACCACCTCGAAGAGAACTTCGCCAGGCTGACTCCCGAGCTCCTCCAGAAGACCGCGCAGGAGTACCTCCGCAAGAGCAACCGCACGATTCTGACCGTCGAGCCGAAGGCCGAGGAGCCGCCGAAGCTTCCCACCGCCTCCGGCCCGAAGATGTGAGAAGAGAAGTGAAAGACGCCATGACGATTCGCCGTTTTCTCCCCGCCATCACCCTCGCGGCCCTCGTGGGCCTCCTCCCCGGCGCCCGAGCCGACGAACCGCCCCAGCGCGAGAAGCCGCCCGAGTCCGACGCGCCCCGCCCGTTCCGGCTCTCGACTCCCACGCGCTTCACGCTTCCGAACGGGCTCAAGGTCACGATGGTCCCGTACGGCTCCGTCCCGAAGGCGCTCGTGCGGCTCACCGTGCGCTCGGGCAACGTGAACGAGTCCGAGAAGCAGGTCTGGCTCTCCGATCTCACCGGCGACCTCCTCCTGGAGGGCACGAAGACGCGGAGCGCGAGTCGGATCGCCCAGGACGCCGCGGCAATGGGTGGCGAGGTCGCCGTCAACACGGGCGAAGACGCCACCTCGATCGGCGGCGAGGTCCTCTCCGAGTTCGCGCCGGGCATGGTTGCGCTCGTGGCCGATGTCGCCCGGAACCCGGCGTTCCCGGCATCCCAGCTCGCCCGTCTCAAGGCGAACCAGGCGCGCCGACTCTCTCTCGCGAAAAGCGAGCCCGGTCAGATGGCGACGGAGGCGTTTCGCGCGGCCGTTTACCCGGGTCATCCCTACGGCCGCATCTTTCCGAAACCCGAGGGGCTGCAGGCGCTCACGGTCGACGACGCGAAGGCGTTCTATGCGGCGAACATCGGCGCCGACCGGGCGACGCTCTTCGTCATCGGCGTCTTCGACGCGAAAGCGGCGGAGGCCGCGATCCGGACCGCCTTCGCAGGATGGCGAAAGGCCGCCTCCCCCGCGACTCTCCAGGTCACGGCGTCCCACAAGCGTGCGCTCGTCGTCGTGGACCGGCCCGGGGCCTCGCAGTCGACGCTCCAGCTCGGCCTCCCCGTCGCCGATCCGACGAGCCCGGACTACACGGCGCTCCTCGTGACGAACGCGCTCCTCGGCGGTTCCTTCGGCTCGCGCATCACGAGCAATATCCGCGAGCAGAAAGGCTATACGTACTCGCCGTTCAGCATCGTCTCCGCGCGTCGCAAGAGCGCGATCTGGGTGCAGTCCGCCGACGTGACGACGAACGTCACGGGGCCCTCCCTGAAGGAGATCTTCGGGGAGATCGACCGCCTGCGCGCCGAGCCGCCCTCGGCGGCGGAGCTCAAGGGAATTCAGAACTACCTGGCGGGCGTGTTCGTCCTCCAGAACTCCTCGCGTGCGGGGATCGCGAACCAGCTCTTCTTCCTGGAGCTCCACGGCCTTCCGGACGCGTACCTGACGGGCTTCCCGACGCGCGTCCACGCCGTCACGCCCGAGGACGTCACGCGCATCGCGAAGACCTACATCAAACCCGAAGAGATGACGCTCGTCGTCGTCGGCGACCGCAAGGTGATCGACGAGCAGATCAAGCCTTACCAGCCGCCCGCGGCCCCCTGAGGGCGGTGGAACTTCCGCGCGGCCTCAGCGCCCGGTGAACTTCGCCGGGCGCTTCTCGAGGAAGGCGCCGACGCCCTCCTTCATGTCCTCCGTCGAGACACAGAGGCCGAAGAGCGTGGCTTCGTAGTCCTCGGCCGCGGGGAAGGGCATGTCGAGCCCGTGGTTCACGGCGTCGAGGACGCATGCCACGGCAACCGGCGCGAGAGAGAGGATCTTCGAAAGAATCGCGCGCGCGGCGCCGAGAAGCTCCGCCGGCTCGACGACGCGGTTCACGAGACCGATGCGGAACGCCTCGTCGGCCGTCACGGCGTCCCCCGTCAGGAGGATCTCCAGCGCGCGGCCCTTCCCCACGAGCCGCGGGAGCCGCTGCGAGCCCGCGTAACCCGGCATGACGCCGAGGTTCACCTCGGGCTGGCCCAGCTTCGCGGTCTTCGACGCGATACGCAGCGTGCACGCCATCGCCAGCTCACAGCCGCCGCCGAGCGCGAAGCCGTTCACGGCCGCGACGACGGGTTTGCCGAGGTTCTCGATGCGGTCCAACAGCTCCTGCCCCTTCTTCGCGAACGCGCGCGCCCCGGCCGGCGTGAACGTCGTGAAGATGCGGATGTCGGCGCCCGCTACGAACGCCTTCTCGCCCGCGCCGGTGAGGATCACGCCTCCCACGGCCTCGTCGTGCCGGGCGCTCTCGAAGACCGCGGCGAGCGCGTCCATGACCTCAGGGTTCAGCGCATTGAGCTTGTCCGGACGGTTGATCGTGACCGTGAGGATGCGATCGGAGGTTTCGGTGAGAACGACGGACATCTTCTCCACTCCCTCTTTCAGGCGAACGGATTCTCGTCCGCGCTGGGGCCGTACATCCCGGGAATGGGCACGTCCAGGAGCCTGAGATAGACGGACAACTGGCCGCGGTGATGCACCGAGTGGTTCAGGATCATGGTCCTGACGACGGCGAGACGGGGCATCGAGAAGACCGGCTTTCCCTTCATGGAAAGCGTCCAGAGCCCCATCGCCCGGGCGTCGTCGAGTGCGTTCAGGGCCGCCTTGGCGTCCACGATGGTCTTGTCGAAGAGAGCGACGAGGCCGGCCGCGGTCGGGGGAGCGGGCGGGACGCCGACCGAGTTCACGCCGACGTCGAATCCGTCGTCCTTCATTGAATTCGACCAGAGGGGAATCGTCGCGACGTGCGTCGCGAGCTTCCCGAGGGTCATCGACTTCGCGTGCGGCGCCCATTCGTGTTTGCCGTCCGGGACGCGCTCCAGCATCTTCCGCGTGGAGGAGGCCTCGCGGTCCAGCTCCATGATCAGGGGATCGATGAGTCTCATTTCCGTGTTCCCTTCTCGTCGTACTCGAAGAATCCTTTTCCGGTCTTCTTCCCGAATCTTCCAGCGAGGACCAACCTGCGGAGAAGTGGCGGCGGCGCGAACCGCGCCTCGCGGTACTCGGCAAACATGATCTCCGCGATCGCGTACACGGTGTCGAGCCCGACGTAGTCGAGCAGCTCGAACGGGCCCATCGGATGGGCGCAACCCAGCTTCATTCCCGTGTCGATGTCGTCGAGCGAGCCCACCCCCTGCTCGTGGGCGCGGATCGCGTCGAGGAGAAACGGCACGAGCAGCCGGTTCACGACGAATCCGGAATTGTCGCGGCACGCGATCGGCGTCTTGCCCAGCGACGTCGCGAATGACGTAACGGCGGCAACGGTTTCGTCGGACGTTTCGATCGCCCGAACGACCTCCACGAGCTTCATGACGGGAACGGGGTTGAAAAAGTGCAGCCCGGCGAAGCGGTCGGACCGCTTCGTCCCCGCCGCCAGTTCCGCGATCGTGAGGGACGACGTGTTCGAGCAGAAGATCGCGTGCGGCGGACACGATTCGTCGAGCGCCCCGAACACGTCCCTCTTGGCGGGAAGGCTCTCCACGATTGCTTCGATCAGGAGATCGGAAGAGGAGATTTCTGCGAATGAAGAAGAGAATCGAAGACGGCCTCGGATCTCGTCGCCTGCTTTCGCGTCCAGCTTGCCGCGTTCGATTGCCTTGGAAAGCGAATTCTCGATGCGGCGGCGGCCCGCGGCGAGCGCCTTCTCGTCTACCTCACGGACGATGGTTTCGTAACCCGCCTTCGCGCATACCTCGGCGATCCCCGAACCCATGAGGCCCGCTCCGAGAACGCCGACCCTTCGAATTTCGCGCATGCCCGTCACGCTGTTCTCCGGCTCTTTACCATTCAAAGAAATCTTTCTTCGGTGCTCTTCGGACATTGCCCATCATGAGAGAGCCTCGACGACCAGTGCGATGCCTTGCCCGCCCCCGATGCAGGCCGACGCGATGCCCCAGCGCTTGCCGCGGCGGCGCAGCTCCTTGAGAAGCGTGAGCGTCAGCCGCGCGCCGCTCGCCCCCAGCGGGTGTCCGAGCGCGATCGCACCGCCGTTCACGTTCAGTTTCGCGCGATCCACGCCGAGCTCCTTCACGACGCCGAGGACCTGCCCCGCGAACGCCTCGTTGATCTCCACGAGATCCATGTCCCCGAGAGATTTCCCGGCCTTCGCCAACGCCGCGCGGCAGGCCGAGACCGGCCCGAGCCCCATTTCGGCGGGATCGCAGCCCGTGAACGCTTCGGCCACGAGGCGCCCGAGCGGGACGATTCCTTTCGCGCGCGCCCTCTCCTCCGTCGTGACGACCGCGGCCACCGCTCCGTCCACGATGCCCGACGCGTTGCCCGCCGTCACCATCCCGTCTTTCCCGAACGCGGGCGACAGCTTCGCGAGCCTCTCGAGCGTCGAGTCCGAAGTGAGGTGGTCGTCTTCCGTCACGGAGACGGTCTTGCGGCCCTTCTTCGCGTCGACCGGCACGATCTCCTCGGCGAGCCGTCCTTCCGCCCGGGCGGCGGCGGCCTTCTGCTGGCTCTCGAGGGCGAACGCGTCCTGCTCCTCGCGCGTGATTCCGAGGCGGCGCGCGATGTTGTCCGAGGTCTGCGCCATGGCAACGCCCGGCACGGTGTCGAAGAGTCCGCTCATCAGCGAGTCCTCGAGCTTGCCTTGGCCGAGCCGGAGCCCGGTTCGCGCGCCGCGGATCACGAACGGCGCCTGGCTCATGTTCTCGGTGCCGCCCGCGAGGACGGCGTCCGTCTCCCCGAGCAGAATGCGGTGCTTCGCCTGAATGATCGCCTCGAAGCCGGAGCCGCAGAGCCGATTGACCGTGAGCGCGGGGACTTCCTTCGGCACTCCCGACCGGAGGCCGACATGGCGCGCGAGATAGATCGCGTCGGAGGAGGTCTGAAGCACGTTGCCGAAGATCACGTGCCCGATCTCCCCGGGCTCGAACCGTGCGCGCCGCAGGGCATCGATGGAAGCGGCGACGCCGAGGTCGGTGGCGGTCATGTCCGCGAAAAGGCCGTTGTAATCGGCCATCGGCGTGCGGATCCCTTCGGCAAAGACGATCACAGAAGTCATGGTGCCCGGATTGTATCCGGGCGGCCGCCGGCGCGGCGCTTTCAGGATCAGGGAGAGACCGTCTTCGGCACGCCCTTTTCCGGCTCCTTGAGGAGCGGCTTTTCCACGGCATCCTGCGCGGCCACGAGACGGGCCCGGAAAGGTTCGAGCGTCTTCATGTTCGCGCGGACGGAATCCGGCTCCTTGAGCTTCGACTCGCGGCGAACGCGCTCCGCCTCGGCCTCGAACTGCGCCGTCTGTTCGGCAAGCAGTTTCCGGGACCCCTCGTCCGCCGCGTCCGCCCGCCGGGCCTTCAGGTCGCCAAGGGTCCTGTCGAGCAGCGCGAGGGCCGACGCATTGAGCCGCGCGGTCATCGCTGCGGCATCGGCTTCCAGCACGCGCTCTTTCACCCAGAGAAACTCCTCCACGTTCACGCCGCGGGCGCGCGCGGCCGCCACGTCGGCGGGCACCGTCGTGAGGGGGTCGCCCGCCGGTGTGGGACGGACCCGGCGAAGGTCCAGACGCACACGATCCAGGATCGAGAGGTATGTCTCCACCTGGGCCGCCGTCACCCGGCCGTCGGCCGGAGGCCGGTAGACGTCGCGCGTTTCGGCCCGGGAGAGCGGCGCGCTCGAAGGAATCCCCGGTCCGGGGTCCTTCGAGCCGCAGCCCGCGCAAACGGTCGCGAGGACCGCCACGACCCTGGAAAGGCGGTGCCGCATCCCCGAATGATAGCCGCGTGGTACGATTTTTTTGGTTCCATGCTGACGCAGGTCGGGAAGTACCAGATCGTCGAGAAGATCGGTGTGGGCGGCTTCGGCACCGTCTACAAGGGGCGGGATCCGTTCATCAAGCGAAACGTCGCGATCAAGACCTGCCAGAGCGAGGAAGAGGAGATCAAGAAGCGGTTCTTTCGCGAGGCCGAGTTCGCGGGAAACCTCCATCACCGCAACGTCACGACGATCTACGACTTCGGTGTCACCGACGACGGCACGCCCTATATCGTCCAGGAGTTCCTGACCGGCGACGACCTCGACAAGGCGATCAAGAGGAAGGAGCCGCTCACGCTCGCGCGCAAGCTCCAGATCCTGGTCGACGTGTGCGACGGGCTCGGCTACGCGCATGCGGCGGGCATCATCCACCGCGACATCAAGCCCTCGAACATCCGTATTCTCGAGGACGGAACCGTCAAGATCATGGATTTCGGCATCGCGAAGTCCCTGGTCTCGCAGTCGACGCTGACGCAGACGGGAATCACGCTGGGCACGGCGTCCTACCTCGCTCCGGAACAGATTCGCGGCGAGGATCTCGACCCGCGAACGGACATTTTCTCGCTCGGCGTTCTCGCCTACGAGATCGTGACCGGTCAGAAACCCTTCACAGGCGACCACATCTCCACGGTCCTCTACAAGATCATGAACGAGATGCCCGCTGCGCCGAGCTCGCTCGATCCCGCGCTGCCCCACGGCCTCGACGCCATGGTTCTCAAGGCTCTCGAAAAGGACCGCACGAAGCGCTTCGCGTCCTGCGCCGAGATGCGCGCCGAGTGCCAGACGCTTCTCCAGACCGTCCCGGACGGACCCGGCTTCCAGATGCCGCAAGACGACATGGACAAGACGGTCGCGACGCCGTCCTCCGGATTCCAGGTCTCGAAGTCCGTTTCGCTCGGCGCGACGCCGACGGGCAAGGCCTCGCGCGTCCTCGACACGCCGCTCGGTCCGCCCGCGGCCGCCCGGCCGACGGCCGGAGGCCTTGCGGACGTCCGCCTCCGCACGGACGGCGGTTCGACAGGCCATCGAGCCGCGCGCGAAGAAGGTGGATTGGCCCTGAAGGCGTTCCTCGCGGCGATCGTGCTCGTGGCGGTGGCGGGGGTCACGTGGTTCGTCGCCCAGAACAAGCACTCCGGGGCTCCCGGGACGCCCGCTCCCGTTCCTCAGCCCGCGGCCTCGACGACGGCTCCCTCCACGACTGGCGCCGAGACGGCGACCGTCTCTCCCGCGACGGCCGATCCGGCGGCCTCGGCCAGGCCCGCTCCCCCCCCGCCGGTCGAGCCGACGGCCGCGCCCGTCAAGGTCAAGGAAGTCGCCACCACGGCAGCCGTCACGTTCAAGTCGAATATCTACGCCGAGCTCTCCATCAACGGAAAGCGCCAGCCCGCGAACCTCCCGAGGGCGACGACCGTCAACCTCAAACCGGGGCGGTATTCCGCCGTTTTCGACGCGCCCGGGTTCATGAAGGTCACGAAGGAGTTCGAAGTTTCCTCGACCGAGCCCAGGGCCATGACCGTGCCCGGCGAGTTCCCCGGGCGCGGCATCGTCACGTTCACCGCGCTTCCGGCAGGAGCGGAGATCCGGCTGGACGGCGTCCTCATCGGCGCCTCGTCGGGCGGGCCCATGAAAAAGACGCTCCGCGCCGGCCCCCACGAGATCAGCGTGAGTCATCCCGGCTACAAGACCTACACGAGGACCGTCGACGTCGCCGAAGACGACTCGTTCGCGATGCCCCGTATCGAGTTGAAGAAGGAATAGCTAGAATCGCTTTCGTGAAGCGCGTTCTCCACTACCCTCTTGCGTTCTCTCTTGCCTTCGCTCTCACGGCTCTCTTTCTCGTCGCCGCGCCCGGCCGCGCACAGGAAGGCTCGGAATCGCTCGAAAAAGAGGCGCGAAAGGCCGTCAACGCCGGCCAGTTCCGCAAGGCCGCGCTCAAGTTCGAGAGCGCGGCGTCCGCCGCGAGCGATCCGCAGCGCCGCTCGCGAATGCTCGTGCAGTCC
>DASVJU010000212.1:0-8540 GCA_036385755.1 Thermoanaerobaculia bacterium
CGGATAGCCGCCCGTCGGCGACGCGCCCGAGATCGAGTCGTAGGCGAGAAGGAGGTCGAGGGTCCCCCACGCGTCGCCGAGGTCCTCGTGGACGTTGACGAGCGGGTTGATGACCTGCGTCCGGCCGCCCGACTCCTTGTAATAGAGAAGCCGCGCATCGATCTGCGACTGCGCCTGGGCCCCGTGCGCCGCGAGCGCCCCGGCGCCGGCCGCGAGGAGCGAGAGAGACGGACGCCGGGAGGCCTTGCGGGCGCGGCGCTGTGCGCGGCGCTTTTCGCGGCGAAGGGCCCGGCGAAGGGCGCGCTCAGTTGCAGCCACAGCCGCCTCCCGCCGCGCCGCCGTTGCCGGCCGCCCCTTCCTTGCTCGCGTGGATGTGCTCGCGCAGGACCTGCGTGATCGTGTCGCCGTCGAGACTCATGATCGGGTCGGCGAGGTAGCCGCGCTGCCAGGCTTTGACGCCGCCCGTCGCCTGGACCGAAGGGGCCACGCGGACGCCCACGTCTCCGCCGAGGGTCCCGCCCGCGAGGAGCGTCGCGACCGCGGCCTCGATCTTCGCGTGTACGGCCGCACCGCCGCCCTCGAAGCGCGCCGCGATGCGGCCCTCGCGGTCGAGGACGAACGTCGTCGGCATTGCGACGACGTTGAAGGCCTCGCCGGCCTGCCCGGAGGCGTCCCTGAGGATCGTGAAGCCCACGGGCACGGCGTTCAGGAACGCGATGATCGCGTCGTCGTTCGCGTCGAGCGTGAGCCCGAGGACGCGCAGTCCCTGCTTTTCGTACTTCGTCTGGAGCGTGTCGAGCGCCGGGAAGCTCGTCCGGCACGGCACGCACCATGGCGCCCAGAAGTCGAGGACCACGACGCTTCCCTTGAGGGACTCGAGCGAGAACGAAGCATCGTTCATCTGGCGCAGCCTGACGGCGGGTGCCGGATCGGCTCCCCGCGCCGGAACGGCGAACACACTCAGGGCGAGAACGACGGCAGAAAGTCGTTTCAAGGCTCGATCTCCTCTCTGCCTCGCGCCCATGCAAGAGTAATTCCCTGAACGAACGTCTCAGGATTCGGACGGATGCGACTCGAACTTTGGCGGGTTCGTCAGGGAAACGGCGGCGTAGACTTCCCGTCATGCCGATGAACAGAAGAGACCTCCTCGGTGCGGCTGCCGCCACGGCCGCTGTGACCGCCGCTTCGTCCCTTTCCCGTTTCGCCTTTGCGGCGGACGACCGCGCGCGCGTTTACGCAGAGATCGCGAAACGCCACGGCGAGGCCGTCGCGCGCCTGCAGGACTGGGTCAGGAACCCATCCATCGCCGCCGAGAACCGCGGGATGGAGACGGGCTGCGCGCAGATGATCTCCCTCGCGAAGGACGCGGGCTTCCAGACGGCCGTCAAGATGCCGACGTCGGGCCACCCGGGCGTTTTCGCAACGCTCGACGCGGGGGCTCCCCGAACCGTCGGCCTCTACTTCATGTATGACGTGAAGCAGGCGGACCCCGCCGAATGGTCCTCGCCGCCCTTCGAGGCGCGTCTCGTCGACAAGCCCGGCTTCGGCAGGGTCCTCCTCGGCCGCGGCGCGGTGAACCAGAAGGGTCCCGAGTCCGCCTTCCTCGCCGCGCTTCATGCGTTCAGGGGCGCGGGGGTGAAGCTCCCCGTAAACCTCGTCCTCGTCGCCGAAGGCGAGGAGGAGATCGGCTCGCCGCACATTCCCGAGATCGTGCGGAAGCCCGAGGTCCTCGCGGCGTTCGGGAAGACGCTGGGCGTCTTCATGCCGTCCGCGAGTCAGGACCCTGACGGCTCCGTGGCGGTCTCGCTGGGAGCCAAAGGCGTCGTCGAGCTCGAGCTCGTCTCGAGCGGCGCGAAGTGGGGCCGCGGCCCCTCGAAGGACGTCCACTCCGCGAACCGCGCGCGGCTCGACAGCCCCGCGTTCCACCTCGTGCAGGCCCTCGCGACGCTCGTGAACGCGGAGGGCGATCCGGCCATCGACGGCCTCGCGGCCGCCGCGAAGCCGCCGAGCCCGGTCCAGGCGGCGATGCTCGACGCCGCCGCGAAACGCCTCGACGAGGCGACCGCCAAGAAAATGCTCGGCGCGACGCGCTGGGCCCACGACGACTCCTGGCGCGCTTCGCTCGAGCGCCTCTCCTTCTCGCCGACCGTCAACATCGAAGGGCTCGTCGGAGGCTACACGGGCCCCGGCGGAAAGACGATGCTCCCGAACAAAGCGGTCGCGAAGCTCGACCTGCGCCTCGTGCCCGACATGACGTTCGACGGCGCGATCGCGGCGCTCAAGGCGCACCTCGCCAAGCGCGGCTTCGGCGACATCGAAGTCAACGTCTCGGGCGGGTACGGCCCCACGGAGACCCCGGCCGACGCCCCGCTCATCCGCGCGCAGATCGCGCTCCTCAAGCGTTCGGGCCTCGACCCGCTGCTCTGGGTGCGAAACGCGGGCTCGTACCCCGGCTACGTCTTCACGGGCGAGCCGCTCAAGCTGGCCTCCGGCCACTACGGCCTCGGCCACGGCAGCGGCGCGCACGCGCCCGACGAGTACTACGTCATCGAGTCGACGAATCCGAAGGTGTCGGGCTACGACGACGCCGCGCGCTCGTTCGTCGACTACCTCTACGAGCTGGCCGTGATTCGCTGAGCGGGTCCGTCACCGCGCCGGCCCCTCCGGCGGCGCAATCTCGATCGTCCGCGGCGGGTACACGCGGCGGCGATCACCGGCCTGAAACGTCACGGTCAGGATGTGACGCCCCGGCGCCGCCTTCGGCGACAGGACCGCCTCCCACCCGGCCTCGCGCACGTCGGCGATCGCCGGAAGTGCGGCCGCAACGTCGGGCCGCGGCGTGCGCGTCACGGAGACCCCCAGCAGGAGCGACCCGTCGAAGTGGAACGCCACCGCGTCCACTCGCCCGCCGCCCCTCTCCTGGCACCAGCCGCGGACTCGGAACGGCGGCGTTACACGCGTGCCCTCGGTCGGCTCGTCGATCGAGGCCGGGATCCCGTCATCGGCCCGGTACACGGGCGCCGCCCCGCGCGCGACGATCCGGAACGCGTCCAGGATCGCGCGGCCCCGCCGGCACGAGACGGCGAACAGCCTCCCCGGCGGGTCGGGGTCCGCCGGGAATTGCAGGGCCTGCTCGCGATCAAAGACGACCTCCACGCGGCGCGCCCCGGCGGAAGTGAGGATCTCGATCTCGGCCCGGTCCCCCGTCGCGGTTCCCGTGAACGCGACGTCCGCCGGCGTCGCGGCGTACACCGAGAGCGTCGACCCTTCGGGCAGCTCGACCCGGCCTTTCATTCGCCGGCCGGGCCGCGTGACGACGGGGACGAAGACGCCCGCGCCCGAGCTCCCATTGAAGATCTCCGTCCGGAGATAACGGCCGCGCGAGATGCGCCGTAGGCGCGGGTGCTCGAACGCGAAGACGCGCTGCGGCACGACGCCGAAAGGTCGGTCGTCGGCGCCGACGAGGGCGCCGCCCCGCGGGATCGCCGCCGGCACCGTCTCGCTCACGACGTGGGCGGCGTACCGGAAGAACTCGTCCGCGTGCGCACGGAGCGGCTCGGTGACGTAGACGTCGCCCGGCGCGATTCCCGCCTCGCGCACGGCCTGCAGCGCGGCGACGGAGGGACTGGGGCGCGACGCGACATCGGCGATCGCGGGCGCACCGAGGGCCGCGAATGCGCCGAGGAGGAGGACCGCCGCCGCCGGTGCGGCGACGCGGCCGAATCGCGTGCGCTCGAGCCTCTCCAACGTGAGCGCCGCAAGCGCGCAAGGCGCCGCCCAGAACGCGAGTGCATAACGTGGCGCCGAGTCGACGGAGAGGACGCCGAGCGTGAGGACCGTGATGGGGACGAAGACGAGAAGAACCAACCCGGCCTTCCGCCGCTCGAGGACGGCGCCCGCCAGCGCGACCGCGAGGAACGCCATCACGAGAGTCTCGTGCCCAACGGGGTCCATCCACCAGCGTGCCCAGAACGCCGGCCTCGAGAGGTCGCGGGCTTTCGGGCTGTCGAACGTCGTCACGTACGTCATCTGGTCGTCAAGGCGGTGCTTCCAGACCGAGAACCCGCCCGAGCTTCGGAACACCGGGATCCAGATCGCGGCCGACAGGAGGATCCCGGCGAAGGCTGCGAGAACGAGCGGCTGCGCCCTCCTCTCGCGCCGGAAGACGAGAAACGCCGCAACGGCCGCCGCCGGCAGGAGGGCGAGGCCCACCTGTGGGCGGACGCCCGCCGCGAGGGCCGTGAAGGCGGCGGCGACAACGAGGTACCATCCGCCCTTCCCCGCGATCGCACGGACGAGAAAGACCGCGGCGAAAAGCGCGGCCGCGGCGCCCGGCCCGTCCGAGAGCGGCCGGACGCCGTGGAGCCAGACGGAAGGCGTGAGCGCGTAGAAGAGGGAGCCGACCAGCGCCCATTTCCTCCGCGAACCGAGCTCGCGGAGGAGGAGATAGAGGGCGAGGACCGAAAGATACCCGCCGAGCGCTCCCGCGAGCGCCGTCGCCCGGAACGGCCCGACACCGAGAGCGCGAATCCCCTGCCCAAGCCGGATGAAGACCGGGTAGCCCGGCGCGTGCGGGTGGTTCACGCGGACGTCGAGGCCGTCCCGCACGCCCTCCATGAACAGGACCTCGTCCCACTCCCACGGGTCGGGCGCGAGCGTCTCGAGTCGCAAAAGAGCAAGGACGGCAAACGCGGCGGCCACGAGGGCCCGTTCGCGGAGAAACCCGAATCTCTCAAGCATGGGGACGAGCAGAGCATACGCATCCGGCCCCGCGCCGATATCATCCCGTCCGTGCCGACCGAAACCAGGGTCCGGATGCGCGCGTTCGGGCGCGAGGCGCTCGTCTTCCTCGGCTTCGTCGCCCTGACGGCCGTCATGACGTGGCCTTGGGTTCTCCATCTGCGCGACCACGCCTCGGACGTGGGCGATCCCTATCTCGTGTCGTGGACGCTCTGGTGGGACTTCTTCCAGACGTTCCACGACCCCTTGAACCTCTTTCACGGAAACGTCTTTTTCCCGATGAAGTACAGCCTCGCGTTCAGCGAGCACAACTACGGCATCGCGTTGCCTTTCTTCCCGCTCTTCGCGCTCGGTGTGCGCCCGCTGACCGTGCACGGCCTCGCAATGCTCCTCGGCTTCACGCTCGCGGGATACGGGACGTTCCGGCTCACCCGCACACTCACGGGCTCGTCGGGAGCCGCGTGGGTCGCGGGAATTGCCTACGCCTTCGTGCCGTATCGCTTCGGCCAGATGCCGCACTTGCCGTACCTGTTCTCGGGCTGGGTTCCGATCCTCCTCGAGGCGCTCGTCCTCTTCGTGCGCGAGAGGACGCGGCGCCGCGCGGCGTGGCTCGGCGCGGCGTTTTTCCTGAACGGCCTCTCGGTCATCCACTGGCTGATCCTGACGCTCATCCCGCTCGCGGCCACGGGCCTCGCGCTCGGGTTCCGCAACGACGCGGCGAGGGACCGGGCCGGGCTGAAGCGCGGCGTCCTCGCGCTCGGGGTCGCCGGCCTCGCGCTCCTCCCGTTCCTCCTCCCCTACCAGAGAGCCGCGAAACTCTACGGCTTCTCGCGGGGCTCGGGCGAGACCCGGGCGCTGTCCGCCTTGCCGAAGGACTGGTTCGACATGGATCCGTGGAACCGGACGTGGCGGGGTTTCACCGAGTGGCCCCCGCCGAACGAGCGCTGCCTCTTCCCGGGGCTGCTCCTTTTCCTCCTTCCGCTCGCGGCCGTACTCCTGACGCGCGCGGCGCGAGGCGACGCCGTCCCGCCGGCGGCCGCGTCACCGCCGGATTCGGGCGCGCGGCGCGCGCTGCCGTGGCTGGACGGGATCTCGGTGATCGCGGGCACTCTCGCGGTCTTCGCGGCGAGCCCCGTGGGCATCCACATCCGCCTCGGCGGCAAGGAAGTCTTCAGGGCCACGGAGTCACCGCGCGCTCTTGCGCTCCTGGCGCTCGCACTCTTCGCACGGTGGTGGATCTCCTATCCGGAGGCGCTGCCCTTCGTCCGGGGGCGGAACATTCCCGACAGCCTCCGCCTTCTCCGCCGGCCCGACGCGATCCTCGTCGGCGCCGTCTGGGCGGTCATCGGTTTCTTCGGATCGCTCGGACTGAACTTTCCGTTCCACCGCGTGCTCTTCGAGACGGTGTTCCTCTTCCGGAGCATCCGCGCTCCCGCGCGCTGGGCCATGCTCGCGTATCTCGGCCTCGCCGTCCTCGCGGGAGCCGGGGCGAAGGCAATCGCGGACGCGTGGAGCCGGCGCCGACAGGGGACAGGCCGCACGCGCTCGGCGGCGCTCGTCTTCGTGCTCGCCGGCCTCGGCCTTCTGTTCGAGGACCGGGCCGCGCCGCTCGGGCTCGTCCGCGGCGAAGCCGATCCCGACGAAGCCACGCTCTTCCTTGCGAAGACTCCGATGAAGGGCGGCCTCGTCGAGCTGCCGGCAGGCACCGAGGACCATGGCAACTACCGCGCCGTCCTTCGCGCCGCGGACCACGGAAAACCTCTCGTCACGGCCGTCTCGGGCTTCGGGTCTCCCATCGTGAGCCGCATCGAGCAGGACGAGCGGAAGACGCCGATTCCCGATGACTTCCTCGACTTCCTCGAGAAGATCCCGACGTCCTACATCCTCGTGCGCGACTCGTGGCTGTCGCCCGAGTTGCGCGACTCGCACCGGGAGTGGCTCGCGCGCGGCCTCGCGTCGGGGCGGCTCCTGTTCGTGAGGCGGTTCGACGGCCGCGTGAAGAACGACCTCTACGCCGTCGTGAAGAACGAGCCGGGGGCGAAGGCGCTCGATCCTTTGCCGTGGACTCCGGCCCGCGACCCGCTCGCGGCCCACGCGGTCTATCGCGAGGACGTGACCCTCGTCGGTTCGGTCGACGCGCCGGCCGAGGGTGCCGTCGTGACGGGCCCTCTCAGAGTCTCGGGCTGGGCGCGGATTCCCGGCGAGGACCTTCTCGTCAGGATCATGATCGACGGCGAAGAACGTGTCCCCACGCGCGGCGCGCGCGTGCCCCGCCCCGACGTCGGCGCCGCGGTTCCGTGGGTCGGAGACTGCCGCTCCGCGGGGTACGAGGCGACGTACGCGTTCGAGCCCGAGGACGAGGGCCCGCACGAGATCCTGGTGGTGTTCCGGTCGGCCGACGGCCGGCAGCGCCACTACCCGCCGAGGAGATTCACCTGGAGACGCTGAAGCGCGCGGCGAGAGACGGCGGCGTCCTCGCCCTCTTCGTCCTCCTGACGGTCGTCATGACGTGGCCGTGGGCCGCGCACTTGCGCGACACGTCCTTCGACCCGGGCGACTCGTACCTGAACTCGTGGATCCTCGCGTGGGACCATCACCAGACGTTCCGCGACCCGCTCCATCTTTTCGACGGGAACATCTTCTTTCCGTACCGGTACACGCTCGCGCTCTCCGAGCACCAGTGGGGCATCGCGCTCCTCTTCTTTCCGGCCTTCGCCGCCGGGCTTGCCCCTCTTACCGTGCATGGCCTCGCAATGCTCTTCGGGTTCGCGTTCAGCGGGTTCGGCGCGTTTCGCCTCGCGCGCACGCTCACGGGCAGCGCCGCCGCGGCGTGGGTCGCCGGCATCGCGTTCGCGTTCGTGCCGTACCGGTTCCACCACATCCCGCACCTCTCGTACGTCTTCGCGGGCTGGATGCCGCTCCTCGCCGAGGCCGTCGTCCTCTTCTCGCGCCGGCGCACCTGGCCGCGTGCCGCCTGGCTCGGAATCGCCTTTTTCATGAGCGGCGTGTCGAGCATCCACTGGTTCCTTCTCGGCTCGGTCCCCACGGCCGCGATGGTCGCGCTGCTCATCCTCCACGATGAACCCGCCGCGCGGCGCGCCTGGGGCCGCGCCGCGGCCGCCGTCTTCGCCGCTTCGCTCCTCCTCATCCCGTTCTTCCTGCCCTACCAGCGGGTCGGAGCGCTCTACGGCATCGAGCGCGGACCGGCCGAGGCCGCGACCTACTCCGCGGAACCCATCCAGTGGCTGACACCTGATTTCAATCTGAAACTCTGGCGCGGCATGGGTCAGAACCCTTCCCACGGAGAGTTCTGCCTCTTTCCGGGCTTCCTTCTCCTCTCCCTCGCGATTCTCGGAATCGTCCTGTTTTTCCGGACTCGCTCTCAGGCCGCGACCGCGGGCCTTCTCTTTGCGGGGCTCGGGTTCGTGGGGTCCTTCGGCATGTCGACGCCGTTTCACCGCCTGCTCTTCGACCTCGTCCCGCCGTTTCGGGCGATCCGCGCGCCAGTCCGCTGGGCGATGGTCGCGGACCTGGGGTTCGCTCTGCTCGCGGGGGTCGCGGCGGCCGCGCTCGTCGACGCATGGTCGCGGCGACGATCCAAGGCCTTCGGATTCGGCATCGCGGCATGTCTCTCGGGCGCGCTTCTCTTCGAAGACCGTGTGGCGCCGCTGTCTCTCCATCGTGGAGAGCCGGACGCCGATCCTCTGTCACGGTTCCTCGCCGAAACTCAGATGGCGGGCGGCCTCTGGGAGCTGCCCGATGCCTTCAACGAGACGAACGCGCACCACGTGCTGCGCGCG
>DASVJU010000213.1:0-6012 GCA_036385755.1 Thermoanaerobaculia bacterium
GTTCCCAAGACGATCGACAACGACCTCGACCTGCCTGCCCACGTGGACACCTTCGGCTACCAGACCGCCCGCCACTACGGGGTCGAGATCGTGAAGAACCTGATGGTGGACGCGCGCACGACCTCTCGCTGGTACTTCATCGTCGCCATGGGAAGGAAGACGGCCACCTGGCGCTGGGTATCGGGAAAGCCGCGGGAGCTTCGCTCACGCTGATCCCCGAGGAGTTTCTCGGCCACCAGATCCGCTTCAAAGCGATCGTGGACACATTGGTGGGTGCCATCCTGAAGCGCCTCTCGTACGGCCGGCGCGACGGCGTCGCCGTGATCGCCGAAGGGCTCGTCGAGGGTCTCGACCCCTCGGAGCTCCAGGGCCTTCAGGACGTCGAGCGCGACACGCACGGGAACGTCCGCATCGCGGAGGTGAACATCGGCGAGATCCTGAAGGCCGCGGTCCAGCAGCGGCTGAAGGAGTTCCGGATCAAGACGACGATCGTCGCCAAGAACATCGGCTACGAGCTGCGCTGCGCCGACCCGATCCCGTTCGACCTGGAGTACACGCGCGACCTCGGTTACTGCGCGACCAAGTGCCTCCTCTCGGGCGGCCACTCCGTGATGATCTCGATGCAGGGGGGCCACTTCGTTCCGATTCCTTTCGAGGAGCTCATCAACCCCTCGACGGGCCGGGCGAAGGTCCGGATGGTGGACATTCACTCCACGCGCTACGCGATCGCGCGGCGGTACATGCTGCGCCTCCGTCGCGACGACTTCGAGGACCCCCACGAGCTCGCGAAGTTCGCGGCCACGGCGGGCATGTCGCTCGCGGAGTTCCGCAAGGAGTTCGGGTATCTCATCGATTGGGAGCTGCCCGCGCTCGTCTTCGGGTCGGAGCCGGAGGGCGGCGTGCCCGAGCGGCACGGCGTCGTGATCGGGCTGGACCCGGCACCCTAGGCTGCGACCCTCAGTGCGCGCGCGCGACGAGACCCGCGAAGCGCGGATCGCCCCTGAGCGGGTCGAGGTCCGGATCGTTCGCGATCCAGTCCCGCGAGAGGCCGCCTTGCCCGACCGACGCCTCGAGGCAGGCGATCGCCTCGTCCCGCTTTCCGAGCGCCGTGTATACGCAGGCTGCGTTGTACTCGATGATGGGCTCGTCGGCGTCGACGGCGAGTGCTCTTGCGACCCATTCGGCCGCGCGCTCGGGCTCGCCGAGTTCGGCGAGGACGGAGGCGCCCATCGTCCAGGCGCGCGTGTCGTCCGGGTGCGAGCGCACGCGCGCCTTGGCGGCCTCGATGCACTCGAGGTCCGCGCCGCGCGCCTTGCCGGCCTCGCTCATGCGCCGGTAGCACATCCCGAGGAGGTACCACGAGTCGAAGGCCTCGGGGACGATCGCGCACGCCTCCCGGAAGTGAGATGCCGCCTCGGGCATGCGGCACTCCGAGAAACACACACGGCCGAAAATGTAGTGCGGGCCGTAGAGGCGCGGATCGAGCGCGATCGCGCGCTCGAGATGGACTTCGGCCTCCCGGAACTTGCGCTGAAGGAACAGCGCCAGACCGCGTGAGGCGTGGGCGTCGGAAAGGTCCGGTCCGACCTCGAGCGCCTTCGCGCTCGAGGCCTCCGCCGCCGCGACGGCCTCCGCGCCCTTGCCGAAATAGAGGCTCAGGAACGCGTGGCAGTCCGCGAGGCCGGCGTACGCGCGCGCGTACGTCGGTTCCATTTCGATGACCCGGGCGAAGGTCTGGAGCGCGATCTCGAAGGCCTTTCGCCGATGCTGGTGGAAGAACTGGCGGCCCTGGAGGTACAAGGCGTACGACTCGGCGCCGGCGGATCCGAGCCCCAGGTGCGCGGGCGCTCGCCGCTCGACGAGCGTGACCTTGAGCGCCTCGGCGATCTTCGAGGCGATCTCATCCTCGACCGCGAAGATGTCGTCCATGTCGCGGTCGTACCTCTCGTACCAGAGGCGGAATCCGTTCTCCACGCTCACGAGCTGGGCGGAGATGCGGACGCGGTCCCCGGAGCGGCGCACGCTCCCCTCGAGCACGTGACGGACGTTGAGGCGCGCGCCGATCTCGCGCACATCGGCCGCCTCGCGCTTGAACTGGAAAGCCGACGTGCGGGACGCGACATACAGCTCGGGGATGCGGCTCAGCTCGCGGAGGATCTCCTCGGCGACGCCGTCGCAGAGAAACTCCTGGTCGTGGTCCGGGCTCATGTCCGCGAACGGGAGGACCGCGACGGACGCCGTCGCGTCGGCGGCGGGGCGCTTGAGCGTGATCGCGCCGGAATCGATCGTCGACGCGAGCTCGAGAAGGTCGCGCGCCATCGCGTCGATGCGCTCGTAGCGGAGGTGCGCGTCCTTCGCGAGCGCCCTCGCGAGGATTCCGTCGACCCGGGCCGGGATCGCCGGCAGGAGCGTCGAGGCCCGCGGAGGCGTGTCGTTGAGGACGGAGCAGATGACGGCCGCGACGTTCTCACCCCGGAACGGGAGCCGCCCCGTGAGCATCTCGTAGAGAACGACGCCGAGCGACCAGATGTCCGTCCGCTGGTCGACCGGCCGGTCCTGGAGCTGTTCGGGGGACATATAGGCGGGTGTCCCGACGACGGAGCCGTGGTCGGTCGCACGCGGGTCACCGAGGAGCTTCGCGATCCCGAAGTCGAGGATCTTGACGGTGTCGTCCTTCGTGAGCATGAGGTTCGCGGGCTTGACGTCACGGTGGACGATGAGCTCCTCATGGGCGGCCGAGAGAGCCCGCGCGGCCTGTGCCGCGATCGCGAGCGCCCGCTCCGCGACGAGGGGGCCGCGGGCGAGGACGCGGTCGAGCGTCTCGCCGTCGTAAAAGGCCATCGCGATGAAAACGTCGCCATCCGGGGTCTCGTCGACTTCGAAGATCGTGCAGATGTTCGGGTGGTCGAGCGACGAGGCGGCCCGCGCCTCGTTGAGGATGCGTTGCCTGAGGGACGCGTCGGCGAGGGGCCGGAGGAACTTGAGGGCGACCCGCCGCCCGAGGCGAACGTCGGTGGCGCGATAGACCTCGCCCATCCCTCCCGAGCCGAGCAGATCCCCGACTTCGTAATGCGAGACCTTCCGGCCCGGATGGACGGCAGGGGTCATCAAGGACATGCTCCCGAGGTCAATGTCGTGCGGCGGCCCCGTCGTGTCAACCGGGAGCGGCCCGCGGTCAGTGACGGAGGTGCCTCGGGGACGCCTCGCGCCGGGAGATCTGCTGCAGGAGTTCGCCTGCGCGCGCGCCCTCCTCGGCCAGCGGGATGTCCGAGAGGCTGATCACGCCGACGACCATCCTGTTGCCGTCCACGACGACGATGCGCGATTTGCGCTCGGCCGACATCCGTTCCTCGGCGAACCAGAGCTCGTCCTCCTGCCGGCAGGTGACGAGCCTCTTCGTCATGACCGCCTTCGCCTCGGCCGTGGGCGGGCGGCTCTCGGCGATCCCGCGTACGACGAGGTCCCGGTCCGTCAGGATGCCGACGAGCTGCTCCTTTCCGTCGACGACCGGGAGCATCCCGATCTTCCAGTCACGCATGAGGTCGGCGCAGTGCTTGAGGGAATCCTTCTCCTTGCAGGTCACGACCGTCTTCTTCATGACGTCTCGAACGTACATGGGCGCCTCCCACGAGGAAACGCGCCGCACGGGCCTCGCGACCCGCCCAGAGATCGCCTCGTAGATGCAACGTGGGGGCCCGCGCGGTGCCGCGACGATGAATCACGTGCATCAGCCCTGGGCCCTCGATCCGGCACGCCTGATGCAAGACCGTTCCCATGCGCCGCCGTCAATTGCGCGCCGGAGGCACCCCGAGCTCGTGCAGGAGGAACGCGTCGACGTCGGTGAGGAGCGAGACCGCGTCGTTCACGCTCGCGCCGATGCCGCCGTGGCCGGTGCTGCCGCTCGTGCGGAGGAGGACCGTCGCCCTGGGGTCCGCCGCCCGCAGGCGCGCAACCATCTTCCGCGACTGCATGGGATCGACGCGCGGATCGTTCGCGCCCGTGGGCATCAGGATCGCCGGGTAGCGCGTTCCGTTCCGGACGCGGTGGTACGGCGAATACGCGTACAGGGCCTTGAACTGCTCGGGGACCTTCGTCGTGCCGTATTCCACCGTGTTGAACTGACCGTTCGAGGAAACCTCGACGCGCAGCATGTCGTAGATGCCGACGTGCGAGACGACGGCCCGAAACAGCTTCGGCGCCTGCGTGAGGGCGGCGCCCATCAGGAGTCCGCCGTTCGAGCCGCCCTCGATCGCGAGCCGCCCGGGCCTCGTGACGTTCAGCTCGATGAGACGGCGCGCGCAAGCGAGGAAGTCGTCGAAGACGTTCTGCTTGCGGGTGAGCCGCCCCGCGTCGTGCCAGTCCTCGCCGAACTCGCCGCCGCCGCGCAGGATCGCGCTGACCTGGACGACGCCGCGCGCCGTCAGGACATGCGCGACGTCGCTGTACGACGGTCTTTGCGAGACGCCGAAGCCGCCGTAGCCCGTCAGGACGACGGGATTCCGGCCATCCCGCTTCGTGCGCTTCGGCTGGAGGATGAACATCGGGACGAGCGTTCCATCCTTCGAGATCGCCCGCTCCTCGATGACCTCGGCATCCGAAAAGTCGGCGACGGGAGACGAGCGTAAGACCGTTGGCGTCGAGGTCTTCTTCGCCGCGTCGTAGAGGAATACCGTCTCGGGCTGAAGAAAGCTCGCGACGGAATAAAAGACGACGTCGCTTTCCAGCCGGTCGAGGGACGTCACGGCGCTCGCGGCCGGTGTCGGAAGCTCTTCGACGAGGTTGCCCTCGAAGTCGTAGGAGCGGACGCGGCTCTTTCCGCCCAGCGCCTCGACCGTGACGAGACGCGTCCGCGTTGGCGCGATCGCCTCGATCACGCCGTTGCGTTGGTCCAGCACCATTCGCGCCGCGGCGAGCGTGGAATTGCCCGCGGGAATCCGGAGGACGCGGCGGCGGGGAGCGCCCTTTTTCGAGATCGCCCAGATCGATCCGTCCGGACCGAAGCGGGCGTCGATGACTCCGTCCGCGAACGTGCTGACGCCCTGCCAGCTCGCGGCGCCCTCGGGGAGGACGTAGAGAGCGAAGTCGCCGCTGTCGCCGTTCTGGACGAGGGCGAGGTGCCGCTTCCCATCCTCGCTCGCGCGCAGGGAGATCTCGGCGATGCGTGGCAACTCCCTGCCGAACGAGACGCGGTCGCCCTCGACGGGCGTGCTGAGCGTGTGGAAGAAGACCTGCTGGTAGAAGTCGAGGACTTCTTTCGCCCGTTCGCCCTCCCTCGGATAGCGCGTGTAGAAGAGGCCCTTTCCCCCGGCCGTCCAGGCGGCGCTCCCTCCCGCGGTGCCTTTTTGCACGAGAGGAATCACGTCGCCGGTCTCCCGGCCCGTCGCGACGTCGTACACGTGCAGCGTTCCCGCCTCGCTTCCGCCCTCCGAGAGGGAGACGGCGAGGCTGGCGCCGTCTGGCGAGGGCACGAACCAGTCGAAGCTCGTGTGACCGCTCGGATCGAGGGCATTGGGGTCGACGATGGCCCGCATTCCCTCGGTGCTCGTGAGAGAAGGCAGGAGGACGATCCACGGCTGCTGCTTGCGCGCGGGATCGGAGCACACGGCGAAGTGCCGGCCGCCTCTCGAGACGAGGCCGCTGATCGACGCCGGTCGCGCGGTCAGGAGGTGCTCGATGCGCGCGCGGAGCGCCGCGGTGCCGGGCAGGCGGTCGAGGAACGCGCGGGCGCGGGCGTTCTGCGCCTCGCTCCACGCCTTGACCCTTACGGCGTCGCCGTTCTCGAGCCAGCGGTAGTCGTCGACGACCGTGACGCCGTGGTACGTGTTCGACACGGGGATCTTCGGCGTGCCAGGCCGCGTCTCGGCCGCGGCCGAGACGGCGCAGAGGAGAGAAGCCACGACGGCAACGGGCGGCGCGTATTTCATGCCGCGAATCCTATCGGAGCGGGGGACCTGTGGGCCGCTCCCCGGGGCGTCTCCGGCAACGCCCGTGCGACCCGAGGAGGTCCTACTT
>DASVJU010000214.1:0-13986 GCA_036385755.1 Thermoanaerobaculia bacterium
AAAGAGGGCGAGGATGTTCGGATGCGAGAGGGCGGCGACGGCTTTCGCCTCTTGCTCGAAACGGGAGCCCACGAAGAGACCGAGCACGGCGGCAAGCGCGGCGACAGCCGCGAGCGTCCAGTAGGGAACCCGCCGACGGAACCGGGGCCCTTCGCCGGGCGGGACGTTCGCCGCGCTGACGGCCTCGGAGAGGTGAGCCCGGAGGTTCTGAAGCTCCTTCGCGAGGTCTTTCGTCGAGGAGTAACGCTCCTCCGGGTCCTTCGAGAGGCAGCGCTGGACGATCCAGCCGACGAGCGCCGGGAGCTTCGGGTCGAGTTTCGTTACCGGCTCGGGCTCCTCGCGAATGATCGCCGTCAGCGTCTCGGCGGCCGAGGCTCCCCCGAAGGGACGTTTCCCGGTGAGCATCTCGTAGAGAACGATGCCGAGCGAGAACTGGTCGCTCCGGAAGTCGACGGTCTCGCCGCGAGCCTGCTCGGGAGACATGTAAGCCACGGTCCCGAGGACCACTCCTCCGGAGGTCAGCTTGTCGACCGTCGGTGAACGTGTCTCGTCGTGCCCGGCGGGGGCAGGTCTGGAACGAGCCAGGCCGAAGTCGAGGAGCTTGGCGTGACCGTCCCTCGTCAGGAAGACATTTTCGGGCTTGACGTCCCGGTGAACGATTCCTTTCCCGTGTGCCGCCGCAAGCCCTTCGGCCACCTGCAGGGCGACGTCGAGGGCCTTGCGGAGCGGTAGCGGCCCGCGGGCGAGATTCTCGCGCAGAGTCTCGCCCTCCAGAAGCTCCGTGACCACGAAGGAGACGGCGCCCTCCTTCCCGACGTCAAAGAGGGCGAGGATGTTCGGATGCGAGAGGGCGGCGACGGCTTTCGCCTCTTGCTCGAAACGGGAGAGAGCGCGCGCGTCGTTCGAGACGGCGTCGGGCAGAACCTTGATCGCCACGTCACGCTCGAGACGCGTATCCCGCGCGCGATAAACCTCGCCCATCCCTCCCGCGCCGAGAGGCGCGACGACCTCGTAGGGGCCAAGGCGCGTGCCTGGATTCAAGCCGCTATACGATAGCTCGTGTCGAGAATTCGGTGAACGCTGCCGGAATCATCTCGGCGAGGCGGCGAGCGTGACTCAGCCCGTCGTGGGTCTCGCCGGATACCCCGTGATCGTCCGGATCTCCTCGTAAAGCGGCTTCAGCCGCTCGTACATTCGCCGGTAGACGCGCCGGTAGAGCTGCTCGTAGAGCACGGAGGTGACCGGGTCCGGTTGAAAGACACGTCCCACGCGCGTCATGTCGGACACCGCCGCCGCGAAGGAGGGCTTCAGGCCGAGCCCCACGGCGACGTCGATCGCCGCCCCGAGTCCCGAAGCCTCGTAGACGTGCGGTCGTGCGGCCGGCAGCCCGAAGACGTCGGCGGTGATCTGCATGGCGGCGTCGCTCTGCGACCCGCCCCCGGCCACGCGCAGCTCGGTAATCGGAACGCCGCTCCGCTTCTCGGACCGCTCCTTCCCCTCGCGGAGCGCATAGGCCAGCCCTTCGAGGATGGCCCGGTACAAGTGGGCGCGCGTGTGGACGTCTCCGAACCCGATGACTGCGCCCTTCGCCTCCGGCCCGGGCCGCTTGACGCCGGGAGACCAGTAGGGCTGCAGGATGAGCCCCATCGACCCGGGCGGGACTTCCTTGACGAGATCGTCGAAGAGCGCCTCGGGGGCGACGCCTTTTTCTCCGGCAGCGAGCTGCTCGCGAAGCCCAAATTGCTCCTTGAACCAACTCACCATCCAGAATCCGCGGTAGATCTGGACCTCCAGGTTGTAGGCCTTCGGAACCGCAGCCGGGTAAGGCGGAAGGAGCGGGAGAGGCTCCACGTAGCGGCGGTGCATGGTGTTGATGGTGGCCGTCGTCCCGTAGGAGATGCACGCGACGTGGGGCTCGACGCAGCCCGCGCCGAGCACTTCGCAGGCCTTGTCCGCTGCCCCGGCCACGACCGGCAGGCCCGCCGGGAGCCCCGTCGCCTCCGCCGCGGGCCGGTTGATCTCGCCGAGGATCGCGCCGGGCGGCAGAAGATCCGGCAGCTGGCCGCGCTCGACCGCCACCGCCTTCCACTTCCAGTCGAGGCGGGACGCCCATGCGAGGGCCTTGTAGTCGAAGGGGACGTAGCCGACCTGGCAGCCTGAGCTGTCGACGAACCGGCCCGTCAGCCGGTGTGCAAGAAAGCCCGAGAGGAAGAGGTACTTGTGCGTCGCCTTCCAGACGTCCGGCTGATGCGTCCTGATCCAGTTCGCCTCCGCCTCGGCCTGGAAGAACGCGACTGTCTCCGACATCCCGGTCAGGCCAAAGAGAATCCCCCAGAGACCTCCGACCGGCGGAAGACCCATCGTCCGCCGCTGGTCGAGCCAGACGATCGCGGGCCTGAGCGGCCGCCCGTCGCGGTCGACGTTGATCATCGTCGCACGCTGCGTCGTCAGGGCCACGCCGGCAATGGCGTCGCGCGCCGCGGGATTCTCCCTCAGGAGCCCGCGACAGGCCTCGCAGAGGGAGCGCCAGTAGAGCTCGGGATCCTGCTCCGCCCAGCCGGGAGGACCGGGCCGGTAGGGCTCGAGAGGGACGCGGCTCCGGGCGACGAGGTTGCCGGCAAGGTCGAAGAGCAGGGCGCGAACGCTCTGCGTCCCGTTGTCCAGGGCGAGAAGGAGATCTTTACCCATGTGAAAGGTGGGCTGCGTGACCGTGCCGCCACACGTCGAGGTACCGCTCTTCCTCCATGTCCCAGCGCTCATTGTTCCATCCCAGCTCCGGTTGACAAATGGACCGGATCCGGCCGAAGTGCTCGTGCCCCCCTTCCGGCAGGACGAGCCCGAGTCGGACGCGCCGCAGAAGAAGATCGTCGAGGCGCTCCACCCGCTCGGCGCGAGCGGCCCAGCGAAGCTCCGCCCAGAGGGACAGCGATCCCGGGATTCGTTCCAGCTCCCCTTCCCGCGCCGCGGCGACGAGCTTCTCCGCGTGGCGTCCGTGGCGCCCGGCGAGCCGGCGGGCGTCCGCTTCCGCGAGATCGGGCCGGGGCGCGAGCGCGGGCGGCGGGGCGAAGGCGGCCCGGCGGCCGGGTGTCCTTTCCTTCATCTCCTTCAGTCGCGGCAGCCGGTGCCGCAGAGCGTGGACGGTGTCGCGGGCGAGGCGCCGGAAAGTCGTGAGCTTCCCGCCGGTGACGGTGACGAGGCCGCCCTCGTCCCAGATGACGTGCTCGCGGGATTCCTTCGAAGGATCGGCCTTCCCCGTCCCGATGACGGGACGGACCCCCGCGAACGAAGAGACCGCCGCGGAGGCGGTGAGGTCGAGGCCCGGGAAGGCCGCACGTGCGGCCTCCACGAGATACGAGGCCTCGATCCCCGTGATGGACGGCTCTTCGTCGAGGCCTGTCGTGTGGTCGAGGTCGGTCGTCCCCAGGAGCGTCAGCCCTTCCCACGGGTAGGCGAAGAGAGGCCTGCCGTCGCGCGGGTGCCGGAAGGTGACGGCCTGAGCGACCGGGAAGCGCCAGGGGCTGAACAGCAGATGGCTGCCGCGGAGGGGACGGATCGCCGGCCTCGCGCCGACGGCGGCGCGAAGCCGGTCGGCCCATGCGCCCGTCGCGTTGACGACGACCTTCGCGGACACACGCTTCACTCGTCCCGTGAGGATGTCGCGGACGGCAACACCCGAAGCGGAGTTTCCCGATACGAGGAGCTCCACGACGGACACATGGTTGAGCGCCGACGCCCCGGCGTCGAACGCTTCCGCGAGGACGCGCAGGACGAGCCGCGCGTCGTCGGTCTGCGCGTCGCGGTACCAGAATCCACCCAGGAGTTTCTCCCCTGCGAGGCGCGGCGCGAGCATCAGGAGTTCCTTTGCCGACAGCGGTCGGTGAGCGGCGCCGTGCCCGAGGCGATCGTAGATGAAGAGGCCGGTGCCGTAGGCCGCCAGACCCGGCTTCTGCCCCCGGTAGGCGGCGAGGAGGAACCCGATCGGGTCGACGAGGCCCGGAGCCTCCGCCAGCAGGCGATCGCGTTCGCGGACCGACTCCCAGGTCATCCTCAGGTCGCCCTGAGCGAGATACCGGAGACCGCCGTGGACGAGCTTAGAGGAGCGACTCGAGGTCCCCGAGGCGAAGTCGCCGCGCTCCACGAGGAGAGCCGAGAGGCCGCGGCGGGCCGTTTCGTGGAGGATGCCGGCCCCGGTGATCCCGCCTCCGACGACGACGACGTCCCAGGGCCCTTCGAGCCGGCCCCAAAGCGCCTCGCGGGTCTCGTCCGCGGGAGTCATCGAGCGGCCTCCTGCGGCCGGAGGAGCTTGCCCGGGTTCATCAGGCCGTCAGGATCGAACGTCCGCAGAGCGTCGCCGATCACGCGCAGTCCGAGCGCCCCTTTCTCGGCCTCGAGGTACGAGGCGTGGTCGACGCCGACACCGTGCTGATGGCTGATCGTCCCGCCCGCGGCGACGATCGCGCGGGACGCGGCTTCCTTCAGGACCCGCCAGCGGGCCAGCGTCTCCTCGGGGTCGGGCGAGATCCGGAAGAGGTACGTCGTGTAAAGGCTCGAGCCGTCGGTGTAGACGTGCGAGAGATGCGTGAAGACGTGGACCTTTTCGTCCGCCGGGGCGAGCGTGGTGAGCAGCGCCTTCTCGATCGTTGCGAAGGCTTCCGGGACTCGCACCCACGGGACGGCGGTCTCGAGCGTGTCGACGGCGTAGCCCGCTTCCCAAAGGGAATTGCGGAGGTACGGGGCGCGGAAGCGGTTCTTCATCCACTCGGCGCCGAAGCGCCGCCCTGCCGAGACGCCGCCGTGTCTCTCGGCCACCGCCAGCGCGCTCTTTCGGGAGAAGCGGACGAGGTCGTGAGTCCCGGTCGCCCCGAAGACCATCAGCGCCTTCGCGGTTCCGGCTCCGCGCAGGGCGACGTAGGCCTCGAGCGCCCTGAGGAGCCGTTCGTGCCCGGCGAGGAGGAGCATCGTCCGGGTCTCCTCTGCGGCCGACACCCGGAGCATCGAAAGGGGGAGGCGCGCTTGCGCCAACTCGCGCGCGGCGGCGAGCGCGGCGTCCCAGCCGGGGAAGAACACACCGACAAACTCCTCGCGTTCCGGGAAGGGCGAGATCCGGACCGTGGCCTCTGTCACGAGGCCGATCCGGCCTTCGGACCCGAGGACGAGCTCCCTGAGGTCGGGGCCGGCCGCCGACGCCGGGAACGCCGGCAGCCGGAGCGTCCCCGCAGGGGATTCGACGGTCCCCCCCGCGAAGAGCCGCTCGATCCGCCCGAAGCCCAGCGACTGCTGGCCGCTCGAGCGCGTCGCGATCCAGCCTCCGAGCGTCGAGAACTCGAAGGACTGCGGAAAGTGCCCCAGCGTGTAGCCGTGTGCCCTGAGCCCGGCTTCGAGGTCCGGCCCCGCCACACCCGCCCCGAACGTTGCCAGCAGGCTCGTCTCGTCGAGCGCGAGGAGGGCGCTCATCCGCCCCATGTCGACTGTGACGACCGGCCCGCCGCCTGCCTCCGGGTTGACGTGGCCCGCCACGCTCGTGCCGCCGCCATACGGGATGAGGCGAACGCCACGGCCGCGAGCCCAGGCGAGCAGGTGCCGGACGGCCTCACCGCTCTCGGGGTAGGAAACCGCGTCCGGGAAGACGCCGATTCGCCCCGACCGCAGGGCGACCCAGTCCGGAAGGCTCTGTCCCCGCGCGTGACGAAGGCGCTCACCAGCGTCGAGAGAGAGAAAGGGCTCGGGCGTGAGACGCGAAGCCGGGACCTCGAGGAGCACGGTCTCGAACCTGGCGTCGCCAGGCGGCGATGAAGGGCCGAGCCATTCCGTCAGCGCCTTCCGCGTGCGCGGCGACACGGCGAACGTTTGCGTTTCGTCTCCCCAGCCGTTCCAGCGTTTCACGGCCGTCTCCTCTTCCTTCTCTTTCCGCGCCGGGAGGTTTCGGCCTTTGCCCACAGGGCCAGGCTCTCCAGCATCGCTGCCCGGACCCGCCTTTCGGCCGCCCCGGCGTCCCGGTCGCGGGCGGCCGAGCGGAGGTTCGCGTAGAAATTGCGCGAGGCCCGCCGGGCCTCCTCCCGTTCGAAGTAATGGCACGCAAGCTCCTCGTAGAAGCTCGCGAAGCCGTTCAGGATGAGGCCGTAGACCGGGTTGCCCGAAAGGGCCGCGAGTCCGGTGTGAAGCCCCCAGTCGTACGAGGCGAGCGCCCCGGGAGCGTCCGCGGGCAGCCGATCCTCCGCGAGGAGGGAGACGGTCCCCTCCGGGTCGCGTTCCACCGCAGCCCGCGCGTAAGCGGGCGCGAGCGCGAGGCGCACCTCGAGGAGGTTCCTCACGAAGCCTTCCGGAAGCGGCCCGCCGTACCTCACGAGCGACGCGAGAACGTTCAGCCCCCCCTCGCGCAGGACGTCGTTCACGCGCGTCGGGCGCCCGTGGCTGATCGTGAGGAACCCATCGCGGTCGAGCTGCTTCAGAACCTCGCGTAGCGTCGGGCGGGTCACTCCGAGCTCCAGCGCGAGCTCTCTCTCGGACGGGAGGTTCGAGCCGGCGGGACAGCGGCCGTCCAGAATGGCCGTCACCAGGACCTGCTCGGCGTGGGCGGCGGGGCGGACGGGAAGCGTCCGGCCGACGGGTGCGGCCCTCCCGCTCTTCAGACTGGTAAGAGGTCTGACCACAGTCGTCAACATAGGATTCAGCCGGCGATTCGTCCAGGATATGAAGACACGATGGCCGACCACCCGGATGTTTCGGACACAAGGGAAGTCGCGGACGTCGCCATCATCGGCGCCGGCGTCATCGGGTGCAGCGTCGCCTTTCACCTCACGCGCCTCGGGTGTCGGAACGTCCTCCTGATCGACAAGGAGCCGCTGCCCGGCAGCGGCTCGACGTCGAAGGCGAACGGCGGCATCCGGGCCCAGTTCACGACGGACGTCAACATCGCGATGTCTCTCGCGTCGATGGACATTCTCGACGCGCTCGCGGACGAGATCGGCGAACCGCCGGTCTATCGAAAGGCGGGCTACCTCTTCCTGACGAGCGACCCGGGGCGATTTTCCGCGATGAAGACCGCCGCCGCGTTCCAGCGCGCGCGGGGCGTCTCGGTGGAGGTGCTCGATGCCGAAGGCGTCCGCGCGAAGGCGCCGTACGCGGCCGGAGAGATCGCGGGCGGGACGTTCGGGGCGCGCGACGGTTTCATCGATGCCGGTGCCTTGACCAACTTTTTTCTTCGTGAGGCGACGCGGGCCGGGGTGAGGACCCGCTATGGAGCCGAAGTGACGGCGATCGTGAGGGACGGGTCCGGGACGTTTCGCCTGACGACGACCGCCGGCGCGCTCCGGGCGTCCGCCGTCGTCGATGCCGCCGGGCCTTTCGCAGGCCGCGTCGCCGCGCTCGTCGGCGCCGACGTTCCCGTCGTGCCCGTGAGGCGTCACATCCTCATCAGCGGTCCCTGCAAGTCGCTTCCCCCGGTGATCCCGATGACGATCGACGCCGACACCGGTGTCCTCATTCGCCGCGAGGGGAACCGCGTCCTCATCGCCTACTCGAATCCGGACGAGCCTCCCGGCTTCAACTCCGCCTTCGATCCCGACTTCCCGCTCCGGATCGCCGAGCACGTGGACGCGCGTTTTCCCGCCGTCGGAGAGGCCGGCCTCGACATCAGGAGGAGCTGGGCCGGGCTCTACGAGGTGACGCCCGACCACCACGCCGTCATCGGCCCCGTGTCCGGCGTGCCCGGCTTCTTCGTCGTCGCCGGTTTCTCAGGCCACGGCATCATGCACGCGCCGGCGGCGGGCCGCGCGGCGGCCGAGATGCTCGTGGGGGGCCGCAGCGAGAGCATCGACGTCTCCGCTCTCTCTCTCGAGCGGTTCGCCCGCGGCGAAGCCATTCACGAGACGATGGTTCTTTGAGCGGGGGAGAGTCGACGGGCGGACCCTTCAGGGCGCCGCGTTCCCCAACAGCCAGGCGCTGCGCGGTCGGGGTGGCAGTTTGTCCATGTGCTTCGCGAGAAGGGCGATCTGCCACATCTCGCGGTCGGACAGGGTCTCGCCGAAGGCAGGCATTCCGGTAAAGCGAATCCCGTGGGCGATCTTCCAGTAGGTCACGCCCTCGGGATCGTCCTCGACCCCATCCTTCGCGAGCTGCGGCGCGTTCGGCGTCAAGCCTCTCGCGATCGACGAGATCGCGCCGTCTGCGCCTCCATGACACACCTGGCAATGGGTGCGGTAGAGCGCAATGCCCGCGGCGAGATTCTCGTCCGTGGGCTGAAGGGGGCTCTTCAGGCCCTGAGCCTCTCTTCGCATCGTCGCGTGAAGCGACGTCTTCGCAGCCCACTTCTCCAGTCTGCCCGGCTTCGAGTCCTGCCCGGCCGGCGTTGCGCCGTTCGTGACGAACAAGATGCCGGCGACGATCACCGTGGCGATGGCAGCGACAAAACCGAGGACGAATCCCTTTCCCATGGCGACTCCCTCCCGGAAGCGGACGAAGCGTAACCTAACCGCTTTTGAGGATTCGCACGGCGGATATCATCCCGCGCGGGAACATGCACTCGGAGTCAGACAGCCCGAACGCCGGGAAACGCGTCCGAGAACGGGCGGAGCTCGTTCAGGCGGCGGCTTTCAGGATCGCCGAGGCCGTCACGGCGACCGAGAGCCTGAAGGAGCTGTTCTCGAGCATCCACTCCATCGTGGGTGGACTGATGGAAGCCGTGAATTTCTACATCGCCCTGCACGGCCCGACTCAGGATGTCCTCAGCTTTCCCTACTTCGTCGACGAGGCGGACGAGCCGTTTCCGCCGAAGCCCCTCGGCAAGGGCCTGACCGAGTACGTTCTCCGGACGGGCCGGCCGCTTCTCGCGTCTCCCGAGGTCTTCGAGAAACTCGTCGCGTCGGGCGAGGTCGAACGGATCGGCAGCGACTCGGTCGACTGGCTCGGTGTTCCTTTGCGCGGGCGCGAACGGACGATCGGCGTCCTCGCGGTCCAGAGCTACTCGGGAACGGTCCGTTACACCGAGGAAGACCGCGATCTTCTCGTCTTCGTCTCGTCCCTGATCGCCCAGGCCATCGAGAGAAAGCGCTCCGAGGAGGCCCTTCGCGAGAGCGA
Source organism: Thermoanaerobaculia bacterium (assembly GCA_036385755.1). Taxonomy (GTDB): domain Bacteria; phylum Acidobacteriota; class Thermoanaerobaculia; order UBA5066; family UBA5066; genus Fen-183. Next base: position 9,076 of record DASVJU010000214.1, read on the forward strand.
GCTGAAGCTCAGGGCGATCGTGGCGGCCCTGCCGGACCTCATCCTCGTTCTCGACCGCGAGGGGCGCTATCTCGAGATCCATACGAATCGCGACGAGATCCTGGTCCAGCCACAGAAGGCGCTTCTCGGGCGCACGATCCCGGAGGTCCTGCCGGCGCCGATTGCGACTCTCTGGCTCGAGAAGATCGCGGCGTGCCTTCTCACAGGAGAGCCGCAGGCGCTCGAGTACGCACTCGACGTGCAGGCGGGTCCGCGGGTTTTCGAGGCGCGCATGGTCCCCTACACGCCGAGCGCCGTCATGACCGTCGTGAGGGACGTCACCCAGGCGTCCCAGGCTGTCGAGGCCCTCGATCTGGCTCAGGCCGACCTGAAGCGGCTGACGGACAACATGATTGACGTGATCAGCCAGCTCGACATCCACGGACGATTCCAGTTCTTGAGTCCGTCACACGAGCTCGTCACGGGCTGGACGTCGGCCGAACTCCTCGGAGCGAACGCACTCGACCTCGTTCATCCCGATGACCGCGAAAAGCTCGATCAGAAACTGCGGCGCGGAGCGGTGAGCGGCAAGGCCGGCGTGGCGGAATACCGGTACCGGGCCCGGGACGGACGGTACCTCTGGGTCGAGACGGTCTCGAACGTCCTGCGCGGCGCGGACGGCGCGCCGCAGGCCTTCGTCCTCGGATCGCGCGAGGTGACGGCCCGAAAACGGGCCGAGGCGATCCTCGGCGTCCTCCATGAGACGGAACGAAAGATCCTCCGCCACGAGCCGATCGATCGCATTCTCCAGTTCATCTGCGACGAAGTCGCGGACCGCCTCGAGTTCCCGACGGTATGGATCGGCCTCAAGGAGCCCGACGGCGCCATCAGCCAGGTGGCCGTGGCCGGGCCGGTGGCGGGCTTCGTCAGGACGAACCGCTTTCGGTGGGATGACGGCCCGGAGGGGCGCGGGCCGAGCGGGGAGGCGATCCGGACCGGCCGGCCCGTCGTCATCTCCACGAAAGAGGACGAGAGGATCGCGGCCTGGAGGGGAGGCGTCGACGACTACCGGCTCGACTCGGCTCTCTCGATTCCGCTCGTCGTCGGTGATTCCGTGCTCGGCGTCCTCTCGAGCTACTCGGATCACCCCCACGCATACGGAAAGGAAGCCATCGGCCTCCTCAATCGCTTCGCGGACCAGGCAGCCCTCGCCGTCGTCGAATCGAAGCAGCAGGACCGGATCCACTTCCAGACCGCCGCGCTCGAGGCGGCTGCGAACGCGGTCCTCATCACGAACCGCGAGGGCCGGATCGAGTGGGTCAATCCCGCCTTCACCGAGCTCACCGGCTACCTGCCGGAGGAGGTCATCGGGAAGACGCCGAGGCTCCTGAAGTCGAGCGTCCAGGCCCCGTACTACTACGAGAAGCTCTGGGAGACGATTCTCGCGGGAGACGTGTGGCGGGGGGAGCTGCACAACCGCCGCAAGGACGGCACGGTCTACGTCGAGGAGCAGACGATCACGCCGGTGAAGTCCGCGGACGGCGAGATTCGTCACTTCATCTCGATCAAGCAGGACGTCACCGCCCGGAAGCAGAACGAGGAGCAGATCCGCCACCTCGCCCTTCACGACCCGCTGACGGACCTTTCGAACCGCCGCTCCTTCGAGGAATCGCTCGCGCGCACCGTAGCGCGCGCGCGCCGCGGATCGCCTTCGTCCCTTCTCTTCCTCGACCTCGACAACTTCAAGATCGTCAACGACGCGCTCGGGCACCCCGCCGGCGACCAGGTCCTGATCGAGCTGGCCCGCCTCATCGTCGCGCTCGTGCGCCCGGGCGACGAGGTCGCCCGTTTCGGCGGCGACGAGTTCGCGGTCCTGCTCGACGGAATCGCGCTCGACGGAGCGCGATTCACGGCCGAGCGGCTACGCCGGTCCGTGGACGAGCACCGGTTCATCGTGGGCGACCGCGCCTTCGACCTCGGGGTCAGCGTCGGAGTCGTTCCGGTGGACGGCACGACGGACGCCGCGTCCCTGATGGCCGTTGCCGACACGGCGCTCTACACCGCCAAGGAGAAGGGCCGCAACCGCGTGATGGTCGTCGAGAGCGTGGCGGGCGGCGTCACCTCCCTGTTGACCGAAGCGAGCCGCTGGGCGTCGCGAATCAAGGAGGCGCTTCGGGAAGACCGCTTCATCCTCCACTATCAGCCGATCTTCCGGTTCAGCTCCGGGCGCGCCGTTCACTACGAGGCTCTCATCCGCCTCCGCGAGGGGCCCGCGGACCTCATTGCGCCGGGTGTCTTTCTTCCGGCTGCCGAGAGGTTCGGGTTGATGCCGTACGTCGACGGCTGGGTCGTGGACCGTGTCGTCGAGCTGCTCGTCAAGCGCCCCGAGGCGGAGATCTTCGTCAATCTCTCGGGCGCGAGCCTCGGCGACGAGGCGCTCCTCAAACACATCGAAGAGCTCGTGACCGCGCGCGGGCTGTCGGCCGGCCGCCTGGCCTTCGAGATCACCGAGACGACGGCCGTGCGCGACATCGTGGCAGCCCGAGAGTGGATGCGCCGACTGAAGGAGCGCGGATGCCGGTTCGCGCTCGACGACTTCGGCATCGGATTCTCGTCCTTCTCCTATCTTCAGAGCCTGCCGGCCGACTACGTGAAGATCGACGGGTCGTTCATTCGCGGTCTTTCGACCGACCCGGCGGCGCGCGCCCTCGTGCGGGCAATCGACACGATGGCCCACACCCTCGGGAAAGAGACGATCGCCGAATGTGTCGAGAACCTGGAATCCGTCGCGACGCTCGTGGAGCTCGGCGTCGAGTGCGGCCAGGGCTTCGCGCTCGGGAGGCCCGCGCCCGAACTCCTGCCCGGCGACGCCCCGCCGCTGCGTCTCCCGAAGGCCGGCGAATGAGAAGGCCGGCACGCGCCACGCGGCGGGAAATGCGATAAATTGCGCTGGAAGAGAAGCGAGGAGTCATCGTGAACAATATCCTTCGGTACGCCCGGATTTCCGTTCTGACCGTGCTTCCGTTCACGCTCGTGGCCTGTGTCTCGAAGAAGGACTTCGAAAAAGTGCAGGCCGAAAACAAGACGCTCAGCGAGGAGAAACAGCGCTCCCAGAGGGAGCTGGGCGCGGCCGGCGCGGCGACCGCGGAAATGCAGGCCACGCTCGACGACGTCCAGAAGAGCCTCGAGGACCTGCGCGTCAAGGAGCTCAAGGCCGTCCGGACCTCGATCGCGGTCGCCCAGGAAGGCAAGGCCGCGCCGGGGAAGCGCGACGAACTGAAGGCCGAGATCGAAGAGATCCGCAACGTGGTCAAGGCGAACCTCGCGAAGCTGTCGGTCCTCGAGAAACAGAAACGCACGTCGGACCAGAAAGTCACGACGCTGGAACGGCTCGTCGCCGAGCTGCGGAAGAGCCTCGAGGAGAAGGAAGCCACGCTCGCGGCGCTCGAAGAAAAGACGCTCGTCCTCGCGAAGGAAGCGGAAGAGCTGCGGGGCACCGTGAAGGAGAAGGAAGCCGTCGTCAAGGAGAAGGAAGCCGCCATCGCGGACCGCGAATCTCAGATGTCGACCGCCTATGTCCTCATCGCGACGCAGAGCGCGCTGAAGAAGGCCGGCCTCGTGGAAAAGAAGGGCTCCGTCCTGGGCCTCGGAGGAAACTGGCAGCGGACGGGCCAGTTCGACGAGACGCTTTTCAAGCAGATCGACACGCGGAAGGAAACGGAGTTCGCGGTGGGCGCCGCGCCGGACAAGGCGCGCGTCCTCTCGGACCACCCGAAGGACAGCTATTCCTTCGCCGGAACGGGCCCGAAGGCGAGCACGCTCACGGTGACGGACGCGGCGCGATTCTGGAAAGGCAGCAAGTACCTCGTCGTCATGCTGCCGGACTGAGGACACGCCGCGTGCACGCTTTCGTGCGCCGGCGCACCCCATGTGGTCTCGGAGGAACGTCTCCCCGGGAGCCCCGACACGCCATCGGGTTGCAGGACAACGCGATCGGCGTTTCCGAGCCGTGGCATCTCGATTGAACAGGACACGTTGGTCCCGAATAAGGGCAGGAGGAAAAATGAAGAAAACCACCACCGCCGTCATCGCCACTCTCGCCGCGGTCGCCTTGGGCAGCGGAGCCCTCGCCACCATGGACATCCAGAAGGAGTACAAGGCCAAGGACCCGAAGGCGAACTGCCAGACCTGTCACGTCCCGAAGATGCCGAAGAAGGAAGCGGCCGAGCTCAACGACTTCGGAAAGACGGTCAAGACCGCGAAGGCCAAGGACGGCAAGATCGACTGGTCGAAGGTCAAGGTCCCGGCGCCCCCGGCCAGCTGAGCTCTCGCACTTCCCGCGGCCGCGTCAGGCCGCCGCGCCCCCGGGTTCGTCCGGGGGCGTTTTCGTTTCAAGCATGAGGAGAAGCGTCAGGACGCGAGCGGGGCGAAGCGCGCGGTGAAGTGGCGGAGGGCGCGGGGGGCCTCCGTGATGCGGTAGCCCGACAGGCCCGCCGCGTTCCGCGCGACCTCGAGGACCGCTTCGGCCACGTAGTCCACGTGCGACTGCGTGTAGACGCGGCGCGGGAAGGCGAGACGCACGAGGTCCATGGGTCCGGGATGCTCCGAGCCGTCGGGGTGCATTCCGAACATCACGGTCCCGATCTCGACGCCGCGCACGCCTGCGACCTCGTACAGCGCGTTCACGAGCGCGATGCCGGGGTACTGGAGCGGCGGGATGTGCGGGAGGAGCGCGCGCGCGTCGAGGTACACGGCGTGTCCGCCCGGCGGGCGGATCATCGGCACTCCCCCGGACTCCAGCTTTTCGGCGAGGTACTCGATCGACCGGATGCGGTAGTGGAGATACGGCTCCTCGACGACTTCCTCGAGCCCGCGCGCGATGGCCTCGAGGTCGTAGCCGGCGAGGCCGCCGTACGTCGGAAACCCTTCCGT
>DASVJU010000215.1:0-20526 GCA_036385755.1 Thermoanaerobaculia bacterium
CGTCTCGAGGATGCGCTTGACGGCCTCGATGACGTGATTCGGAAGCGACATTCGAATCCCGAGCGGATTCACCGCATCCTCGAGAACCGGGAAAATCTGTCCCGGGCCGGCGGGCGTCAGAGGGCCGCGGCGGCGCACGGCGTCGAAGACGACGGGAAGAAAGACGGCGGAGAGAAGCGTGGCGTCCTCGAGCCTCTTTCCGGCGGACTGCAGAGCATCGGTCTCGCGGAGGAGCGCGAACAGAAGGCTCCCGGCCGTTCCCTCTTGAGCGCGCGCGGCGCCCGAGCCGCCGAGCTCCGGCAGGAGCGCGTCGAGGAGTCCGGCCTCCGACCAGAGGCGATAGGTGTCGTGTCCCCATCCGCGCCTCAGTGGATCGAGGAGCTCCTCGGTGACGCGCGGCGCGGCGCTCTTCGTGACCTCTCGTTTCAGCTCGGCGATGGCGCCCTGGACGTCTTCGGACATCGTGAACGAGAGGCGCGCCGCGAACTCGCAGGCGCGGAGCATCCGGACCGGATCCTCACGGAAACGGATGAGAGGATCGCCGATCGTGCGCACGACGCGCCGTTCGAGATCCTCGACGCCGCCCACGAAATCGAGGACGGCATACGTCGCGATGTCGTAGAAGAGTCCGTTGATCGTGAAGTCGCGGCGCAGCGCGTCCTCCTCCGGCGTGCCGAACGTGTTGTCCGAGCGGATCAGAAGATCGTCGTCGCCCTCCTGGCCCGGTTCATTCGGGGCGGCGTCGGGAGTCTTCCGGAACGTCGACACCTCGACGATCTTCCCGCCTTCGAAGAGGATGTGAGCGAGGCGGAAGCGCCGCCCGATCACGCGCGAGTTGCGAAAGAGGCGCCGGACTTCCTGGGGCTTCGCGTCGGTGCCGATGTCGAAGTCCTTGGGCGTGCGCCCCGTCATGAGGTCGCGCACGGATCCCCCGACGAGATACGCCTTGTGACCGGCGCGGTGCAGCCGGTACAGGACGCGCAGTGCGTCCGGGTCGACATAGCCGCGCGAAATGGGATGTTCGGCGCGAGGCAGGATGCGGGGAATGCTCATCCCGCGGGATGTCGAATCGACATCGAGCTTCATTGTAACTGTTTCCCTGCCGGCCCGAAAAATGAAACACTCGGGAGGTGTTGAGGCGCATCGGCCGGGTCGGCGACCGGCGCCGTGATCCGCCTTTCGCGCTTGCGGCGCTCGTCGTCGGAGTTGTGGCGGCCTCGCGTTTTTTCGCGCTCGCACACTCTCCGGGCGAGATCGACGAGGCCGTGTTTTCCGGCGCCGTCACGCGCTTCGACCTCTTCGACCTCTCGCCCCAGGCCCCCGGCTTTCCCGTCTGGATCCTCCTGGGCCGCGCCCTGTTGCCGTTCTGCGTGACGCCGTTCAACGCGCTCGCGACCGCATCCACCGTGCTCGCCGCGTGCAGCGTGCCGGCGCTCTATCTGTGGGGGCGCCGCGTCGTCGGCGGCTGGTCGGCGCTCGCGGGCGTCGTCCTCGGCTACGCGCTTCCCGTCGTCTGGGTCAACGGCGGGCGCGCGTTTTCCGACATGCCGGCGACGGCCCTGTTCCTCGGCGCGCTCGCCTGTCTCGCGAACTCCGAGGAGCGGCGGTCACCGAACCAGACGCGCTGGCGCGAACTCGTCTCCGCCCGGCGGGCCCGTCTCCTCGCCCTCGCGGCCGGGCTTCTCGCCGCCGCGGGCTGCGGCGTGAGGCCGCACCTCCTGCTCGGCTTCTTCCCGCTCCTTCTCATCTGGACGTTCCGGATCATGGTCCGTCCCGGCCGGGCCGACGCGGCGTGGACATTCGTTCTTTCGGCGCTGGCCGGGACGGCGGCGTGGGGCGTCTGGCTCTTCGCCCAGGCGGGCGGTGCGACGGGTCTCTTCGCGTCGATCTCGGAACGCGCGGGCTTCCGCGCGCACGCGTTCGCGACCGGCACGGTTGGCACGATCCTGGACTCTTTCCTCGTGAGGGATTTCCTCACCTGGCCCCGCGCCGTGTCCGTTCTCGTCGTCGCGGGCACGGGTCTCGTCCTGCTCGTCTTCCGGAAGCGGCGCGGCGCCGGGGATCTCGCGCTCGTTCTCGTGCCGCTTTTTCTCTCCCTGTGGCTGCTCCACAGCCGCGCGATGTCGCGCTATTCCGTCCCCTTCGTGCTCGTGCTCTGCCTGGCGGTCGGCGCGGGGCTCGAGGCGATCCTCCGGCGGGGCCTTCTCGCCTTCGGGGCGGCCTCTGTCGTCGCGTTCTTCTTCGCGCGTGAAGCGTGGCCGGACGTTCGGGCGAGCGCGCGCGAGGAGACCCCGCCGATGGCGGCGATCCAGACCCTCGAACGCTACGTCCATCCTGGCCGCGAGACGATCGTGGCCGATCCGCCCTTCCACGCGTTCCTGAGGACCGAGCGGTGGGAAGGGCGCCTCGTCGTCTGGGGCTACGCGGACGAGGAGCTCGTGCAGGCGCCGCGCCAGATGAACAAGCGGCTCGTGCGCCTCGCCGATTTCACGGGCGAGACGGGAGCGCCCGACGCCACCGACCCGGCGTGGCGGTCGTGGACGCGCGCCGGACGCGTGGCAGACGCCCTCGGAAACCGTCGGCTGCTCGCCGTCGCGGTCCGCGACCCGGCTCCGCCGCTCTTCGGCCCGGGGTTCGGCGTTCGCGAGTCGGCGCCCGGCCTCCCGTCGTTCCGGTGGGCCGGGCCGGCCGCGCATCTCTACGTCCCCGCGGACCAGGGTCCCCTCTGCGCGGTGCTCTCGGGCGACCGCCCCGCCGAGGCAGGAGACACGACGCTGCGCGTGACGGAGGCCGTCTCGGGCCGGCTGATCCTGACGCGGCGGATCGCGCCGGGTCCCTTCGACCTCGCGATCGTCCCGCGCGCGGTCGTCGGGCCGATGCCGGGACCCGCCGAATACGTGCTCGCCTGCGATCGCCCCAAGGATCTTCCGCCGCTCGAAGGCGCGACGCGGCCGGCCAGGGGGTGCTTCACGTTCCGCGAGGCGACGTTCTCCTACGCGCCGGAGGCGCTCTGGGCCCGGCAGCCGCCGCGGCTCGTCGCCGACCTGGGCGCGCCGGACGACGGCCGGTTCGATCCCGAGGGCTTCTTCGGCCGCGAGAAGATCGGAGACACCGGCCTCGATCTGCGCTGGACGACCGGCGACGCCTCGATCGTCTTCTCCCCCGTGCCCGGTTTCGCTCCGGCGCGCCTCGTTCTCCGCGCGCGCGCCGCGGCGGCGTTCGTGGACGTCACGGTGTCGGTCGGCAGCGTTCCTGCGGGGACGCTGCGCGTCGCGGACTTCGGCGAAGTCTCCCTTCCGCTCCCGCCCGAGGCCGTGCGCGCCCTCTCCGGCCCGGAGCCCGTGCGCCTCGCGTTTCGCATGGCCACGACCGTGCCGAAGGACGGCGGCGCCTCACAGGACGCGCGCGCTCTCGGCATCGGGATCGACCGGATCTCCTTCGAATAGGGAGATTCGGAGGGAGATCTTGTTGAACAGGGATTCAGAGGCGCTTCGCGCCCGAAGATTTCCCAGAAGGGGAAGAGAGGCGGAAGTCGCTGACCACGGAAGCGAATGCGGCAGCGAACAGCGCCACGCCGAGCAGCGCCCATGCGGCCTGCGTGTCTCCCCCTCTTACCCTTTCAAAGAAATTCTCTTTGCCCGGTCCCCCGATCAATCCGAAAAACAAAACAGCCCCCGCCCAGACCAGCAGCAGGAACCGCAGCTTGTGCGCGATGCGGCGGCGGATCTCGGGGAAAAAAAGGAGCACGAGCGGCGCCCCGACCAGGAGGATCAGGAGCGCCGCTCGCTTCACGTGTTCAGTGCGCGGGAATCCCGCGGTCGCGGTCTTTCTGCAGGACGGAGTGATGCCGCCCGTAGAGGAAATAAATGACGAGGCCGATCCCGAGCCACGTGAAGAGGCGCCACCAGTTCGCCGTCGGCAGCGAGAACATGAGGAGAAGACACGACAGGATTCCCATGATCGGGACGAACGGCACCCACGGGCAGCGGAACGGCCGGTTCGCGGCCGGATTCGTCCGGCGCATGATCAGGACCGCCGCGCAGACGATGACGAAAGCGAGGAGAGGTCCGATGTTCGTCAGGTGGAGCAAGGCGTCGATCGGCAGGAAGCCGGCCATGATCGTGACGAAGACGCCGATCGCGATCGTCGACTTCCACGGCGTCCGGAACTTCGGGTGGACGTGCCCGAAGAAGCCACTCGGCAGCAGGCCGTCGCGCGCCATCGCGAGGAAGACGCGCGGCCCGCTCAGCATCATGACGAGAAGCACGGACGTGATCCCGGCGACACCGGCCGTCGCGATGATGCCCTCGGCCCACCCGATGCCCTTCTGCTGGAAGGCGCGGCTGACGGGCGCGTTGATGTCGAGCTGGTCATACTTGACCATGCCCGTGAGGACCGCGACGACCGCGATGTAGAGGACCGTGCAGATGATGAGGGACGCGACGATTCCGATCGGGACGTCGCGCCGCGGGTTGCGGGCCTCCTCGGTGTGCGTGGAGACGGAGTCGAACCCGATGTAAGCGAAGAAGATGATCGCGGCGCCGGCCAGGACGCCGACCGGCGATCCGCCGGGATCGGTCTGGCCCGCGACGTGATGGCCGAAGAAGCTGACGCCCGTCCAGCCGTACGGCGCAAACGGATGCCAGTTCGCCGGGTTCACGAGGAAGGCGCCGACGCCGATGACGAACAGGACGGCGGCGAGTTTGATCATCACCATCGCGGCGTTGAACGACGCGCTCTCGGCGATGCCCTTGATCAGGATGAGCGTGACGATCGCGACGATGACGATCGCGGGGAGATTCAGGAGCGAGCCCGTCGAAAGGAAGTGGCCCGTCACCGCGTCGTAGCGCCAGGGCGATTCCCGGAGGAGCGGGGGCAGGGTGTAGCCGAGCTTGCTGAGGACGTTCTGGAAGTAACCGGACCAGCCGGTTGCGACCGTCGCGCTTCCCACCGCGTACTCGAGCACGAGATCCCAGCCGATGATCCAGGCGAAGAGCTCGCCCATCGTGGCGTAGGCGTACGTGTAGGCCGAGCCCGCGACCGGCACCATGGCCGCGAATTCCGCGTAGCACAGCGCCGCGAAGATACACGTGACGCCGGCAACGACGTAGGACAGGATCAGCGCGGGGCCCGCAACGTTGTGGGCAGCGGCTCCCGTCGCAACGAAGATGCCGGCGCCGATGATCGCGCCCACGCCGAGGCTCGTGAGCTGCACCGGACCGAGAATCCGGCGCAGGCGGTTCTCGTCCCGCATTTCCTCCTCGAGCCTTGCCATGGACTTCGTCGCAAAGTACGGGTTCGCAGACAACGGAGGCCCTCCTCTCGATCCAGCGGAACGATTCTCTGTGCGGGGGAAGATACACTGCCGGACCGGGGGCTGCCAGAGAATCAGTCGCGGCGCGCCGTAGAATGCGGGGCGAGGAGCACGCATGCCGACGACGAAAACAAGCGAATTGACCGTCGCCGCGATCGCGGACGAGTTCCGTACCGGCGTCAAGTCCTACGGGGCGAAGACGCCGATCCAGGGCGTCGAGGTCCATCGCCTTCCGCGCTTCGTGGACGACCGCGGCTTTTTCCAGGAGATCTATCGCGCGAAGGCCGACCACCCCGGGAGTGAGGCCCTCGCGGCGTTCTTCCGGGACGTCCCGGTCGCGCAGATCAACTTCACGATCGTGAGCGCGGAGAACCACATCAAGGGTCTGCACTACCACCTCAAGCAGCAGGACATCTGGTTCTGCCCCTCTCCGTCGAAGGCGAAATTCGTCCTCTACGACGTGCGTAAGGACTCCCCGACGTTCGGCAAGACGCAGGTCATCGTGGCCGGAGACGGACACGACGTACTCGTGCGCATCCCCGAAGGCGTCGCGCACGGCTACCGCCCCCTCACGAATCCGTGCGCGCTCTTCTACATCGTGACGCGGACGTTCGACGTCGCGGATCCCGACGAATGGCGCATCGCGTGGGACCATCCGGCCGTCAAGGACCTCTGGGAAGTCCCGAACGGCTGAGGGCGCTCCCGGAGACTCAGCGTTTCTCGCGGACCGTGAGGACGGGCACCGGACAGAGGCGCACGACGCGCTCGGCCGTGGAGCCGATGAGGAGCTTCTCGAGCGCGCTGCGGCCGTGCGTTCCGAGGACGACGAGCGAGGCCTTCGTCCTCACCGCGGTCTCGACGAGCGCGTCCGAGGGACGCCCCCACAGGAATTCCGACGTCGCCTTGACCCCCCGCTTCTCCGCGGAGGCGACGGCGGCGAGGAGCCGCTTTTTCGTGGCCTCTTCCCATTCCTTCTGCGTCGAGACGTCCAGGTAGGGCAGCGCCCCGGCCACGTCGAACGCCTGCACGGGTTCGATGAGGACGTGCACGATGTGGATCCTCGCACCCTGCGAGGCCGCGAGCGAGACGCCGAACGAGAACGCGCGCGCGGCGCAGACGGAAAAATCCGTCCCGACGAGGATCATCTTGAGAATGGGAGCGGACTTGTTCGAGGTCTTGGACACGGGTATCACCTCTTCCTGCTGTCGCCGCCGGACCGGCGGCGTTTGAGCGCCGCGACGGCGGCGCCGATTTCGTTGGCCGTGGGTTTGAGCGGGAAAGGCTCTCCTCGCCTGTAGCGCGGCACGCCTTCGACGTACGTCGCGACCACGTGCGACCGGTCCATGCTGTAGACGATAGGGCCGTAAGGGTCGTCGCGCCAGGACGTCGGTGAGGCGAAGCCCGAGTCGGGGTCGAGCAGCACGAAATCGGCCCGCCGGCCCGTTTCGAGCGTACCGGCCGGAAGGCCGAGCGCCGCGGCGCCGTCTCTCGTCGCCATCCGCACGACGTCCCACGCGGAAAGAGCTCCGGCACCGGGACGCGCCTTTGGCAGCAGCGCGGCGAGCCGCATCTCCGTGAAGGGGTCGAGCCGGTCGTTGCAGGGCGCTCCGTCCGCGCCGAGCGTCACCCGGATGCCTTGCGAAAGGTACTCGGGAACCGGGCAGATCCCCGATGCCAGCTTCAGGTTCGAGGACGGGCAGTGCGCCACCGTCGTACCGCGCGCCGCGAGAAGAGCCCGCTCGTCCTGATCTGTGTGGATGACGTGCGCGAGGACGACGTGACTCCCAGAGATCCCGACGTCGTCGAGATACGTCACGTTTCTCTTCCCGGTCCTCGCCATGACGAGCGCCACCTCGTCCGCGCTCTCGGAGGCGTGCGTGTGGACGAGAAATCCGCTCGACCGCGCGCCTGCGGCGACCGTCCGGAGGAGTGCGTCCGTGCACGAGACGGCGAAGCGCGGGCAGTACGCCACGGCGAGCCGCCCTCCCGCTGCGCCGTGCCACCTCTTCGCGAGGCGCTCCGTCTCGGCGAGGGATTCGGTCGCGCCGAGAAGGAGGTCTTCGGGATTCGTAGAGGCATCGTCCATGAGCACGTTCCCGCTCGTGACGCGCATTCCCGATGCTTCCGCCGCCCGGAAGATGGCGTCCGTGTGGCGCACCGTGCCCATGTCGAGGAGCGCCGTCGTGCCGCCCGCGAGGAGCTCGGCGAGGCCGAGCCGCGCCGAGATTTCGAGCGTCGCCTCGTCGTGCGCGGCCTCCCCGGGCCAGACGTACGATTTCAACCACGGGAGGAGCGGAAGGTCGTCCGGGCCGTTTCGGAGCAGCGTCTGGCAGAGATGGATGTGCGTCTGGACGAAACCGGGAATCAGCCAGAGGCCGCGCGCGTCGATGCGTTCGAGACGGCGCCCCGCCGCGAGGGCCTCGGCTCCTCGCTTGCGCGCCTCCGCGTGGAGCGCGACGATCGCGCCGTCCTCGACGAGAAGGGCACCGTCCGGCGTCACGTCGTCCGGCCGGGTCATTCCGAGGACGCGCGCGCCCTCGACGAGAAGGTTGCTCATGCCCAACAGGGGATTATCGCCCGCATCGGGGCCCGGGCACTCCCTTCGTCGACTCAGGCGAGGAGCGCGCCCTCGTGCATCAGGAGCCAGCGTTTGCGCGGGACGCCGCCGCCGTAACCGGAGAGTCTTCCGTCCTTCGCGATCACGCGGTGGCAAGGGACGACGACCGAGACGGGGTTCCGCGCGTTCGCGCCCGCGACCGCCCGGACGGCAGACGGCTTGCCGACCGCCCGTGCGAGCTCCGCATACGACCAGGTCGCCCCGGCCGGAATCTTCCGGAGGCGCGACCAGACTTTCTCCTGGAACGGCGTGCCTTGCGTATCGACCTCGAGCGCGTCCAGCGCAGTGAGGTCGCCTCCGAGATAGCGGCGGAGCGCGCGTCCGGCCCGTCCGCCCTTCGCGTCGGGCACGAGCTCGAGCGCGCCGAACCGCTTCTCGAGGTCCTTTCTCAGGCGCGGCCAGTGGTCCTTGAAACAAAGCGCGACGAGGCGCTCGCCGCGGCGGGCGAACGTGATCGCGCCCTGGGGCGTTTCGAGCTCGGTGACGAAGAGGGATGTCGCGTTCATCGTGTCTCCTTCTTTTTCTCTTTCCCGCCCGTGTCCGCCGCGAGCGAGCTCCAGAGGTGCAGCGTTGCGTACGCGCGAAACGGGCTCCATCCCATGGCGCGCTCCCGGAGCGCCGCGACGCCCGCCGGAACGCGGGCGGCCTCGAGCGCGCGGCGCAGGCCGAGGTCGCCCGCGGGGAACGCATCCGGCTCGCCGAACGCGCGGAGCGCGACGTATTGCGCCGTCCACGACCCGATGCCGGGGAGCACGCAGAGGCGCGTTTCGAAATCTTCGAGACCGCGCGCGGCCGAGAGCTCGATCCGGCCCGTGCTCACGGCCGCGGCGAGCGTCCGGATCGCGGCGGCCCGGGCCTTCGGAATGCCGATCCCGGACACGTCCGCCGCGGCGAGTGCGGCGGGCGCCGGGAAGACGTGCGTCAGTCCGTCCGCGCCCCCGCCGGGGAGCGGGCGTCCGAACGCCGCGACGAGGCGGCCGGCGAGCGTGCGCGCCCCGCGCACGGACACCTGCTGGCCAAGGATCGCGCGAACCGAAAGCTCGAACGGATCCCACGCACCGGGCACGCGCAGGCCCGGACGGGCCGCCACGAGCGGCGCGAGCAGCGGATCGCGGCCCAGCACGTGCGCGATCGCGAGCGGGTCCGCGTCCACGTCGAAGAGGCGGCCCGCGCGGCGCACGATGTCGAGCAGGTCGGACCCGGGAGGGAGATTCAGCGAAAGGACGAGGAAGTTCTCGTTCGCGTCCTTCGAGAGAGTCAGGACGCCGGGAATGCCCCGGCTCTCGATCGTTCGCGAATAGGCGTGACCGCGAACGGCCTCGACGCCCGGCAGCGCGCGCTCTTCGAGGAAGGAAAACAGCGATGTTGCGTCGAACGGAGGCCGGAGCGGCAATCTGAGGCGAAGGGACCGTGGATCGATCCGGTCTCGGCCCCGCAGCTGGGTCGGAGTCCGGTGGAACGTCGCGCGGATCGCGTCGTTGAACCGGCGGACGCTTTCGAAGCCCGAAGCGAATGCGACGTCCGCGGCCGGAAGCGACGTCTCGTCGAGCAGCCGGCGCGCGAAGTGAACGCGGTGCGTGCGCTGGAGCGACGCCGGGGACGCGCCCACGTGCTCCGCGAACAGGCGCCGGAGATGGCGCGAGCCGAGGCCGAGGCGCGCGGCGAGCGTCTCGACGGATTCGTGCCCGTCGCCGTCGAAGATGCGTTTCAGCGCGCGCGACACGGTCGTGGACGTCCCGTTCCAGACAGGCGATCCCGGCGCGGTCTCCGGCCGGCAGCGGCGGCACGGGCGGAAGCCCGCGTCCTCGGCGGCCGCGGCATACGCGTAGAAGCGCATGTTCTTCGCTCTTGGAAGCGGCGCGGGGCAGCCGGGCCGGCAGTAGACGCGCGTCGTCACGACGCCGACGAAGAATTTTCCGGCGAAGCGGCCATCCCGGCTCAGGATTGCTTTGATGCAGGCGGCTTTCTCAAGGTCCACGCCGGGAATCTACTCCCCGTCCCGGCGAAGACTGGCCGTTTCCGGACATGACTGTCCGCCCTCTCGGGGGGAGCGGATCGTCAGGGGGCAGGCGGTTCGGGCGGGACGGGAGCGTCCCCGAGATCGGCCGCGGGGGCGCCGCCGAGCCCGATGCGATCCGCGATCGGAACCTGCGCCGCAAGGACGAGCGCGACGAGATCGGGCAGCGGCAGGCCCCACTCCTCGGCGCCACGCGTGACGTATGTGCGGTCGACGGAGCGCGCGAACGACTTCTCCTTGAGACGCTTCAGGACGGACTCGACGGGGACGTCGGCGATCTTCTTCGAAGGCCGGATCAGCGCGCACGCGCCCGCGAAGCCCGTCAGCTCGTCCGCCGCGAGGATCGCCTTTTCCATCGACGTCTCGCGCGGGATGTTCGTGTAGAACGCGTGCCCGCCGATCGCCTTGATGAGCGGCTCCATCCAGCCGCGTTCCCTCAGGATCTCCATGCCGCGCCAGACGTGGTCCTGCTCCGTGGGGTACTTCTCGTAGTCGAAATCGTGAAGCATGCCGACGAGGCCCCACGTCTCGATCTCCGCGAGGTCCGTCACGCCCTTCGAACGCGCGAGATGGCGCATCGTCGCCTCGACGGCGAGTGCGTGGCGGCGGAGCGGCTGGGATTGGGTGAACTCGGTCAGGAGGGCCCAGGCGTCGGCGCGTGTCTTCATGGGCGGAGAGTTTAGAAAGGGAAGGGGAGCGGAAGAGAATTTCTTTGAATGAGCATGGCGCCCAGGCGCGCGGGAGCCTATGTTCGCCAAGAGGGCGCCCCGGCGCGCCGCGCCCGGAATTCCTTTCTAAGAAAATTCGGACTGTTCTGTCTGGTAATTGATTTCATGCACAGTGTTGTGTGCAAAGCACCGCTTTTTGTTGACTTTGCTGCTCTCCGCGCCGATTCTCCGCGCGGCATGGCCGGAAAATCAACTTGAACATCCGAATCAAGAGGGGGACGACATGGGACTGAAAGCTGCCGAAATCCTGAAGACGTGCGACAAGGAAAACGTCCGGTTCCTGCGTCTCCAGTTCACGGACATCCTCGGCATCATCAAGAACGTCGAGGTCCCACGCTCGCAGTTCGAGAAGGCGCTCGACGGTGAGATCCAGTTCGACGGGTCTTCGATCGAAGGCTTCACGCGGATCGAGGAGTCGGACATGGGCCTCGTGCCCGATCTCGACACGTTCCGAATCTTTCCGTGGTTCCACCCGAACGGAAAGGTCGCGCGCCTCGTGTGCGACGTCATCGAGCCGGACGGCAAGGCGTTCGCGGGCTGTCCACGCCAGACGCTCAAGCGCCAGATGGAGAAGGCCAAGGCTCTCGGGTACACGCTCATGACGGGACCCGAAGCCGAGTTCTTCCTCTTCACGCGGGACGCGAAGGGCGACCCGATCGTCGACACGCACGATCAGGGCGGCTACTTCGACCTGACGCCGGTGGACCGCGGCGAGGAGGCGAGGCGCGACATCGTCGTCGCGCTCGAGGCGATGGGCTTCGAGGTCGAGGCGGCGCACCACGAGGTCGCTCCCGGACAGCACGAGATCGACTTCAAGTACGGCGACGCCGTGACGACCGCGGACCAGGTCACGACGTTCAAGCTCGTCGTGAAGAAGGTCGCGCTCGACCACGGCCTCCACGCCACGTTCATGCCGAAGCCGATCTTCGGGGTCAACGGATCCGGGATGCACGTCCACCAGTCGCTCATCACGGGCTCGGGCGCGTCCATGAAGAACGCGTTCTTCGACGCGAAGGCGAAGTACCAGCTCTCCTCTCTCGCGATGAACTACATCGGCGGCATTCTCAAGCACGCCCGCGCGATCGCGGCGATCACGAACCCGCTCGTGAACTCCTACAAGAGGCTCGTGCCGGGCTACGAGGCACCCGTCAACGTCGCCTGGTCCGAGCGCAACCGCTCGCCGATGGTCCGCATTCCCGCGCGGCGGGGAATGGGGACGCGCTGCGAGGTCCGCATGCCGGACCCGTCGTGCAATCCGTACCTCGCGTTCACGGTCATGCTCGCGGCGGGCCTCGACGGCATCAAGAACAAGCTCGACGCGGGCGAGCCCGTGAACCAGAACATCTTCGAGATGTCCGCGCGCGAGAAGAAGCGCCTCAAGATCGACGTCCTTCCGGGCAGCCTCGCCGAGGCGCTCGACTGCCTCGAGAAGGACGACCTCCTGAAGAACGCGCTCGGCGAGCACATCTTCGAGAAGTTCGTGGAGGCGAAGCGCTCGGAGTGGCAGACCTACATCGCCCAGGTCCACGAATGGGAGGTGGACCGGTACCTGCAGGCCTACTGAAGAGGTTCAGAAGTCGAGCTTCGCGCGTGCGGCGGCGAGGATCGCCGCTGCCGCCGCGGGCAGGCCGAGCGCGCGAGCGTGGACGACGAGGTCGTAGCCCGCCGGATCCTCGATCTCCCGCTGGAAGGCCTGCCACACGAACTCCCGCTGCGCCGCGTCGCTCGCCGCGACACGGCGGCGCGCTTCAGAGGGCGAGAGGCCCTGGTCGTGCGCGAGCGCCTCGGCCCGGTCCGCTGCCGGAGCCACGGCGCGGACGCGAAGCCCGTGCGCCGGGTTCAGGATGAAGTTCGCACCGCGTCCCACGAGCACCGCGTGGCCCTCGCGCCCCAGCCGCCTCACGACGTGCGTCAGATCGACGAGATAACGAGACTGGCCGGGGTCGTTCGGAATGATGAACGGCGCGAAGTATTCGCCGAGCGTCGCCACGCCTTTTTCGTCGAAGCGCTCGAGGGCCTGCTCGTCACGCCGCGTTTCGGCCGCGACCGCCTGGAGGATTTCGCGATCGTAGATGTGCCAGCCGAGCGCGCCGCCGAGATGGATCGCAAGCTCGCCGCCTCCGGATCCGAGCTCGCGCGACAGCGCGATCCAGGGACCTTCGGCGTGCGCGGGCCTCGCGGACGGGCCTTCCGTCGCGCGCCGGCGCATCTCCGTGAAGCGGCCCTGGCGATCCGCAAGTTCCACACCGGGAAGCGTCGAAGTCATGACGGCCTCCCCCTCGCCGACCTGCCCTCGGCCGGACCGGGGTCATCCCAATGTAGTGTCGCAAAGACGATCCCGCCTGTCGTGCGGTCACGAGACGAACATCGCATCGCCATAGCTGAAGAACCGGTATCCGGCGGCGACGGCCTCGCGGTATGCAGCAAGGACGTTCTCGCGGCCCGCGAACGCCGACACGAGCATGAGGAGCGTCGAGCGGGGAAGGTGGAAATTCGTCAGGAGCGCGTCCACGACCCGGAAGGGCGCACCCGGCACGAGAAAGAGGTCCGTCTCGAACGCGCCCGCGGCCACCGCGCTCCCATGCGCGAGTGCCGAGGCTTCGAGCGTGCGCACGGAGGTCGTGCCGACCGCCACGACGCGCCGCCCTTCCGCTTTCGCGCGATTCACGCGCGCGGCGGTGTCCAGCGGGATCGATCCGCGCTCGAATTCCATGCGGTGATCCGCGACACGATCCACCTTCACGGGCTTGAAGGTCCCGAGCCCGACGTGCAACGTCACCCGCGCGAACTCGACCCCGCGTGCGGCCAGCACGGCGAGCATTTCCCCGGTGAAGTGCAGACCTGCCGTCGGCGCCGCGATCGCTCCCGGCTCGCGTGCGAAGACGGTTTGGTAGTCCGCGCGGTCCTGTTCGTCCGCTACGCCGTTCGGGCGGCGGATGTAGGGGGGGAGGGGAGCGGATCCGAGGGAGGAGAGGGCGTCGAGGAGGGAAGACGTCTTGCTCCCGTGCTTCGTGAATCGGAGAGCGTAAAGGCCACCTTCTGCACGCACCGGATCGGCCGTGGCCAGCTCCGCCGTCCATCCCCCTTCTAAGAAGAACTTCCTCCCGGCCTTCACGCGCCTCCCCGGCTTTGCGAGACAGCGCCAAAGCTCTCCCTCTTTCTCACTCAAAGAGATCGTCCGAATTCTCTCTACGAGCAGAAATTCCGTCCTTTTGCCCTTCTCGTCCTTCCCGAAGATCCGCGCCGGGATGACCTTCGTGTCGTTGACGACGAGGACGTCGCCCGGACGGAGCAGGCGTGGAAGGTCCGCGACCGTGCGGTGCGCGATTGCGCCTGTCGCGCGATCCAGCGTCATGAGGCGGGCCGTGCCGCGCGGCGCGGGACGCTGGGCGATGAACTCGGGCGGCAGGTCGAAGTCGAAGTCGGAGACGTCCATCGCCCGCATTCTGCCCGCAGAGGCTCCGCTAGACTTCCTGGGATGCGCGCGCGGGAGAGGACGGTCCTGGGGCTCTACGTTCTCCTGGCTGTTCTGGCCGTGCCGGTCTTCCCGCATTTCCTCTCGCCCAACGAATTCACGCGCTGGGCGTTCGCCGCGTCGCTCGTCGAAAACGGCACACTCGAGATTTCGGGCGTCCTGCCGCTCCTCGGGCCTTCCTTCGAGGACGTCTCCGGGAAGGACGGCCGGGTCTATTCGAACAAGGCGCCCGGAGCCGCGCTCGTGTCCTTGCCGGGCTACCTCCTCGCCCGGCCGATTGCGGGGCCGCCGTCGGCCGCCTCGATGCGTCCCGTCCTCTGGGCCATGCGGCTCTTCGGTGCGACGCTGCCCGCGGCGCTCCTCGCGCTGGTTTTTTTCCGGGCGGCCGTGCTCTTCGGCGTGCCGCGCGCGCGCGCCCGGCTCTCGATGTTCGCGCTCATTTTCGCCACGCCCCTCTTCGCGTACGGCCTCCTTCTCTTTTCCCACGCGCTCGTGGCCGCATGCCTTTTCGGGGCGTGGGCGGCTCTTTTTCTCCCGCGGGATTCGTCCCGCGCATTTCGACGCGACGCCGCCGCCGGCGCGCTTCTCGGTCTCGCGGTCTTTTCGGAATACCCGGCGGCAGTGCCCGCGGCCGTCCTCTTTCTCTGTGCGGCGATTCCCGCGCCGCGGCGCGCGCTGGCCGTGGTGGCGGGCAGCGTGCCGTTCGCGGCCGCTCTCTTCGCATACGACTCTCTTTGCTTCGGCGGCGGGTTCGAGTTGTCCTCCGCGCACGAGCGCACGGCGGGATTCCGGGCGCTCGCCTCCGCGGGCGTCTTCGGCATTTCCGTCCCGTCTCCGGAGGTGTTCCTGCGTCTCCTCGCAGACCCGTCGAAGGGCCTCTTCGTCTTCTCGCCGTTCCTGCTCCTGTGGCCCGCCGCTTTTCGCGCGTCGCGCGCGTCTCTTCCGGGGCAGGCCCGTCTCGCCCTCGCGCTGGCGCCGCTGTCGCTGCTCCTACTCTACGCGGGCTATCCGAGCTG
Source organism: Thermoanaerobaculia bacterium (assembly GCA_036385755.1). Taxonomy (GTDB): domain Bacteria; phylum Acidobacteriota; class Thermoanaerobaculia; order UBA5066; family UBA5066; genus Fen-183. The sequence continues at coordinate 15,168 of DASVJU010000215.1, forward strand.
GCACGGTGGTTTCACGGTCGGGCCGCGCTATCTCGTCGCCGTGCTGCCGTTCCTGGTCTTTCCCTTCGCGTTTCGGAACCCGGACCCTCGAGGGAGCCAGATAGAGGCCGGGTTGATCGGCGCCTCCACGCTCGCCGTCTGCGCGACGACGCTCGCTTTCCCATTCGTCCCGCCGGGCTTCGCGCTTCCCTGGGGCACGTTCGCGGCGTTCTTGTTCGAGAGGGGCCTGACGGGGCCGAATGTGCTTCAGGTCGTCGCGCCCGGGACCGCGCGCTTCGTGCTGCCGTTAATCGTGTGTGTCGCCTCGTATTTCTTCTTAGAGGGAAAGAGGGAAGAGAAGGGGGACCCAAAGCGGGGGACGGCGCTCGCGTTCTTGGTAGGCGCCACGGCCTGCGCTGCCCTCGGTCTTTTCCTTTCTAAGCAAATCTCTCCTCTTTCTTCCTCTCTCCTCCTCCAGCGCGCCTACATCGCCGACGTCTACTTCGAACAGCGAGGCGCGCTCGAAGATGAAATCGCCCGGACGGGAACGCCGCAGCCGCGCCTTCTCGCCCGCCGGGAGCGCGAGATCGCGCTCCCGCCGCCCTCATTGACTCCCGATCGGCCACGCGTGTAGTGTCCGCGCGCGCATGGGAGAGGCTCCTGGAACCTACCGGAAGCTCCGGCTGCTCGACGCCGCGGGGCTGGGGCGCGCGATCGCCCGGATGGCGCACGAAATCGTCGAGTCCGAGGGGGGCACCGACGGCTTCGTCCTGATCGGAATCCGCACGCGGGGCGTCCCGCTCGCACGCCGTCTCGCCTCCGAGATCGAGCGGACCGAGAAGGTGCGCATCGACGTCGGTCTCCTCGACATCACGCTCTATCGCGATGACCTTTCGACGGTTGCGGCGTCGCCGGTCCTCAAGAAGACGGAGATTCCGTTCGCCGTGGAGGGCCGTACGGTCGTCCTCTGCGACGACGTGCTCTTCACGGGACGCACGGTGCGCGCCGCGATGGACGCGATCCTCGACTTCGGCCGGCCGCGAAAGATCATTTTCGCCGTCCTCATGGATCGCGGGCGGCGGGAGCTTCCGATCGAGGCGCAATTCGTCGGCAAGCGGATCGCCACGTCGGCCTCCGAAATCGTCTCGGTCACGTTTCGCGAGACGGACGGCGTCGACGACGTCTGGTTGCTGGACCGCGAGGCTCCGCCGAAGGCGGCACGGGGAGTCCCGCGGCCGCCGCCGAAACGTCCGGCGCGGCGCTCGAAGAAATAGGCGGGTGCGGGAGGCGTGACCACGAAACGAGGCGAATCTCCGGAGCCCGCCGTCCCGCGCGCCCCGGCGTTCTCCCGGAAGGACCTTCTCGACATCGAGTCGATCACCGAGGACGACATCCGTCTCGTCCTCGACACGGCCGAGTCGATGCGGGAAATCAACCAGCGCTCGATCAAGAAGGTTCCGACGCTCCGCGGCAAGCTCGTCGCGAATCTCTTCTTCGAGAACTCCACCCGCACGCGCTTTTCGTTCGAGATCGCCGAACGCCGGCTGTCGGCGGATTCGATCGCCCTCTCGGCGACGGGCACCTCGGTTGCGAAGGGCGAGACGCTCCTGGACACGGGGAAGAACCTCATGGCCATGGCGCCGGACGCGATCGTGATCCGCCACGCGCGCTCGGGAGCACCGCACCTCCTCGCGCGCAGCCTCCCGTGCGCGGTCGTGAATGCCGGAGACGGGACGCATGCGCATCCCACGCAGGCGCTGCTCGACGCCTTCACGATCCGGCGGGCGAAGGGCACGCTCGCGGGGCTGAGGGTCGCCATCTGCGGCGACGTCTCGCACAGCCGGGTCGCGCGGTCGAACGTTTCGCTCCTGACGAAGATGGGGGCGGGCGTCACGCTCGCGGGACCGGCGACGCTCCTGCCCGCCGAGATCGAACGGACGGGAGCGCGCATCGTGACGCGCATCGAGGAGGCCGTCGACGGGGCGGACGTCATCATGATGCTGCGCGTCCAGAAGGAGCGCGGCGGGGGACTCGGATTTCCCTCGGATCGAGAGTACTTCGAGATCTTCGGCCTGACGCCCGCGCGGCGGCGCCTCGCCAAGAAGGACGCGATCGTGATGCACCCGGGTCCCATGAACCGCGGCGTCGAGATCGACTCCGCCGTCGCGGACGGACCGGACTCGGTGATCCTCGACCAGGTGGAAAACGGCGTCGCCGTGCGGATGGCGGTGCTTTATCTCCTGATCGGAGCGAGCGGCGATGAGTGAGGCGGTTCTCCTGAAGGGCGGCCGGGTCGTGGACCCGTCCCGCAATCTCGACCAGACGCTCGACGTCCTCCTCCGCGACGGCGTCGTGGCCAAGGTGGACGAGAGAATCGCGGCGAAGGGGGCGGAGGTCGTGGACGCCGCGGGCCTCATCGTCGCGCCGGGTTTCGTGGATCTGCACGCGCACCTCCGCGAGCCGGGGTTCGAGCACAAGGAAACGGTCGAGACCGGGACGCGCGCCGCCGCGGCGGGGGGCTTCACGTCCGTGTGCGCGATGGCGAACACGATGCCCGTCCTCGACGATGCGCCGGCCGTGGCGTTCCTCGTGCGCCGCATCCGGGAAACGGCGCTCGTGCGCGTCTACCCGATCGGCGCCCTCTCGAGAGGGCTCGGCGGCCTGGAGCTGGCCGAGATCGGCCTCATGAAGGCCGAAGGCATCGTGGCCGTGTCGGACGACGGAAAGCCGGTCGCGAACGGCATGCTCATGCGGCGGGCCCTCGAGTACGCGACGATGTTCGGTCTTCCCGTCGTCGTGCACGAGGAGGACCCTTCCCTCGTGGGCGGCGGCGTCATGAACGAAGGGTGGGCCTCCACGCGCCTCGGCCTGCCGGGCTGGCCGAACGTGGGCGAGTCCGCGATGGTCGCGCGCGACGTGCAGCTCGCGGCGCTCACGAAGGCGCGTCTCCACGTCGCGCATGTCTCCACGAAGGAGAGCCTCGAAATGATCCGGATCGCGCGCCGGGCCGGAATCGCGGTCACGTGCGAAGCGACGCCGCACCACCTGACGCTGACCGACGAAGACGTCGCCCGCTCCGGCTACGACACGCGCTTCAAGATGAACCCGCCGCTCCGGTCGGAAGCCGACCGGGCGGCTCTCGTGGCCGCGCTCGTCGAGGGGACGATCGACGCCGTCGCCACCGATCACGCGCCGCACCACGAGGACGAAAAGGCTCTCGCGTTCGAGGATGCGCCCTTCGGCGTGACGGGCCTCGAAACGGCCCTGCCGGTCCTCGTGGACGCGCTCCTCGTCCCGCGCGCGATCACGCTCCATCGTCTCGTCGACGTGCTGTCGACGGCGCCCGCGCGCGTCTTCGGGCTCCCGGGCGGCACGCTTGCCGAGGGGGCGCCAGCCGACGTCGTCCTGTTCTCGACGACGAAATCGACGCACGTGACGCCCGACGGTTTCGCGAGCCGTTCGAAGAACTCCCCGTGGACCGCGCGCACGCTGCGCGGGCGCGTGGAAAGGACGTTCGTGGGCGGGCGTGAGGTCTTCGCGAGCGGCGCGGCCCCGGCCGGTGGTGCCCGTTGAGCGACGCCTACCTCCGGCCCGTCTCCGGGGAAACGCCTGTGACGGCGTCACGGCCGAAGCGCGTCGTCTTCGTGGACCAGTCCACGCTCTACGCGGAGTCCTGGCGCGCCGTCCTCGCATGCCGATACGGGCCGGCCGTCTCGTTCGAGTTCCACCGCGACCCGCTCGAGGCGCTCGAGGCGCTGGGCCCGGACGTGAGCCTCCTCCTGCTCGATCTCGAGCTGCCGCTCTTCGGCGGCCGAAAGCTCTTCGAGCTCGCGAAAGAACGCGGCGTCGCGAACCGGCGGATCGTCATCCTTTCGAGCCGGCCTGCCGAGGAGCTGCACCAGCTCTTCCCGGACGGCTCCTGCCTCGCGGTCATCAACAAGACCGAGCCCAACCAGCAGAACGCCTTTCTCATGATTCTCGACTCGATCGTGAAGCGGCACTGAGCCCCGTGATGAGGCGCGCCGATCGGTTCCAGGTCAGGTAGTTCCAGGCCCATTGCACGAGGATGAGGACGCGGTTGCCGAACTGGACGAGATACATGAGGTGGATGAAGAGCCACGCGAGCCAGGCGGGGTATCCCGCGAGGGTCAGGAAGCCGAGGTGGGCGATCGCGCGGCCGCGCCCGATCGTCGCCATGCTGCCTCTGTCCCGATAGCGGAACGGCATCGCCGTCGCGCGGCCGGCGAGACGCCCCGCGATGGCGCGGGCCACGTACCGGCCCTGCTGCATGGCGACCGGGGCCACGCCGGGCAGGGCACGCCCCTTCTCGTCGGAGAGGGCCGCCATGTCTCCGAGCACGAAGATCTCGGGATGTCCGGGAAGAGTCAGATCCTCGCCCACGGCGATGCGGCCCGCGCGATCCGTCGGGGCACCGGTCGCCGCGGCGAGCGCGGCCGCGAGGGGCGACGCCGCGACCCCTGCCGCCCAGAGGATGGTCCGCGCCTCGATCGTCGCCGACTCGCCCGCGCGCGAGATCGTGACGCGCCCGCCTTTTACCGCCGTCACGGTGGCATGGAGCACGGTCTCGACTCCGAGAGAGGCGAGCGAACTCTCCGCCTTCGCCGAGAGTCCGGGCGGGTAGGCCGCAAGCACGCGCGCGCCTCCCTCCACGAGGAGGACGCGCGCTTCCGCAGGATCGATCGTGCGGAACTCGCGCCTGAGCGTGTGGCGCGCGATCTCTCCGAGGGCTCCCGCGAGCTCGGCGCCCGTGGGCCCGGCTCCCACGATGACGAACGTGAGCAGCGCGCGGCGCTCCGCGGCGTCCGTCTCGGTCTCCGCGCGCTCGAACGCGAGGAGGATGCGCCGGCGCATCTCCACGGCGTCCTCGAGGGTCTTCAGGCCGGGCGCCTCGGATTCCCATTCGTCGTGGCCGAAATACTGGTGGCGGACGCCGGCGGCGACGACGAGCGTGTCGTACGGGAATGCGCCGGAGGTCGTGACGACGGACCGGCGCGCGACGTCGAATCCCGTGACGTCCGCGAGCAGGACCCGCGTGTTCCTGCTGCGCTTGAGGATCGCGCGGAGCGGCGCCGCGATGTTCGCGGGCGAGAGCGCGCCCGTCGCGACCTGATAGAGAAGCGGCTGAAAAAGGTGGAAGTTCCGGCGGTCGAGGAGCGTGACGTCGACGGGCAGGGAACGGAGGCGGCGGGCGGTAGTCAAGCCCCCGAAGCCCCCGCCCACGAGGACGATACGCGGCCTCTCTCCGTTCATTAGAATGAGATTCTAGAGGGACACGATGAGAGAGCTCTGGTCACGCGAGGACGAACGGGATCTCACGGAGTTCCTCGATGCCGTGCGCCGGGACGATCTCGTCGGCGCG
>DASVJU010000216.1:0-9392 GCA_036385755.1 Thermoanaerobaculia bacterium
ACGCGCCCACCGCAGGCGGCGGCCACCTCGGCGACGGAGAACGACGCCACGCCCGGGTTACTTCTTGGGAGCGGCAGGCTTCGCCGCGGCGGGCGTGGCTGGCTTCGCCGCAGCCGGTGCAGCCGGTGCAGCCGGAGCCGCGATCATCGAGTTGAACTTCGTGATGACGGCTTCGGTCAGGTCGACGGACTTGTCATCGGCGTAGAGCAGCCCCGAGTTGAACTTGTTGAACACGAGGGCGTAACCCTGGTCGCGCGCGACCTCGTTGATCACGGGCATGATCCGCTTCTCGAGATCTCCGAGCTCCTTGCGCTGCGATTCTTCCAGCTCGCGCTGCGCGTCGTCCTGGAAGCGCTTCAGGTCGAGCGCCTTGGCCTGATAGTCCTTCTGGAGCTTCTCCATGGCGTCCTCGGACAGGGACTTTCCCTGGTCCTGGATCTTCTGCTCCATGTCCCGGAGCTCTTTCTGGCGCTTGGCGAGCTCGTCCTGCTTGGCCTGCTGGACCTTCTGGACGCGGGCCAGGCTTTCCTTGCCGATGGCGGACTCCTGAACGATCTTCTGGACCTCGATGACGCCGATCTTCACGCCGGCGGTCACCGGTGTCTGGGCGGAGGCGCCGCCGGCGAGGACGCCGAGCGCAAGGGCGCCGGCGGCGAGGGTGACGGTGCGATTCATGGATGGAACTCCTTCGTTGATTTTGGTCTCCGCGAGGACGATGTCTCCACGGAGGAGCGGATCATACTGCCAATGGCTAGAACGTCGTTCCGATCGAGAACTGGAAGTCGGTCTTCGATTCCGACTGGATGATCGTGCCCGCCGAATCCTTCAGGTCTTTCGGCTTGAGGTTGATACCGTAGATGAACCGCAGGGGCGCCTGGAAAATAGGCAGGAACACGCGCATTTCGAGGCCGGTCGAGGTCCGCATCGAGCCGAGGTTCAGCGACTGGCCCTCGAGCCACGTGTTTCCCGCGTCGAAGAAGGCCGCGAGCTTCAACGGCCCCGCCAGTGCGTACACGTACTCGAAATTGAAGACCGCGAACCGGTTCCCGCCGAGAAGCGCGCCGGAACTCGTGAAGAAGGCCCGGTCCTGGGAGTCCACCGGGTAGATGGAACCATACTTGAATCCGCGAATGGAGCGATCTCCCCCGAGGCGGTAGCGCTCGAAGAGGGGGATCCGGCTGTCCGAGGTGGTCTCGTTGGGGTCCTGCTCGCCGCCGTAGGCCTTCAGAAGTCCGAGATCGAGGTTCAGCGCGAAGTTGCCCTTTTTCCCGAACGGGATGTAGCGCGTCACGTTCGCGCTCAACTTGTAATAGTCGAAGCTGCCGCCGAACGGGCCGCCCGCGACGGACATCGAGACGCCGACTTTCGTGCCCCGGTTCGGGTCGAAGGGGTCGTTCCGGCTGTCGTACCGGTAGCCGGGAGTGACTGCCGACGTCGTGCCGAGGTACGTCGCGAAGGCGACCGGAACGGAGCCGCCGCCGGGCGGGGGAGGAGGCGGGTAGACCTGATACGTGCTCTTCGTGTCGGTGTAGCCGTAGAAGATCGAGACGACGTCGAAGATCCCCAGGCCGTAACCGAGCGAAAGCGTGGCGCCCTTGCTCGTCTGGTCGAGGCCGCCGGCCACGTCGCTGTAGTCCAGCGTCCGATTGAAGATCGAGCCGCCGATCGACATCCGCTGGTCGAGGAACCACGGCTCGGCGAACGAGACGTCGAAGAAGTTCGACCGGTTGCCCCGCTGGAACTGGAGCCCGAGAGTGTCGCCGCGTCCGAGGAAGTTCCGCGTGCTGAACTGGAACTGCCCGAACAGTCCGTCGAGCTGCGAGTAACCCGCGCCGAACTGGACCTCGTTGCGGTTCGTGTCCGTGCCCTTGATCGAGACGTCGACGGACTTCTTGTCCGGGTTGACCCGGAAATCGGGGTCTTCCTCGATCTTGAAGTACCCGAGCTGCGTCACCTTGAACAGGCTCTTCTTGAAGGTCTCCATGTCCATGATGTCGCCTTCGAAGACCTGCAGCTCGCGTCTCAGCACCTTGTCATTCGTCGTCTTGTTGCCCGTGAACTCGATGCGGCCGAGCCGGTACTGGTCGCCTTCGGTGATCTTCACGACGACGTCCACGACGTGATTCGGCTTCTCGGTGTTCTCCGGGTTCATGAACACGTAGATGTAGCCGCGGCTTCGGTACGTGGCGTCGACCGATTTCATTCCGTCGGCGATGACGGCCCGGCTCATCGGCTTCCCCGCCTTGTAGCCGAAGAAGCGCTCGAGCTGGTCCGGGCGGAACACCGTGGAGCCCTCGACCGTCACCTTGCCGAAATAGAACTTCTCGCCCTCGACGATCGGAATCGTGATCCTCACGCGGCGGTTGATCTTCTCGCGGCGCTTTTCCTTGGGATTCGTCACGAACACGTCGAGGATCGGGTCCTTGACGACGACGTCCTTGTAGCCCGCGTCCTGGTAGACCTTGCGGAGGCTCTCGACGTCTTCCTCGTAGCCGGCCTGGTTGTACGTGGACTTGCTGTCGAAGAACCGCCACCAGTGCGCCTGCTTCGTCTTCGAGATCGCGTACCGGAGCTTCGTCTGGCCGAAGACCGTGTTGCCTGTGAACCGGATCGACTCGATCTTGATCTTGTCGCCCTCGTCCACGAGGAAGACGATGCGACGTTGCAGCTCGGAGACGTTTTCGGTCGTCGCGTCGATCGCCACGGACCGGAACCCCTCGGCCTTGTAGGCGTCGAGGAGGACCGTCTTCGCCTTCGCGACGTCCCGCAGCGAAACGGGCGCTCCGACCCGGATCTCCGCCTTCCCCTCCTTGAGCTTGTCCTTCAGCTGGGAGGTCGTCAGCTTCTTGTTGCCCCGGAATTCGAGGTCGGAGACGGTCGGCCGCTCGACGACGATCGCGACGAGCACGATGCCGGCGGGAGTCGACTCCTTCTCGAGCGTCACGTCCTCGAAAAGGCCGGAGTCCCAGAGCTTCGTGAAGTTCCGCTTGATCTCGTTGTCGTCGTACGGATCGCCCGCCTTGACGCCCAGGTAGAACCCGACGGTTTCGGCGGCGGTCGTCTTCCCGCCGCGCACGACGATCTGGGCGATCTTCGGTTTGGCGGCCACCGGCGCAGGGACAGGAGCAACGGCCGGAGCCGTCGACATGTCCGGTTTTGGCAGCATGCCCGACAGGGGCGATTCCGTCCGGGTTTCGCCGAACGCGGAGCCGCTCGAGGGCGTCGGGGTCGGAGACGGCGTCTGGGCAAGCGCCGTTCGGCACGCGAAGAAGGCCAGCAGGGCGCTCGCGAGGGCCAGGGCAGGAACGGCGCGCACGGATCGACCGGAGGCGAACCCGGCGAGACCGCCGGAGGGACGTTTCAGAACCACCCGGGTTACCGACCCGTACCGATTGGCTCGGGAGCCCGAACCTGAACCTTCAGTTCGTCTCCTGATACGGTCACTTCGACACACTCGATAGGCTCTCGAGAACCAATCAACAATTCCGATACCGCGTCCTCGACGTGCCGCTGGATCGTCCTGCGAAGCGGCCGGGCCCCCGAGTGCATGTCGTGACCCGAGGCCTTGAGGAGCCAGTCCACGGCCGGCTCGTCGACCACGAGCTTGAGGCCGCGGTGCTTCAGCGTCTCGCCGACGTCGTCGAGGAGGAGGCGTCCGATCGCCCGGAGCTCCGGGAGACCCAGCGGGTTGAAGACGATGATCTCGTCGATCCGGTTGATGAACTCCGGCGAGAATTCGCGCCGCAGCTCCTTGAGCACCATTTCTTCGACCTCGCGCTTCTCGGGGGCGTTCTTCGAGTCGCCGAACCCCATGCGGCTCCCGGTGACGAGGTACTTCGTCCCAACATTCGAGGTCATGATGATGAGCGTGTTCTTGAAGTCGACGACGTTGCCATAGGCGTCCGTGAGCTGGCCGTCCTCGAGAATCTGCAGGAGGAGGTTCGCGATGTCCGGGTGGGCCTTCTCGATCTCGTCGAGAAGGATCACCGAGTAGGGCTGGCGCCGGATGCGCTCCGTGAGCTGGCCGCCCTCCTCGTGTCCGACATACCCGGGGGGCGAGCCGATGAGCTTCGAGACCGCGTGCTTCTCCATGTACTCGGACATGTCGAACCGCACGAGCGCCTTGGGATTGTTGAAGAGGAACTCGGCGAGCTGGCGCGCGGCCTCGGTCTTGCCGACGCCGGAGGGCCCGAGGAAGATGAACGAGCCCATCGGGCGGTTCGGGTTCTTCACACCGAGGCGCGAGCGGCGGATCGCGCGGCTGATCGCCTCGAGTGAGCGGTCCTGGCCGATGACTCTCTTCTTGAGGGACTCTTCCATGTGGAGAAGCTTCTCGGCTTCCTCCATCTGGAGCGCCGTCACCGGAATGCCGGTCCAGGCCGAGATGATCTCCTCGACGTCCGCCCGCGTGACTTCGACCGGCGCCCCGTCGTCGAGCGAGGAGGTCTTCGTGCGCTCGATCTCTTCCTTGATTTCGATCTCGCGCTCGCGAAGGAAGACCGCCCGCTCGAAGTCCTTCTCCGAGATGGCCTTCTTCATCTCCTTGACGATCTGCTTGATCTCGTTCTCGAGCCGCCTCAGATTCTGGGTGTCGGCGGTCTTCCGGAGCTTCACTTTCGCGCCGGCCTCGTCGAGGATGTCGATGGCCTTGTCCGGGAAGAAGCGGTCCGGGATGTAGCGGTTCGCCTGGTAGACGGCCGTCTTGATGGCATCCGCCGTGTAGCGCACGCGGTGGAACGTCTCGTAGCGCTCGCGCACGCCCTCGAGGATCCGGAGCGTTTCCTCCTCGTCGGGGGGAGCCACCGTGATGGCCTGGAACCGGCGCAGGAGCGAGCGGTCCTTCTCGATGTACTTGCGATATTCCTTCAGCGTCGTCGCGCCGATGCAGGAGATCTCGCCGCGCGACAGCGCCGGCTTGAGGATGTTCGCGGCGTCGAGCGAGCCCTCGGCCGAGCCCGCGCCGATCAGCGAATGGATCTCGTCGATGAAGACGATGAGGTCGAGGTTCTCCTTCAGCTCCTTGAGGATTCCCTTCAGGCGCTCCTCGAACTGGCCGCGATACTTCGTGCCCGCGACGATGAGCGAGAGGTCGAGCGCAAGAATCTTCCGCTGCGCGAGAAACAGCGGCACGCCGCCTTCGACGATGCGCTGCGCGAGGCCCTCGACGATCGCTGTCTTGCCGACGCCCGGCTCTCCAAGGAGGATCGGGTTGTTCTTCGTCCGGCGGGACAGGATCTGGATGATGCGCTCGACCTCCTTGTCGCGCCCCACGAGCGGGTCGAACGCGTTCTGCTGCGCGAGCGCGGTCAGATCGCGCGCGTATTCGGCGAGGAACGGGAGTTCCTTCTTCTGCTTGGAGGCCTCGCGCTCCTTGATCAGCGCGATCGTCTCCTCCCTCACGCCGTACAGGTTGAAGCCGTGCGCCATGAGGATGCGTCCCGCGACGCAGGGATCGACCCGGAGGATGCCGATGAGGAGATGCTCCGTGCCGACGTAGGGATGCATCATCGACTCCGCCTCGTGCGAGGCGTACGCGAGGATCTTCTTGGACTCCTCCGAGAGCGGCAGCTCCTGCGTGGAGGACACGCGCTCGACAAAAACGCGGTCGCCCTCGACCTCGCGGCGGATGTCGTCGGGCTTCACGTTGAAGCGCGCGAAGATCTCCTTGATGATCTCCTCGCCCTCGCGAAGAACCCCGAGCAGGATGTGCTCGGACTCGATGACTTTCGAACCCAGCTTCGAGGACTCGTACCGGGCGAAAAACAGGGCCCGGCGCGCCTTCTCGTTGTATTTTTCGAACATCGTCAGACTACCGTTTTGACCCCTTGAACCACACCAGAAGGCGGCCGGAGAGACCTAAACCACAGCGCTCAAACCCTCTTCTCCCAGCAACTTGATCGTAGCACAGCGACGCGCCCACTCCGGGTCGTGCGTCACGATGATCGCGGCCCCGGCGCGCTCTTTCGCCACTTCGGCGAGGAGATCGAAGACGCGCGCCGCGTGGGCCGCGTCGAGACTGCCCGTCGGCTCGTCGCAAAGGAGGAGGCGCGGCCTCCTCACGACCGCGCGGGCAATGGCGACGCGCTGGCGCTCGCCGCCCGAGAGCGTCCGCGGGAACGCGCCCGCCCGTCCGAGGAGCCCGACGCGGTCGAGCACCTCGCGCGCCTCGCCGCGCCCCTTCGATTCGGACGCTCCAGCGAGAAAGAGCGGCAGGGCCACGTTCTCCTCGGCTGTCAGCTCCGGCAGCAGGTGGTGAAACTGAAACACGAAACCCACGCTCGCGCCGCGCACCGCCGCGCGTGGCGCCGGCGCGAGGGCGGCCCAGTCCGCACCGTCGAGCGCCACCTTGCCCGCGTCTGGTGTGTCGAGCCCGGCGAAAAGATGGAGCAGCGTCGATTTTCCGCAGCCCGAGGGGCCCGTGATGGCGAGAAGATCGCCCGCGAGGACGCGCAGGGAAACTCCGCGAAAAACTTCCACCCGGGCCTCGCCCGAGCCGAAGCCTTTCGACAGGCCCTCGGCAACGAGCAAGGGCGCCGTCTCAGGCGCCACGCAGGGCCTCCATGGCGGGCTGCCGGGCGGCCGTCCTGGCCGGCACGGATGCGACGACGAACGCCCACAGGATCGACAGCGCCGCGACGGCGGCGACGTCGAAGGGGTCGACGCGAAAAGGCGCGTGGCTCATTCCGTAGAGCTGGGCGGGGAGAGGAACGACGCCGAACTTTTCGAGGAGCGTTGCAACCGCCGTGCCGAGAACGACGCCGACGACCGTGCCGGCGATGCCCACGCCGCCCCCCGCGGCGCGAAACACCCTTTCCACGGTCTTCGGCGACGCGCCGAGAACCGACAGCATCGCGGCGTCCCCCGCGCGTGTCGCCGCGAGGACGGCCGACGTCGCCGCAAGGTTCAGGCCCGCGACGATCACGATCAGGAAGACGGCCGCGAAGAGGACGTAGCGTTCGAGCCTCAGGGCGAGGACCAGGGCGCGATTCTGTTCCTCCCACGTCGTCACCGTGACGGAGGGGCCGAGCGCCGCCGCCACAGCGGCGGCTTCCCTGCCGGGATGCTCGGCGTCCTTCAGGAAAATCTCGTAACCCGTCGCCCCGTCGGGTCCGAGCGCGAAGAGGCGCCGCGCCTCGTCGAGCGGCAGGCTCGCCTCGGCCGCGCGCCTCCCCGCCGACGCGGGCGCGAGGCCCGAGACCCGCATCGTCGAAACGATCGGAACGGGTCCGAGCGGCGACAGCCGCGAGCGTGACGAGACGAGCGTCACGGTCTCGCCCGGCACGACGCCGAGCGGCCGGGCCTGCGCGACATCGAGGACGAGGCCCTTCGTCTTTTCACGCCCCACGACCTCGGCCGGGGCGGCGTCGCGCCCCATCGAAACCCAGACGCGGCCCCTCGCGACGGGAGAGACGGACACGACGCCGGGGACGGCCGCGAGTCTGCCGACCAGGCGGTCCACGTCGTGGAAGACGCCTCGTCCGGCGGGCGTCACGAGGAGGTGCGGCGTCTCGGCGAGAAGCCGGCTCTTCACGTGCGTCTGGAACCCCGCGAGAAGCGCGAGCGACACGACGAGCGCCGCCACGCCGAGCGACAACCCGAAGAACGCCGCGAGCGCGACAACTCCCACCTGCGCGTCGCGCCGCGACGCGAGGAGATACCTTCGAGCGAGGAAGAAGGAAATCAAGAGAAGAGGATTTTCTTAGAAGGAAAAGAGGGCAGCGGATGCGCGAAGGCGCGACACGCGAAAAACGGGCGCGTCCCGCAGGGCACCTTTCTAAGCATCTTTGTCTTTCTCTTTTTCTTGCTCCTTCTTCGGTCTCATCAAAGGAAACAGGATGACGTCGCGGATCGAGTGCGAGTTCGTGAAGAGCATCGCGAGGCGGTCGATGCCGACGCCCTCGCCGGCCGTGGGCGGCATGCCGTAGGCGAGCGCCTCGACGTAGTCCTCGTCGTAGAGCATCGCCTCGTCGTCGCCCTTGCCCCGCTCGGCCACCTGCGCGCGGAACTTCTCGGCCTGCTCGTCCGGGTCGTTCAGCTCGCAGAAGCCGTTCGCGACCTCCATCCGGCCGATGAACAGCTCGAAGCGGTCGGCAGTGTTCGGGTTCCCCGGCTTCGTCTTCGAGAGCGGAGAGATTTCGGACGGGTAGTCGATGACGTAAGTGGGCTGCACGAGCTTCTTCTCGGCCACGGCGCCGAAGATCTCTGCTAGGAGTTTTCCACGAGAGTCGCCGAAGCGTTCGACGTTCTCCACCCCATGGCGTTCCGCTGTTTTTCTTAGAAGGTGAAGATCGCGGAGGTCGGTGGCCGTCACGTCTCCCGCATTCTCGAGAATGGCGTCGACCATCGTGACGCGGCGGAAAGGGGCCTTCAGAGCGATCGTCTCGTCGCCCCAAGGAAGGTCGGTCGTCCCGAGGATCTCCTCTGCGGCTGCCGCGAAGAGCTCCTCCGTGAGTTCCATCTGGTCGCGCGCGTCGGCGTAGGCCGTGTAGAACTCGAGCATCGTGAATTCCGGGTTGTGTTGCGTCGAGATTCCCTCGTTCCGGAAATTGCGGTTGATTTCGTAGACCCTGGGGAACCCTCCCACGACGAGACGCTTGAGGTACAGCTCCGGCGCGATGCGCAGGCAGAGGTCGAGGTCCAGCGCGTTGTGGTGCGTGCGGAAAGGCCGGGCGGCCGCTCCCCCCGCGAGCGTCTGCATCATCGGCGTCTCCACTTCGACGAAGCCGCGCCGGTCGAAGAAGTTGCGGATGAAGGCGACAATCTTCGCCCGGATCTCGAACGTGCGTCGCGTTTCGGGAGAGACGATCAGATCGACGTAACGCTGCCGGTACTTCCGCTCGACATCCGTGAGGCCATGCCACTTGTCGGGAAGCGGGCGGAGCGACTTCGACAGGAAATCGAGCGAGGCCGTCCTGACGGAGAGCTCCCCCGTTCGCGTCCGGAAGATCGAGCCCGCCACGCCGACGTGATCGCCGAGGTCCAGCTGTTCGAGGAGCTCCCAGTCGCCGGGGCGAAGCGCGTCCTTCTTGAGATAGGCCTGGACGCGCGCGGCGCCGTCGGAGAGGTCGAGAAAGACCGCCTTCCCCATCTTCCGGATCGCGAGGATGCGCCCCGGCACGCGCACGAGCCGCGCGGCTTCGGGCAGGGCCTCGAGCGCCGCCGCGTCCAGCGTCGACCACCTCGCGATCACCTCGGAGACGAGGTGTGTCGGATCCCAGCGGTTCGGATAGACCGGCCGCCCGAGGGCGGCGATGCGGGTGCGCGCGCCGCGACGGTTCGCGATCTGCTCGGGAACGTCGGGAGTCTGCTGGGGTTCCGGCGGACCGGGGACCTTCGGAGTTTCGGCCATCGGACCGATTAAACCATTGGCGCGCGCCCGCGCGCTGTCACGG
>DASVJU010000217.1:0-4366 GCA_036385755.1 Thermoanaerobaculia bacterium
TTGCCTCGGAGCGGACCGAGGTCGGGATCCTTCTCGAGCGCGACGCCGTCGTCGAAACCCGCGGCGATCGCCCTGTCGAGCCGCGAAAAGGCCTGGTCGGCGCGGCCCGAACGGGCTTCGAGACAGGCGAGGTTGTAGGCCGCCGAGGGAAGCTCGCCGCGCTTCCACGCTTGCTCGAAGAGGGCGCGGGCACGGTCGAGCTGATTCGCGTTCACGGCGGCGAGGCCGAGGCGCTCGAGCTCGAAGGGATCAGCCACGCCGCCCTCGAGGACGCGCATGTCCTCGACCTTCGCCGGGGAGCCGCCCTTCGGAGCCGTGCTTCCCGTGGTGACCAGGAGTCCGGGCGCCGTGGCGGGCGCGGGCGTGCGGGTCTGGGCACCCGCGGGCAGCGAGAGGACGACGGAAACCGCAAGCGCGGAGAAACCGGAGTGAACAGCCTTCATTCGATCGATTGTAAGGCCGGTCGATCGTCGGAAGAGCGGCGTCAGGTCGGCCGGCGCAGCTTCGCGGCGAGAGTTCGACGGTACAGGAGCCGCATCGCGACGCGGAGGACCGCGAGCACGCGCGGGTCGTATGGAAAGGCGAGGCTCTTCGCGAGGAAGCGATCCACGGGCGCGAGGAGAGGGCGCCGCATCGTGACCGCCTCGACGCGGGTCCACTGCCTCAGGCCCTCGATTCCGTGCCGGCAACCGAGCCCGCTCGCCCGCCAGCCGCCGAGAGGAGACTCCACGACGAAGTAGTTGACGAGGACATCGTTCACGATCGCCTGGCCGGAATGCAGGCGGCGCGCGAACGCCTCGGCCTCGCCGGGCGGTCCGAAGACCGTCGCGTTGAGTCCGAGATGCGTGTCGTTCGCGAGCTGGAGCGCCTCGGCGTTCTCCCAGAAGCGCATGACGGGAACGAGGGGGCCGAACGTCTCCTCGCGCATGACCTCCATGTCATGCGTCGCGCCCGACAGGACCGTGGGCTCGAAGAAGAGGCCCGGGCCGTTCCCCCGGCGCGCGCCGCCGACGAGGACGCGCGCGCCCTTCGCCACCGCGTCGGCGATCTGCCGCTCGACGACCTCGATCTGGCGCGCGAACGTCACCGCGCCGAGGTCGTGAGCGCCGCCGGCGGGATCGGGCGAGGCCTGTCGCAGCGCCGCCACGCGGGCGACGAGGAGCTTCTCGAAGCGGTCCGCGACCGAGGCGTGGACGTAGATGCGCTCCGTCCGGATGCACGCCTGGCCCGAGTGGATGAAGCTCGACCACGCGGCCGCCTCGGCCGCCCGCTCGAGATTCGCGCCCGGGAGGACGACGAACGGCGACTTGCCGCCCAGCTCGAGAACGCACGGGACCAGACGCTCGCCGCAGCGCGCGGCGATTTTCCGCCCCGTCGCCACCGAGCCCGTGAACATGACGGCGTCCGCGAGATCCACGAGCGCGGCACCCGCCGCGCCTCGCCCCGTGACGACCTGGAAGACGTCCGGCGGATTCCCCGCCTTCACCCAGAGGTCGGCGAGGACGCACGACGTGAGGGGCGTGACCTCGGACGGCTTGAGCACGACGGCGTTACCCGCGAGAAGCGGCGCGACGGCGTCGGCCGCGTTGTTCAGGATCGGAAAGTTCCACGGCCCGATGACGCCCACGACGCCCAGCGGATGCCGCACGAGGCGGGTCTTCTTCGTGAGGAACAGGAGCGGGTTCCGGGTCTCTTCGGCAAAAGCCCGGCTCGAGAGGCGCGCCATCGCCCGGATGAGCTCGCACAGATAGAGGACCTCGACCCCCTCGGCCTCGTGGCGCGGCTTGCCGCTCTCCTTCACGAGCGTCTCGGGCACGAGGGGTGTGTCGAGGACGAGGTCACGCCAGCGAAAGAGCGCCTCGACGCGCTCTCCAAGCGGCCTCGCGGCCCAAGCCGGAGCCGCCGCGCGGGCGCGTGCGACCGCCTCGCCGACTGCCGCCGCGTCGAGATCGGGAACCTCGCCGAGGAGCTCGCCCGTCGCGGGAGAATGGACCCGGATCACCAGCACATCCTACTCGCGGGGGACGCGTCCGCGCGCGGGAGAGACCGGCTCACGGCTCCTTCCGGGCGAGCCACTCGGCCGGATACTGGATCTTCCGGAGCGTCGGAGGCCACGCGGCCATCCGTGACGCGGCAAGGCGCGCGTACTCCCCGCGCGTGCTCACGGCAAGCACCTGTCCGAGAATCTCGCGCGCGAGCGCCTCGTTCCCCGTATCGCGCGCCGCGAGGGCGAGAACGATCCCCAGGTCCGGCGAACTCCTCTCGACGGGAGGCAGCGCCTTGAGAAAGTCCCGAAACGCCTCGCGCCGGCCCGCGATGCGGTAGCCCTCGGCAAGAGCCGTGATGGTCTGCGGCGAGGGGACGCGCCGGTAGAGCTCCTCGCCGAACCGGATCGCCCGGTCCCCGCGTCCCATGTCCTGCGCGCGAAGCGCCTGGTCGTAAAGGCAGTCGATCCACGCGAGGACGGTGTCCTTCTGGTCGGCGCCGCGCACGAGCGACATTCCGAGGTGCGGCCAGCGGAACGGCGACGTGAGGAAGACGAGCGCGCTGGACGGGATCGCCTGCTCGGGCGGCACCGCCATCTCGAAGCCCGGGCGGTCCGTCCTCCACGGAGGCGCCTTCAGCGCGGCGAGAACGTCGCCCCCCGAGAGCCGGCGCGCGAGCAGCCACGCCGAAACCTTGATCGGCGAGAGCTCCGCGTGGTTCGCGACGTCGAACCACTGGCCGAGTCGCGGCACGTCGCCCGTGGCACGCAATACGGCGTATGGGGCGTAGGCCCGGGTCTCGGCTTCGGTGAGCGCCTTCTGCGGAAGGACCATGTAGTACCAGGTCGTCGGGCCGTCGGGCTGCAGAACGCCCAGCGCGTTGACGGCGATCCCCAGCCCGAAGAGGACCGCGAACGCAGCCACGGGTCGCGGCGGCGCGACGACGGCGGCAGCCGCGAGGAGCGGAACGAGCGGCATGAGAAGGCGCGGACCCCATCCCGACGCGCCGTCCCACGACCACCACGCGGATGTCGTCACGAGGAGAAACGCCGCGAATCCCGCGAGGGCGAGACCGAGAACCCGCCGTTCCTTCGCGAGGCGGGCAAGGCCCCACACCCCGAGGAGCGCCAGAGGAAAATAGAGGAAGAGCCCCTTGTTGGGGCCGACCGTCAGGCGCCAGAGGCCATCGAGCGGGTCATGGCTGAAAGGCTCCCCGGCGTACGACGCAAAAGGGCGTCCGAAGCGCACGATCTCGAACGCGAGCCAGAGCGCGGCGAGCGGCGCGGCGCCGGCAAGGAACGCCAACGCGCGCGCGCGCCGCTTCCCGCGCGGTGCTTCAAGGAAAACGACGGCGAGGACGAGCGGCAGGAGGACGACGAAGACGGACTTCGTGAGAAGCGCGAAGCCCGCGAGCGCCCCGGCCCCGGCCGCGAGCAGGCCCGGGCGCCGCGCATCCGGGCGGCCGGCGAGCGCCGCGCACGCGAAGGCGCCGCCGACGCAGGCGGCCTGAAGCGGCTCGGACCAGTCCGACGACACGTATGCCCACAGCGGCGAGGCGAGCGCCGTCGCGAGCACGGCTTGCCGGACGCCGTTCGCCCCCGACCCGCAGGCACGGGCCAGAAGGCCGGCCGCGAGGGCCGCGAGGAGAACGAAGAGGATCTGCTCGAGGACGAAGAGCGTCTGCGAGGCGCCGAGGCCGAACGCGTTCTCGAACGAACCGGCGACGGCCGCGACCGGCACCCGCGCGAACGACGGCCCCATCCCGTAACGGGTCACGGCGTCGCCCGCGGGTCTCAGGATGTCGACCGGATGGCCGAGCGCGATCCCGATTTCGCCGAGAGCGGCCATGGCGTACGCCGTGCGCGTCATGATCTGGCCGTCCGTCACGAGGCCGAAGACCCGTTCGTCCGCCGTGAGGGCGAGAACGAGAGCGGCGACACCGAGGGCGAAGGCGAGCGGGCGGCGGGAGCTGAACTTTTCCCGCGGTGAACGCGCCGTCGGGGTCGTCACACGGTGACCTGGATCGGGAGGATGACCGTCTGGAGGCCCTCGAACTGGAGGCGGCGCTGCACCGCGAACGGCGTCTGGTTGTGGAGGAGCCGGTTCGCGAGGTTCTCGTTCGGGAAGATCAGTTTCGACGTGAAGAAGACCGGCCGGTCGTACTTCTCCTTCACCTTGTGGCAGAGCTCGACGATCTCGTCGAGGAGGTCCGTGCCGACCGCCGAATAATGCTCGGCGTGCATTCCGAGGCCCTCGGCGAACTCGGTGTACCGGTTGAGATCCTGCTCCGTCTCCACCTGGAGGTTCTCGACCTCGCTCGAGCCTTTGAACTTCGCCGAATCGATGACGCCCACCGAAAGGAAAATCGCGTTCGTGAAGTA
>DASVJU010000218.1:0-2266 GCA_036385755.1 Thermoanaerobaculia bacterium
GCAGCCGCGGCGGCACGCTCTTCGAAGAGGATCCGGTTTCCGCCCGCGGCGCGCGCCCGGCCCAGCGTTTTCTCGGCGCGCTCGATCAGGGCGTCGCACAGAGTCTCGTCGAGGCGGCCGTGCACCGCGATGCCTCCCGAAAGGGTGACGGCGCGGCCCGAATCGCCCGGAAAAGCGGCGCGGATGCGCTCCACCGCGATCGGCGCGGTGGTCTCGTCCGCTTCGACGAGGAAAACGAGGAATTCGTCGCGGGAGCGGCGTGCGGCGAGGTCGATACCGCGGATCGTGCGCCCGATCGTCTGGCCAAGAGCCGCGAGGACGGCGTCCGCGCCCTCGCGCCCCAGCTCCTTCTCGAAAGTGTCGAACCCGTCGATTCCGAGGACGACGAGCGCCGCCGAGCGCCGGGTCCGTTGCGCGCGCACGAGCTCTTCGGCGACGCGGCCCAGGAAGAGGGAGCGCGTGGCGAGTCCGGTGAGCGCGTCCGTGGTCGCACGCGCGAAGAGGCGCCGCTCTTCGTCGGCGACGGTCGGCAGGAGAAGCGCCGTGAAGACGAGGAACGCGAATCCGAAGAAGACCCCGCTGAATTCGGCCGCACCGGGCGTCCACCTCGAACCCGTTTCGAGCGTTGCTCCCGCGAGGAGGAACGCCGTCGCGACGAAGGCGAGCGTCGTGTCGCGCCGGCGGTTCTCCTTCCGGGAGAAGACGATCAGGAATCCGATGGAGACGAGCCCGACCGACACGACCGCGAGACCGGAGACGAGCGGATTCGCCGCGGGCAGGAAGAACGCGAGGAGCGTGCCGAAGAGCGGAAGGGCGAGGAGCGCGCGCAGCGCCGCCGTAAGCGGGAGATTCAGGAAGCGGAGCAGGAAGAGGAAACCGACGGCGGGAAGGACGAAGGAGAGCGCGTGAACGAGGCGTCCCAGAATCTCTCGCGAGACGGGAATGGGGACCGGCGTCAGGAGCGGCGTCGCCAGCCAGAACGCGATCGCGAGGGCAAGGGTCGCATACAGGACGAGCTCGGTGCGGGCGCGGTTCCAGCGCAGGAGCAGGAGCGCGAGCACGCCGAAAGAACCCGCCGCAAGGGCGCAGAACAGCACGAGAACCTGGGGAAGCGTGAACGTCACGGGGGTATTTTCCGCGAGACGAAGTCCGCGATGGTGGACGTCAGCCCCTCGTCGAGGCCGACTTTCGGCTCCCAGCCGAGAATCGCCCTGGCGAGCGTGATGTCGGGACGCCGTTGTTTCGGGTCGTCGACGGGAAGCGGTTTGAAGACGAGCGGAGCCTTCGTGCCGGTATGCCGCCGGATCGCCTCGGCGAATTCGAGGACCGTCATCTCGGAGGGGTTGCCGACGTTCATGGGGTCCCTGTAATCCGACTCAAGAAGCCGAGTGATGCCGTCGATGAGGTCCGAGACGTAACAGAAGGACCGCGTCTGCGACCCGTCGCCGAAAACCGTCAGCGGCTCTCCGCGGAGGGCCTGACCGATCAGCGACGGCACGATGCGCCCGTCATTCGGGCGCATGCGCGGGCCGTAGGTGTTGAAGATGCGGACGATGCGCGTGTCGACACCGTGAAAGTTGCGATAGGCGATCGTCATGGCTTCGGCGAAGCGTTTCGCCTCGTCGTAACAGCCCCGGGGTCCGACGGGATTCACGTTGCCCCAGTACGTCTCGGGCTGCGGGTGGACGAGCGGGTCGCCGTACACCTCGGAGGTCGACGCGAGAAGGAAGCGGGCCTTCTTCGCGCGGGCGAGGCCGAGCGCCTTGTGCGTGCCGAGCGCTCCTACCTTCAGCGTCTGGATCGGGATCTGGAGATAGTCGATCGGGGAGGCGGGCGACGCGAAGTGGAGGATCGCATCGACCGGCCCGTCGAGATAGATGTACTCCGTGACGTCGTGGAAGACGAAGCGGTACTTCCGGTTCCCCGCGAGATGGGCGATGTTCCGCTCGTCGCCGGTGACGAGATTGTCGAGGCCGACCACCTCGTGCCCCTCGGCGAGGAGCCGATCGGACAGATGGCTGCCGAGGAAGCCCGCGGCTCCGGTGACGACGATGCGCATGGACCCGCAATTGTACGGGAGCGCGTCGCCCGCCGCCGCCGAACCTCGCGCGCGATCGCCTCAGGCGTGGAGCTGGGCGTAGCGGGCTTCGAGGACCGGGCGCGGCTCGGCCGGCTCGGCCACGATGCAGCCCTCGATCGGGCAGATCTCGACGCACTTCGGCGCGTCGAACGCGCCCACGCACTCGGTGCAGCGACCCGCCTCGAC
>DASVJU010000219.1:0-13419 GCA_036385755.1 Thermoanaerobaculia bacterium
CATCGGGTCCTCGTCCGGGCTCATTCGGCACCACATGGAGCTGCGAGGCCTCGGGATCGTGAACGTCCCGATGCTCTTCGGCGTCGCCGCCGTGCTCGAACGTCACACGGTCGAGTTCGTCATCCAGCTGACCGACTGGGACCAGCAACACCAGCAGGTCGACCGCCTCGGGCTCGAAGAGGAGTTCCATGACATCCTCGGCGTTGCCGTGCCGCGCGTGCGGATGCCGGTTGCAACCGGCCGCGACGTCGCCCTCCTCGTCGAGATCGCCGCGCGCAACCAGCTCCTGAAGAGACGCGGTTTCAACGCCGCACGCGAGATCGCGGCGAAGGTTCACGACGAGATCGCCCGGAAGTCGGCTTCCGATCGATTTACGATCGCGCGGCGTGTCCGGCGCAAGCTCGCCGCCCGCGAGAGGGCGCGGTGACGGGGAACGGGACGCGCCTCGTCGTCGCCACGGGCCTCTCCGGCTCGGGAAAGTCCTACGTCGCCCACGCACTCGAGGACATCGGCTACACGACGGTCGACAACCTGCCACTCTCCCTTCTCGAGGAATTCGCGGGTGAGGTGGCCGCGGGCCGGATGCCGCGCCGGAAGAACGCCGTCGTCCTCGACGTTCGCAATCCGGACTTCGCCGAGCATTTTCCGGGCCTCCTCGACAAACTCCGGCAGCAGCTTTCGATCACGGTCGTCTTCCTCGATTGCGAAGACCGGGAGCTCCTGAGCAGGTTTTCGGCGACCCGGAGGCCTCATCCGCTCGCCGACGGGCGTTCTCTCGACGAGGCGGTCGCGTTCGAGCGGCGCCTCCTGGCCGAGGTGAAGGAGAAGGCCGATCTCGTGATCGACACGACCGCGATGACCGTCCACGAGCTGCGGGCCGCCGTCGCGCAGCATTTTCGTGAGCCCGGGGATCCTGGCGTCCTCGCGGTCTCGCTCATCTCCTTCGGGTTCAAGCACGGGCATCCTTCCGCGCTCGACCTCTGCTTCGACGTGCGGTTCCTCGCGAACCCGCACTTCGAGGCGCGCCTCAAGGCCCGGACGGGGCGCGATCCGGAAGTGGCGCGGTTCATCGAAGCGGGCGACCAGACCGAGCCCTTCTACACGCGCCTGAAGGATTTCCTCGCTTTCTGTCTTCCGAACTACCGGCGCGAAAACCGCGCGTACCTCACGATCGGCATCGGATGCACGGGAGGCCGGCATCGGTCCGTGTACGTCGCCGAACGCCTGGCGCGCGATTTCGCGACCATGGGCTATCCGGTGCGCGTCTCGCACCGGGACGAGGCGCTCGACTGAACATGACGACGTCCTCCGGTCCGTTCGTGGGTCTCCTCCTCCTGTCTCACGGGCCTCTCGCGAACGCCATGCGCGAGACGGTCCACATGCTCGAGCCCGACGAGCCCGATGACCTCGGCGCCCTGTCGCTCGCGTGGGACGAGGCTCCCGAGGCCGCGAGCCGGCGGCTCGAAAAGGCGATCGCCGCGGTGAACCGCGGGAAGGGCGTCGTGCTCCTGACCGACATGTTCGGCGGCACTCCGTCGAACCTCGCGCTCGCGTTCCTCGAACCGGGAACGATCGAGATCGTTTCGGGCATCAACCTTCCGATGGTCGTCAAGGCGCGCGGCCTCGCGCGCGAGGGCAGGAGCCCCCGCGACATCGCCCACACGCTCGTCGAGCGCGGGCGTCGGGCGATCGTGGCCGCCGCCGAACTCGTGGACGGCCCTCCGGGAGGGCCTCGGCGATGAAGGAGCAGACCCTCACGCTCAAGAACCGCCTCGGCCTGCATGCGCGCGCCGCCGCGAAGCTCGTCCACACGGCGTCCGGGTTCGACGCGAAGATCACGCTCACGCGCGATGGCGACGAAGTGGATGGCAAGAGCATCCTCGGGCTCCTGCTCCTGGCGGCGGGGAAGGGCACGCCGCTCCTCGTGCGCGCCGAGGGGAGCGACGAAGAGCAGGCGCTCGCCGCCCTCCGAGACCTCGTGGACCGCAAGTTCGACGAGGCCGACTGATCCGCGGTTAAGATATCGGGGTGAAGCGCCCGCTTTCGCTCACAGGCATCCCCGTTTCTCCCGGCGTCGCCGTCGGACGGGCGGTCCTGTGGGTTTCGCGGGAAGACTCCTCGCCGAAGCGGACGCTCGAGCCCGAGGAGATCCAATCCGAAATCGAGCGGTTCCGCCGGGCCTCCGAAGCCGCGGTCGAGGAGATCGAGTCGACGGCCCGCCACGTGAAGGAGCGTCTTGGCCCGGAGTACGCGGGAATCTTCCACGCGCACGCCCTGTTCCTGAAGGACCGCACCTTTCTTGGCCCGATCGAACGGCGGATCGCGCATGAAAAGGCGAACGCCGAGTGGGCCGTTTCGGAGACGACCGCCGACCTCATGGCGCGTTTCCGGAGCATCCCGGACGAGAACTTCGCCCACAGCGCCGTCGACATCTTGGACGTCGCGCGCGCGCTGAAGAAGCACCTCGGCGGGGAAGAGAACTCGCGCCTCCGGATGGAGGACCTCGTGGGCGAGGCGATCGTCCTCGTGGCGGACGAGCTCACGCCGTCCGACGCCGTGCGCATTCCGCGAGACAGGGTCGTGGGCTTCGTCACCGAGCGCGGCGGGCGCACGTCCCACGCGGCGATCCTCGCGCGCTCCTTCGGCATTCCCGCGGTGGTCGGAATCCCTCAGCTCCTCGCCGAAGTCGGAGAAGGCGACCGGGTCGTGGTGGACGGCCGCGACGGAATCGTCTGGCGCGAGCCGTCCGAAGACGTCATCGCGCTGTTCCGGGACCGGCGCAATCAGGAAGCCCGCCACGAGCTGTCACTCAAGGAACGCAGCCACGATGGTGTCACCCGCACGCGGGACGGCGCCGAAGTGACCGTGCGCGCGAACATCGAGCTCTTGAGCGAGATTGGCGACGTCATCGAATACGGCGCCGACGGCGTCGGTCTGTTCCGGTCGGAATTCCTGTATCTCTCGAAGGAGGGGACCGAGTTCCCGTCCGAGGAGGAGCAGGCGGCCGCCTACCGCGAGGTCGTCCAGCGGCTCGCGCCGCGCCCGGTCGTGATCCGTACGTACGACCTCGGCGGGAAGAAGGGGGCCCGTCACCTGGTCGGCTCCGACGAGGTGAACCCGGTCCTCGGTCTCCGGGGAGTGCGGCTCTGCTTCGCGCGGCCCGAGATGTTTTCGACGCAGCTGCGCGCGCTGCTTGCCGCCGCGGCGGGAGGCAACCTGCGCATCCTCGTCCCGATGGTCTCGGGAGTCGAAGAAATCCGGCGCGTGCGGATTCTCCTGAAGGAAGCGCGCGAAGACGTCCTCGAGCGGGGGATCCCCGTGCCCGACGAGATCCCTCTCGGCGCCATGATCGAAGTTCCGTCGGCGGCGATGACCGCCGACCTGCTCGCGCCCGAGGTCGATTTTCTCTCCCTCGGGACGAACGACCTCATCCAGTACACGCTCGCCGTCGATCGCGCGAACGAAACGGTCTCGGACCTCTTCCGGCCGACGCACCCGGCGGTGCTCCGCCTCATTGCGCGCGTCGCCGAGGCCGCACGCAACGCGAAGAAACCGCTCTCCGTGTGTGGCGAGATGGCCGCGGACCCCGCTCTCGTCATCCTGTTCCTCGGCCTCGGAATCCGCGAATTCTCGATGGGGCCGCGCACCGTCCCCGTGGTCAAGGAGTTCCTGCGCGGCGTTTCGATCCCGGAGGCCGAACGCGTCGCGCGCGCCGCGTTCTCGCTGTCGACCGCCGACGAGGTCTCGGCATTCCTCGCGCAGGAACTGCCCGATTTCGAGAGAAGCGGCGCCGGGGTGCGCGCATGAGCGAACCGCTCTCTTCCCGCCTTCCCCGAATCGTTCCGAAACCCTGGGGCGAGGAGCGGATCTTCGCGGAAACCGGGCGTTACGCCGCCAAGCTGATCCTGATCCGCGCGGGCGAATCGCTCTCGTACCAGTATCACGAACGCAAGGAAGAGACGATCCACGTGCTCGAGGGAACGCTCGGACTCGAGGTCGAGAGAGAGGGCGAACGGGCGGACCTTCGCCTGACCCCTGGAGAGAACTTCGACGTGACGCCGGGAATGCGTCACCGGATGTACGCGGAAGGCGCCGACTGCCTTCTGGTCGAAGTCTCGACGCCGGAGCTCGACGACGTCGTCAGGCTTTCGGACCGTTACGGGCGGGAAGGCACGTCCAAGCCATGAAGAGCCGGCCCTTTGCCTCGCTCGTCGTCCTCGCCGGTCTCTCGTCTTTTCAGGCGCAGGCGCAGGAGCCCGCGCTTTCCGGCTTGACCGTCGAACCGACTCCGGCGTCGGCGACCTCGCTCACGCCCTCCCCGGGTCCGGCTTCCTCGGTCCTGTCCGGAGGAAAGGCCGAAATACCGGGCGCCGGACGCGGCGCTTCTCTCGCGGACGCCGTCAAGTTGTCGAAGGAAAAGCGCAAGGATCGGCCTCCGAAAAAATCCCTCGGTACGATCACGAACGAGAATCTCCGGAA
The DNA here is from genome assembly GCA_036385755.1 of Thermoanaerobaculia bacterium. Lineage (GTDB taxonomy): Bacteria > Acidobacteriota > Thermoanaerobaculia > UBA5066 > UBA5066 > Fen-183. Next base: position 4,480 of record DASVJU010000219.1, read on the forward strand.
GGGCGCGACCTCGACACCCGCCACAGGCAAGGGCGCGACGCCGGTCAAGGGGACGCCCGCCAGGGCCGCCTCGGGGCCCGCAGCATCGCCGACCCCCACGCCGGGCGCTCCCGACGTCACCCGCGACGACAAGGGCCGCAGCGAGGCTGACTGGAGGTCGCTCGTGGGCCATCAGAGAGCCCTCGTCACGGACGGGGAGGCCCGCGTGCGCGACCTCGAAACCAGGACGAAGCAGCTCGAGAACGACTTCTACGCGATGAGCGACGGCAACCGCCGGGACGCGGTCGTCAAGCCTGCCTGGGACCGCGCCCGCGAAGAGTTGACGAAGGCCCGCCTGGAACTCGAAGACGCGCGGCGAGCCTTCGACGACCTTTCGGAGGACGCCCGCAAGTCGAACGCCCCGCCCGGTTGGCTCAGGTAATCCGCCCCGGCGGCCCTGCTAAGCTCCCGCGGTGAGAGAGCTTCCGGTTCCCCGAAAAGCCCGGAGCGTCTTCGTGGAGACGTGGGGCTGCCAGATGAATGTGCTCGACGGGCGGCGATTCGTCGGACTGCTCGGGCGCGAGGGGATCGTCGAGGCCAGGGCGCCGGAAGAAGCGGACATCGTCCTGCTCAATACCTGCTCGGTGCGCGACAAGGCCGAACAGAAGGTCTACGACCGGATCGGCCGCCTCGCGAAGCTGAAGCGCGAGCGTCCGGGGACGGTCATCGGCGTGTGTGGCTGCGTCGCGCAGCAGGAAGGGGAAGGCCTCCTGGAGCGCCTTCCTCAAGTCGATTTCGTGCTCGGGACCGGCCGCATCGAGGCCCTTCCCTCGGTCCTGCGCCGCATCGACGAAGAGGGCGACCGGCCCTGCGAGACCGGATTCGACCTGGACGAAGTCGTCTACACGCCCGGTGCCGTCGCGCACGCGGTGCCGCACCGTGCCGGGATCACGGTCATCGAAGGCTGCAACAAGAACTGCACGTTCTGCGTCGTTCCCAGAACGCGGGGGCGCGAGCGCAATCGTCGCCTGCGCGACGTCGTGGCCGAGGCGCGTTCCCTGGTGGAGGGCGGCGCCCTCGAGATCGAGCTCCTCGGCCAGACCGTGAACGCGTTCCGCGACCCGGAGACGGGCGAGGATCTCGCGGACCTCCTGCGTGCGGTCGGCGCCCTGCCGGGGATCCGGCGCCTGCGCTTCGTGACCTCCCATCCACGCAATTTCTCGGACCGGCTCATCGCCGCGATGAGCGAGACACCGGCCGTGGTTCCGGCTCTTCACCTGCCCGTGCAGTCTGGCTCCGACGCGGTTCTCCGGCGCATGAAACGCCAGTACACGCGCTGGGAGTATCTCGATCTCGTCGCGCGGCTTCGCGCCCGGGTCCCCGGCCTCGCGCTTTCGACCGACGTCATCGTGGGGTTCCCGGGGGAGACGGAGACCGACTTCGCCGACACGCTCTCCCTGTTCGAGGAGGTGCGATTCGCGGGCGTCTTCTCCTTCACGTACTCGCCGCGCCCGCAGACGGCGGCACTCCGGTGGGAGCAGGACGTGGCGCCAGGGGAGGCCTCCTTGCGCCTCGCGCGACTCGAAGCCCTCCAGCAGGACTTACAGAGGGGTCTGAACAGCGCCCTCGTAGGACAAACGCTCGAGGTGCTCGTGGAGGGCCTCGACCGCAAGAGGCGCAACAATTCGGGCCGATCGCGCTGTGGCCGGGTCGTGAACATCGCCGGCGAATCCGACCTCGTACCCGGGACGCTCGTCGATGTGAAGATCGAGAGAGGATTCCCGAATTCTCTGCTCGGAAGAAGACGGGAGGGGACCGAAGAAGAAGATGGGACTTCTTCGAAGGGGGCACCCTGCCAGGCCTTGGACTCGAGCAGCCAGTCCGGCATTGGAAATCTTCTATAAACCATTCTAAGAAAAGAAGTTAATGGCTCGCAAGGCGCTCCTTGGCAGCCCTGTCCTTGCATTCCGGCGTATCTCTCCCTAGATTGAGTCTTAGGAGAATTCAATTTGGCTGTCAGGATGGACGTCAAGGCCCTGATCGTGGACCCGATCGCGAATATGCCGGTCGTGATCCTGCGCGACGCAGAGGAAAAGAATTTCCTGCCGATCTGGGTCGGCGTCTTCGAAGCGAATGCGATCGCCCTCCAGATGGAAGGCGTCACGACGCCCAGGCCGATGACGCACGACCTCCTGAAGAACCTCATCACGCAGATCGAGGGCGACGTCTCGAAAGTGGTCATCAACAACCTCAAGGAAAACACGTTCTACGCCCAGATTCACCTCCGCGTCGCGAACCGGGAAGTGCTCGTAGACAGCCGTCCCTCCGACGCGATCGCGCTGGCGCTCCGGCTCGCGGCCCCTGTATTTGTGGAAGAGTCGGTCCTCGAAAAGAGCCGCAGCGGGGAAGACACCTCGGACGCCCAGAATTCCGAGCGCCTAAGGAGATGGCTCGAGGAGGCCGATCCGGACACGCTGGGCCGCTACCGGATGTAATCTTCCGAGCACGGCGCCGGATTCGTCCTTGATGCGCCCTCGGACACTCCGTATCATCCGCGACTCCTGCTAATGATCATCACCGTTGCAAACCAGAAGGGCGGCGTGGGCAAGACCACGACGGCGATCAATCTCGCCGCTGCGCTCGCCCAAAAGGGCCTCCGTACGCTTCTCGTCGACCTGGACCCGCAGGGCAATTCCACCATGTCCTTCCTCGACCGCAAGGATGTGGAGAAATCGATGTACGACGTCCTGACGGACCCGAACGTCTCGGTATTCGACATCGTCAAGCCCACGACGCTCCCGAAACTCACCGTGGCTCCCGCCCGCATCTCCCTTGCGAAGGTCGAGTCCAAACTCCTCGGCGAGATCGACGGTCACTTCAGACTGAAGGACAAGTTCCAGGTCGTTCGGGAGTCGGGAGAGTACGACGCCATTCTCATCGACACGCCGCCCACGCTCGGCATGATCACGGTGAATGCGCTCGTCGCGTCCACGCACATTCTGATTCCGATCCAGTCTTCCTACTTCGCGCTGGAGGGCACGGATGATCTGCTCGAGACGATCGAGAAGATCAAGAGCCGTCCCAACCCGAATCTCCAGATCCTCGGCGTCGTCATCACGCTCCACGACAAACGCACGACGCTCGGAAAAGACATCCAGAACCAGATCGAACAGGTCTTCAAAGAGAAGCTTTTCAAGACGACGATTTCAAAGTCCATACGCCTCGAGGAATCGCCCGCCTACCGAGAATCCATCTTCACGTTCGCTCCGCGTTCGTCAGGCGCGCACGAGTACTACAGCCTGACGGAGGAGATTCTTTCCCGTGTCTAAGCGCCGCGGCCTCCCCGAATCCTCGCGCATGCGCCACGACTCTCACTTCGTCGACCAGCTCGTCCGCGCGGATGAACTTCCGGTCGGGCGCCGCATCGCCATTCATCTCATCGAGGCGAATCCGGATCAGCCTCGAAGCGTGATGGGAGATCTCTCTGAGCTCACGAAGTCGATCGTCGACAAGGGCGTCCTCGAACCCATCCTGGTCCGTCCCCGCGGCGACGGTCGTTTCACGATCATCTCCGGCGAGCGCCGCTTCCGCGCCTCGCTGGACGCGGGCCTCGCGGAGATTCCGTGTATCGAAATGGACGTACCGGACAACGAGCTCCTCGAGATCGCGCTCGTCGAGAATCTGCAGCGCAAGGACCTCAGCCCGTTCGAAGAGGCCGAGGGGTATCGTGCGCTCCAGGAACGCCACGGATACACGCACGAACAGATTGCGGATGCCGTGGGGAAGTCGCGCGTCACGATCACCGAGGCGCTTTCCATCGCGCGTCTTCCGGATCGCGTCCAGGCCGAATGTCGGCGCGCCGACATCGGCTCGCGATCCTTCCTGCTGGAGCTCGGCCGCCTGAAGGACGAGGACCTCATGCTTGCCGCAGTCGCAGCGATGGCAAACGGGGACGGCGTGAGCCGCGACGTTCTGCGCGAGGTCAAGAAAGAAACGCGACGAGGCAAGGAATCGAAGCTCGGAAGCCTGAAGAAGGCGTACACCCTCGACTTCACTCCGGAAGACCGCAACTACAGAGTCAGCGTCGTGCTCAAGGGACGGCTCCACAAAAAGGACGAGATCTTCAACGCGATCAGAGACCTGGCGCGCCGCATCGAGGCGGGGGATATCGACCTCGAAACTCAGGGCCGGTTCGTGAAGACAAAACCAAAGAAGAAGAGCTCCTAGAAAGAAGAAAGAGAACCACGAGGAAGATCTCCTCTCCTCTCCTCTCTTCCTTCCTAAGAAAATCCCCGTAAGCCTGACTTTGGCATCCGCCTTATGATTTCAGGTTCCGCTCATATCTAATTTAACATAATAAATATTATCGGACACTGCGTTCCGGCGTGGGAAGGCGGCCTGTTCGGCTACGATCCGGCGTGCTTTCGCGACTGAACCGGTATGTCTTCCTCGAGGTTGCCGGGCCGACGCTCGTGGGGTTCCTCGCCTACACGGGGTTCATGGCCGTGCGCGGGCTGGTCCAGTTCTCCGAGCTCCTCGTCCAGAGCGAGCGCCCATTCGCCGAAGCCGGTCTCGTCGTGGCGCTGTCGCTCCCGCACATCGTGGTCCTCACGTTGCCCGTTGCGTTTCTTCTTGGGCTCCTCATCGGGATCGGCCGCCTTTCCGCCGATTCCGAGCTGACCGCCCTTCGAGCTTCGGGCGTAGATCTCCTGGTGCTCTACCGCCCGATCGGAACCCTCGCCGCCGCCACCGCCGGAGTGACGCTCGTCCTGATGCTCGCCGTCGTCCCGCGCACGAACCATCTGCTCTATGCCATGAAGCTCCGCCTCTCGAGCTTCGCATTCGCACAGAGAATCCAGCCCGGCGTCTTCAGTCCCGAGATCGCCGGCCTTCGCGTCTACGCCGAAGGGGCCTCCCCCGACCGGCGGGAGCTCACCGGATTGATCATCTCGGACCGGTCCAATCCCGAAGGCGCCCAGCTGACACTTGCGCGGCGCGGCTGGCTCGAGCTCGAGGAGGACCAGGGCCGCCTGTGGCTACGGGTCGAGGATGCCGAACGGCACCATCTCGCAGAGGACGGGCGCCGATACGACGTCACCTCGTTCTCCCGGCAGCGCATGGTCCTGCAGGACAACGGACCGACGCTGGGTGTCTCCGAGAAGCAGATCCGGGAACAGACGCTGCGCGAACTGCTGGAACGAGCCTCCGCCCGGACACGCCGTCCGGAGGACCGGAGACTCGCCCTCACCGAGGTCCACAAGAAATTCGCGTTACCCGCTGCCTGCCTCATCTTCGGTCTGATCGGACTCCCCCTCGGAATCGTCAACCGGCGGGGGGGCCGGGCTGCCGGGTTCGCGGTGTCCATCGCGATCGTCCTCCTCTACTACGCTCTCCTCGCCACCGGCGAGGCCCGCGCCATCGAGGGCCGCATGTCTCCCGGTCTCGCCATGTGGCTGCCGAATCTCCTCCTGCTCGCCTTCGGCGCCTACGCCCTCGTTCGCGTGCGGCGCGACAAGAGCATCTTCGCGCTCCCCTTCAAAGCGGCTCCTCTCGTCGTCCGATCCGGGGCCGGCGGGTCCCGTCCGAGCACCGGCGCCGCTCCCGCGGAACGCCCGGTCGTGACAACCGCCGGCCGCCGCACGTCGCTGCCGGGGCTCCTCCTCATCGACCGTTACATCGCGAGGCGCTTCCTCGGCGTCTTCGCCCTCGTCGTGGCCTCGATCGCGACGCTCTATGTGCTGATCGACTACCTGGAGATTTCGGACGACATCGCGCGGCACCGACCGCCGACATCCCTGATCCTCCGCTACGTCCAGGCCTCGCTCTCCCCGATCATTCTGACCATCGTTCCGTTCGCTTTCCTCGTCGCAGCCCTCGTCACGATCGCAGGCCTCGTCCGCTCGGCCGAGACGACCGCCCTTCTCGCGCATGGAATCTCGCTCTATCGGGCGATGGCCCCGATCCTCGTCCTCGCCGTGATCGCCGGAGGTCTTCTCTTCGTCTTCGCCGAGCGCATCGTCCCGACAGCCGCCTCCGAAGCGGATCGACTCCGGTTCCTCCTGAAGGGACAGACGCCGCCCGTCAGCAACGTCGGGGGCGCCTGGTTTCGCGGCGATGGAGGACGCTTCTATGCCGCGGACGCCTACGACCCCGCCTCACGCATCGCCGCCGGCGTATCGGTCCTTCAGATCGACCCGTCGACCTGGAGGCTCGTCTCCCGCCAGGACGCGGCCCGGGCCCGCCTCGCCCCTGGGAAGGGCCTTCTCGCGGAGGACGGCTGGATCCGTACGTTCACGCAGGGCCATGCCCTCGCCATCCGGCGCGACGGCCCGTTTTTCATCGAAGCTCCCGAAGCCGCAGCCGGTTTCGCCTCTGGCCAGGCCGACCCGCGCCAGATGACCTACCGCGAATTGGCGCGCTTCATCGAGGTGCGGCGCAGGGCGGGTGCCGGGACGGCGTTGCTCGCGACCGGGCTGCACCAGAAGACGGCGGTGGCAGCCTCCGCTCTTCTCCTGACGCTCGTCGGACTCCCCTTCGCGTTCGCGTATGGAAAGCGCGGCGCCGTCGCGGGCGTCGGCGTCGCGCTCTTCCTCGGCCTGACCTACCTGTTTCTGTCCGCGCTCCTCGTTTCGTTTGGAGAGCAGGGAGCCCTTCCTCCCCTCATCGCCGCCTGGGGGCCGAACGTGTTCTTCGGTCTCGGGGCGGCGTGGGGGCTGTTGGGAGTAAGAACTTGAGAAAGAGAGAAGAGAGAAGAGTTTCTTAGAAGCTGCCCGACCCCCTTTCTAAGAAATCTCTCTTACGTTCCCTCTTCCCAACCAGCCAGATACTTCTCCTGCTCCGGCGTGAGGACGTCGATCAGGACGCCCATCGACGCGAGCTTGAGCCGCGCGATCTCGGCGTCGATCGCGGCTGGAATCGAATGAACCTTGTTCCCCAGCGTCTTGTGGTTCTTGACCATGAACTCGGCGCCGAGGGCCTGGTTCGCGAAGGACATGTCCATGACCGAGGCCGGGTGGCCTTCGGCCGCCGCGAGGTTGATGAGACGGCCTTCTCCGAGCAGGAAGATCGTCCGGCCGTCCTTCAGGCGGAACTCCTCGACGAACTCGCGGATCATCCGGCGCGACGACGAGCGCTTCTCGAGGGACGGGATGTCGATCTCGACGTTGAAGTGGCCCGAATTCGAAATGACGGCACCGGACTTCATCGCGGCGAAGTGCTCGTCGGCGAGGACGCTCTTGTTGCCGGTCACGGTGACGAAGATGTCGCCGATCTTCGCGGCCTCGGACATCGGCATCACGCGGAAGCCGTCCATCGCGGCCTCGATGCCGCGAACCGGGTTGATCTCGGTGACGATCACGTTCGCGCCGAGTCCCTTGGCCCGCATCGCGACGCCCTTGCCGCACCAGCCGTAGCCGGCGACGACGACGTTCAGGCCGGCGATGAGGAGGTTCGTCGCGCGGATGATGCCGTCGATCGTGGACTGGCCCGTGCCGTAGCGGTTGTCGAAGAAGTGCTTCGTCTCGGCGTCGTTCACGGCGAGAACCGGAAACTTCAGGACGCCTTCCTTCTCCATCGACTTGAGCCGGATCACACCCGTCGTCGTCTCCTCTGTGCCGCCGACGATCCCGTCGAGCAGGCTCTTCCGGTCGGCCGGGGACAGGGCCTTCGCCCACGTGGCAAGCGAAGGCTCGAGGTGGCTCTCCTTTCCAAGGGCGATGAAGAGGAGCGACGACACGAGGTCCGCGCCGTCGTCCATCGTCATGTTCGGGCGGTGCGCGAGCGCCGCCTGGATGTGGGAGTAGTACGTCTTGTGGTCCTCGCCCTTGATCGCGTACGTCGAAATGCCGAACTCGGCCACGAGCGCGGCCGCCACGTCGTCCTGAGTCGACAGCGGGTTGGAGGCGCAGAGCACCAGGTCGGCGCCGCCGGCCTTGAGCGCGCGCGCGAGGTTGCCCGTCTCGCTCGTGACGTGGAGGCAGGCCGAGAGACGGAGGCCCTGGAGCGGCCTTTCCTTCTCGAAGCGCTCGCGGATGCGGGCGAGAACGGGCATCGAGCGGTCGGCCCACTCCATGCGCAGGCGGCCCTTCGCGGCGAGCGCGAGGTCCTTGACGTCGTGGGCGGGGAGGGTGGCGGTGGCGGTCGTCATGCGATCTCCTTCTGGCCGTGCGCGGATTCCCGGACGGCGTCGACGATGTACGTGGCGAGTGCGACCTCCCCGGATTCCGAGGGGACGCGGTAGGGAGAAAAAGAGGAGAAACGCGCGTCGGCGAAACCCCCGTGCTTCAGGGCGGCGCGAACGGTCTCTCGCGGGACCCCGAGGTGGTGCGAGCCCGTGGCGGCCCTGAGCGCCCGGACGCCGTGCGGTTCGAGCTCGACGAGAACCACGCGGCCGCCCGCTTTCACGACGCGTCCGAACTCACCGAGCGCGTCCGCGGGACGAACGAGATGCCTGAGGAGGTGAAACGCGAAGACGGCGTCGAGCGCGCCGTCCTCGAACGGCAGTTTCTCGGCGCCCGCGCGCCGGACCGTCACGTTCGAAGCGCCCGCGTGCCGCAGCTTCTCTCGCGCCAGGCGCACCATCCGGTCGCTCGCGTCGACAGCGACGACGGTCTCCGCGACGCCGGCCAGCGCCAGAGTGAGAAGTCCGGTGCCGCATCCGATGTCCGCCACGCGGAGGCCCCGCGGCAGGAGCCGGAGGAGCGCGGCCTCGCGCACACCTGCTGAGTAAAACGGCCCCTGAAACCGGTCCCACTCCCCCGCCACCGCATCGAACGAGCCTTCGGGCAGGGTGGCGACCCGCTCCTCGAGAACGTCCTTCAGCCGCTCGTCGTCGCCCGGGAACGCCGCGTCGGAGACCGCGGGGGCGACCGAGGTCCAGAGCTTCAGGCCGTCAGCGGTCGCCGCATACCGTTCGGTCCCGTTCGCGCGGCGCGTCTCGACGAGGCCCGCGTGGCGCAGGAC
>DASVJU010000220.1:0-6018 GCA_036385755.1 Thermoanaerobaculia bacterium
CGGCGTGAGCGTGAGGTAGAGGTCCGTCCGCCTGTCCAGCGTGTTGTTGTTCGTAAAGAGCGCGCCGATGAGCGGAAGGTCTCCCAGAAACGGGATCGTGCTCTTGGTCTTGGTCGTGTCCTTGCGGATGAGGCCCGCGAGGAAGTTCGTCTCGCCGTCCTTCAGACGGATCGAGGACGTGATCGTGCGCGTGCCGATGGTCGGCTGCCCGTCCTTGTTGGTCGCGCCGAGCTGCGACACCTCGATCGTGAGCTTGAGCGACACCTCCTTGTTGTGGTGGACGCGCGGCTCCATGTCGATCTTGATGCCGACGTCCTGATACTGGTAGGACGTGATCGGAACGATGCCCGTCTGACCGATGGCCTGCTGCGTGCTGATCGTCGTGACGGGGATCGGGACGCGGTCGCCGATGACGAGCTGCGCTTTTTCGCCCTCGGCGATGCGGAGCTGCGGTTTCGCGAGGAGCTCGGCGTCCGTATTCTGCTTGAGATAGTTGTACGTGATCGTCGGGATCGTGAAGAGGATGTCGTTGAGCCCGAGGCTCTTGATCGCGCTCCACGTGAGTGCCGCGGGCGCCGTGCCGGTGCCGCCCGGCACGGCCGTCGCCGTGCCGGTGCCGGGAAAAGCGAGTCCCAGGTTGACGGCTTTGTCGGTGTTCACCTGGAGAAGCTCGACGTCCACGACGACCTCGGACTTCGCCTTGTCGTTGACCTCGATGAGGCGCTCGGCCACGGCGACCTTGTCGGCCGTGTCGCGGATGATGATCGCGTTCAGCGCCGGGATCGTGCCGAGCCGGCGGAGGTCGAGGATCGACCGGACCATCGCGGACACGTCTTTCACGTCGCCGTTCGACAGGAAGAACGTCCGGATGACGAGGTCCTCGTACTCCTTGCGGTTCTGCTGCGTGTCCTGCGCGATCAGGATCGTCTTCTCGTCGATGACCTTGTAGAAGTGGCCGGCCTGGCGCATCGCCGTCTCGAGGGCCTTCTGGAACGTCATGCCCCGAAGGTCGAGCGTGAATTTGTCGTCCTTGAGCTGCGGGTCGTAGATGATGTTGATCCCCGCGGCCGCGCTGAGCGCCGCGTAGATCTTCTTGATGTTCGTGTCGGGCGCGAAGGCCACGTCGATCGGTTTCGTCGACGACGGGTTCAGCATCGGCGGCGCTCCGCGGGCGCCGCGCGTCCGCGCCTTCGCTCTCTCGACGGGGGTCCCGGCGGCGCTCTCGCGGCTCCGGATCTCGATGTCGGCTTTGGTCCTCCGCAGCTCCTGGAGCGCCGAGTCGTTCGTGGAGTCGAGGGCGATCGAGACCTCGAGCTCGGCGACGGCGAGGTCGAGCTGGCCCGCGGACCGGTGAAGGCGCCCGCGCTCGTAATGCGCCTGGGCCGCCTGAAAGCGCGCTCTTTGGAGGGAAATGCGCGCGGACGAGTCCTTCGGATCGAGGGCAAGCGCCCGCTCGTATGCGAGAACGGCGAGGTCCCAGTGCTTGCGTCCCTCCTCGCGCTCGCCGTCGCGGTAGGCCCGCGACGTCGCGCAGCCGGGCGCCAGGAGCGCGAGAACGAGAGCGACCGCCACGCCCGGGAGGCGCGCGAATCGGCGGGAGGCTCTTTCGTTTCGTGTCGTCGTCATGGGAAGTCCTTCAATCTCCCGCGTCACGGGAGCGGGATGGGAATGCGCCTTGTGATCTCGGGCGGAAGACCGGGAAAGCTGAAGTCGACCGACTCGCGGTTGATCTTGTGGATTCTGAAGCGGCCGTCGACCGCGTCCCCCTCCCGGGCGTTGATGATCCGGCCGCCCTCTTCGAGCGACACGATGAGATCGTCCCGCGATCCGAAGACGCCGAGGACCTTGTACGGGATGTTCGGCGGAATGATGGGCGTCGGCGTCGGCGTCGGCTGAATCGGCATCGGCCCGACGAACTGCTGACTCCCGGGCCGGACCGGGGTGGGCGTCGGGATCGGTGTCGGGCGGGGCGTCGGCGTCGGCGCGTCGTAGAAGCGAAACACGTTCCGCCCCACGCGCTCATCGGCGCCGCCGCGCGCGGCAACGCGCGTGAGGTCGGGCACGGACTCGGGATCGGCGCCGATTCGTGCGGCCCGCGGGCGGCCGGAGTCGGCCGCGCCCGTGGGAGCATCGGGAACTTCAGGCGCTCTGCCTCCCCGGGAAAGGAAAGACGGTACCGCGAGACCCAGGACGACGAGGAGAACGAGCAGGAGCGGCTTGATGCTCGACTTCGACGCACCCGACGCACCCTTCGACGCGCTCATTCCGGAATGCCTCCGGAAGCCGGCGTCGGTTTCGCCGCGGGAGGGGTCCCCGGCGCCGCGGGCGGCCGCACCGTCGCCCGCCCGGCACGGCGGGGCGCGGGCGTGCCGTCGGGGCGGAAATAGTGCGCCACCGTGAGGTTCAGGCGCAGCACGTCCGGCTGAGTCTCGTCGGTCGCGAGCGCGACGTTCTCGGGAAGCAGGAAGCGGGGATTGCTCTCGAACGAATAGAGGAGCTTCTTGACGTCGACGTAGCGGCCCTGGACGGCGAATGCGAGGCTGAGGCGCGTGGCGCTGCCGGCTTCCGTGAACGCGTATGCGATCTGGCTCGGCACCGTCCCGGCCTTCTGCGTGAGCAGGTAGACATCCTCGATCACGGCCGCGAGCCGTTCCTTGCGGCCGCCGAGGACGTCCCGATTGAATGCCTCGAGGTCCCGCTCGAGAGCGCGGAGACGCTCCTCGGTCTTCACGACCTTCCGGGCCGACTCGGCAACCTCGTCGCGCTTCGCCGCGAGCTCGGCCCCGGTCTTTTCGAGCGCCTTGAACCTCTCGTCGTAGAAGGCGTGGTAACCGATGAGCACGGCCGTCGCCAGAACAAGCAGGATGGAGAGGACCGCGAAAAGGGGCAGGCGGGCCCGCCAGGGCGAAGGCCGGACCCCTCCACGGCGCACGAGGGGGAGCCACCCGCGAATGCGATCGCCCGCGTCCTGAAGGACGGTAGCCGAAGGCGCGCTCACGGGCGCCCTCCTTTGCGGCCTTCGACGTCGTGGTACGCGACCGAGAGCGTGAGTCGGCGGCCTTCGGGCAAACCCTTCTCCCCGCGGTCTTCACTCGACGGCGTCGGGGCTTCGAACCAGGGCGAGGCGTCGAACGCGCGAATCGTCTTCGGCAGGCCGTTCGGGTCGCGCGAGACGAGAATCAGGTTCACGAAGACCGTCTCTCCCGAGCCGGGCCGCGCAATGGCAATCGCGGGTGCTCCCGAAGCCGCGGTCATCTTCTGGAGCCCGATCGACGCGATGCGGATGTCGGGCGGCAGCGTCTTCTCGAGACGGGAAAGAAAGCGGGTCCATGAAAAGGCGCGCCTCAGCGCGATCTCGTTCGCGTCTTCCACCTCGGCGGACAGGGCGCCGACGTCGATCCGCGCGAGCGACGCTTCCGCCCGGTGCCGCGCTTCCTCGAGGCTCGAGATCTCGGCCCTGAGGTTGCTGATCGACGCGCGCGTCCGGCTCGAGTCGGCGAAATACCGGATCACCGTCCGGACCGCGACGAACGAGAGTGCGGCCACGAGCACCGCGAGAAACATCGCCGTGAGGTTTGCCGGACGCGTGTCGACGAAAGGCCGGCGCGCGAGGTTGAAGCGGCCCGGCATCACCCCCCCCCCGCGAGCGTACCGAGAGCGGCGAGAGTCGATGGATCCTCGGCCGCTGCAGCCGGCGTGACCGTCGCGGCCGGCACGAGCCGGACCTGTGACAGCACCTCGGGCTCGGCGGCCCCGGCCCCGGAGCGAAATGCGCGCAAAGCAGCGACGACCGGAGAGTCCTCGGGCCCCGCCCCGCAGGCCGCCGTGACGTCCACGGGGGGTGCGTCGGGAGAGCGCGCGGGAAGACCGAATGTCACGGCGAGGCGGATGTCCTGCACCGCCTCGAGGGGATCCGTGAAGTTCCGCGTGCGCGCGAAGCGGAGCTGCCCGCCCGCGAAGACGAGCGTCGTGGCCGCCTCGCCGTCCGCCCAGACGAGGAATCCCTCCCCCGCCGCGCGCGCACCCAGCACGGAGACCGCGAACGCAGCCGTCTCGAGCGAACCGACGCGAATCCCCGCCTTCTCGAACGGGGCTTCCCACGAGGACACGGCCTGCTCGGAGGCCGCGAGCGCGACGACGCGCGTTCCCTCGGCTCCCGGCCCCGCGGGCTGCCAGGAGAGGCGCAGCGCCGGAACGGGCTCGCCGAACGCACGGCCGAATTTCCAGCGCAGGACCTCTTCGACCTCGCGCGCGTGGCGCTCCGGCTCGTCGGCGTCGATGACGAGAAGCTTGACCCATCCGTCGGGCACGACGAGCGACGCGGCCGGAATCTTCGCGCCCGCCTCGGCGAGCAGCCGCTGGAGCGCGCCCGCGAGGGCGGGGCCCGCGTGCGGCGACCCGTCAGATCCCGGCGTGAAGGTCTCCGCCGGAAGCGAGCGGGTCAGCACCCGAAACGCCGGCGCCGCCGAGAGCGCCGCGCGCCGCGCCGGACCTGCGGGGCCCACGTACACGAGCCGGTCGGACGTCAGGACGAACGCGTGCGGCGGACGCGGGGAACGCCAGAACGTGGCCGAGAACGGATTCGAGGCGCCGCTAGTCGACAAAGGTCACCTTGTTGATCTCGCGGAGCGTCGTCTGGCCGGCGAAGACTTTCTTGATCGCCGACTCGCGAAGGAAGCTCATGCCTTCGGCCTGCGCCGCTTTCTTGATCTCGGCGGCGGGGCGCTTGTCGAGAATGAGGCCGCGAATGCGGTCGGACAGGTCGAGGAGCTCGGTGATCGCCATGCGGCCGTAGAAACCCGTTCCGTTGCATTCGATGCAGCCGCTCCCCTCCCAGAACGTCGCGCCCTTCATCTGTTCGGCGGTCAGCGCGGACTCTTCGAGAATCTGCGGCGTGGGCACGAAGGGAATCTTGCAGTGCGGGCAGATCTTGCGCACGAGGCGCTGGGCGAGGATGCAGTTGAGGGCCGAGACGAAGTTGTAGAGCTCGACCTTCATGTTCAGGAAGCGGCCGAGAACGTCCACGACGTTGTTCGCGTGGACCGTCGTGAAGACGAGGTGGCCCGTGAGCGCGGCCTGGACGGCGATCTGGGCCGTCTCCTCGTCGCGGATCTCACCGACCATGACCTTGTCGGGGTCGTGCCGGAGGATCGAGCGGAGGCCGCGCGCGAAGGTCAGACCCTTCTTCTCGTTCACGGGGATCTGCGTAATTCCCCTCAGCTGGTATTCCACGGGATCCTCGATCGTGATGATCTTGTCCTCGACGGACTGGATCTCCGACAGGCACGCGTAGAGCGTCGTGGTCTTGCCCGAGCCCGTCGGGCCCGTCACGAGGACCATCCCGTATGGCTCACGGATGAACTTGCGCAGGCGCCGCATCGTCTCGGCGTCCATCCCGAGGACGTCGAGACGCAGGTTCTTGAACTCCGCGTTCGCGGACTCCTTGTCGAGGATGCGGATGACGGCGTCCTCGCCGTGAACGGTCGGCATGATCGACACGCGGAAGTCGATCGTGCGGCCCTTCACACGCACCTTGAAGCGGCCGTCCTGCGGGACGCGCTTCTCGGCGATGTCGAGCTCCGACATGACCTTGATGCGGCTGATGATCGTCTGATGGTGCTTCTTGTCGATGGGTTCCATCGCGGGGTACAGCACGCCGTCGATGCGGTACTTGATGACGACGACGTGTTCCTGCGTCTCGATGTGGATGTCCGAGGCCCGGCGCTGGATCGCGTTGAAGAGAACGGAGTCGACGAGCTTGATGATCGGGCTCGCGTCGGCCGTGATGCGGTCGATCGAGAGGACCTCCTGCCCTTCCTCGTCCTCCCGTACCACCTGCATCCGGAACTCCTCGGTGGCCTCCTCGAGAACACGCTGCGTGGAATCGGACTTCTGGAGGATGTCCTGGAGCGCGGCCCTCGAGCCGACCCGGACCAGGAGGCGCTTCTTGAGGAGCCCCTCGAGCTCGTCGCGTTTCACGACGTCGGCGGGGTCGGCCATGACGACGGCGAGCGAGCC
>DASVJU010000221.1:0-3001 GCA_036385755.1 Thermoanaerobaculia bacterium
GCCGCGAGGCGATCGAGAAGGGCCGCCTTGCGCTTGATCGCCTCGATCTGGGCGAGGTGCGCGGAATCGTTGCCGGAGGCGTGCCGCGCGACCAGCTCGTCGATCGTGACCCGGCCCATCGTCTCGTGGATCCCGGCGCGCCGCCACTGCTCGGGCTTCGCCTTCTTGAGGAGGCGGAGGCTCTCGCGGCGGAGGCGCATCCAGTCGCGCAGGATGTCGGCGGCCCTCTGGCCGCGGTAGTCGCGCTCGATCGCGAGGGCGTCGCCGTTGACGTCGGGAAGCTTCGGCTCGGGCTCGGCGAGGATGCGCGTGTACCTCTCGAGATACGCCTCGCGCTCCATGTCGCGCATGTGGCAGAGGATCTCGAGGATCGACCACTTGCCCGGCGCCGGCGTGAAGAGGAGCAGCTTCTTCGGGACCCCACGGAGCGCCTCTTTGAGAGCGGCGGGCGTCGCCGCGAGCGTGTC
This sequence comes from Thermoanaerobaculia bacterium, assembly GCA_036385755.1. Classification (GTDB taxonomy): domain Bacteria; phylum Acidobacteriota; class Thermoanaerobaculia; order UBA5066; family UBA5066; genus Fen-183. Next base: position 468 of record DASVJU010000221.1, read on the forward strand.
GAGGTGGCGGGCGCGTTCGTTCACGATGGGGGACGTCGTATCAGGCATGGGAGGCTCCCGTCTTGACTATTGGCGCTATTGGCGTTCTTGGTGCGATGGGCTCTTCCGGCTCCGGGAAGAGAAGTTCCTGCGGTTTGAGGCGAATGAGAAGAGCGTCGAGGACGAGCGCGCCCCACTCGTCGCGGCGCGCGGGATCGAGCGCGATGTGCGGGACATCCCACGCCGCGAGCGTCTGATCGATGGAGCCGTCGATCTCGTGCTGGAACGCGAGATCCGTGTCGCGCACGCCGTCGAAACGCGGATCACCGACGATCGGCACCTTGAAGAGCGCGTCGTACGTCGTCGTCCAGCTCCTCACCAGCGCTTCGAGGACCGCTTCGTCGGGCGCGCCGGCGAACGCCCGCCGCATGTAACAGAAGTTGTCGAGGACGGCACGATCGCAGAACACGACGTCGGCCTTCGCCTCGGCCTGGAGCTCCCAGGCAATCTGCGTGTGGAGGATCCAGGCCTGCGCCTTCAGTGTCGTCTCCTGGTTGATCGGCAGCGGGCATTCGCGCGCGACTTCCCGGACGAGCTCGACGGTCAGGTCCCTCTTCTTGAGGGCCGCCGCGAGGTCGTAGCAGAGGGTGGTCTTTCCGACGCCGTGGGTGCCGATGAACGCGACTTTCATCCGGGCCGGAGAATATCAGCGGTGTGCGGCGCGGCGAGGCCGACCTCCGCGAACAGCCTCTGGGTATCCTCGCCGAGCCGCGGCGGCGCGGCCGGAGCGGGATCCTCGAATCCGTCGAGAAAGTACGGGGGACGGACCGTGGGGACCGACCGTCCGTCACGCGTCGTCTCCAGGATCGAATCGAGCGCGGTGGCCTGGGGCGAACGCAGCGCCTCGAGCGGGCCCGCGACCGGTCCCGCGGGGATGCCCGCCGCCTTGCAGCGTTGGAGCCAGGTCCCGCGGGATTCCGCCGCGAAGAGCGCCGCGAGGATCGGGACGAGCTCCTTGCGGTTGACGACGCGCGCCGCATTCGTCGAGAAACGCGGATCCGCCGCGAGATCGCTCCGCCCGAGCACCTTCCCGGAGAGGGCTTCGAACTGCCGGTCCGTCCCGACAGCGAGAAGAAAGCCGCCGTCCGAAGCCTCGAACGCCCGATAGGGCTCGATCGTCGCGTGCGAGTTGCCGTGGCGCGTCGCCTCCCGTCCCGTCACGAGGGCGGAGCCCGCAACGTTGACGAGCGCCGCGAGTCCCGTCGACACGAGGTTCGTCTTCACGTGCGATCCCGTTCCGTCGCGCGCGCGGGCCTGAAGCCCCGCGAGAATCGCCGTCACGGCGGACCACCCGGCGAGGACGTCGATCAGCGCGACGCCCATCTTGGAAGGCGGCCCGTCCGGCGGCCCCGTGATCCACATGTGTCCGGTGGCTCCCTGCGCGAGGAGGTCGAACCCCGGATCCCCGCTCTCCGGACCGGCGTCACCCGCCCCCGAAATCGAGCAGGCGACGAGGCGCGGGTTCAGAGCGCGAAGCGCGTCGACCGAGAGGCCGAGCCTCTCGAGCGCGCCCGGAAGAAAGTTCTCGACGAGGACGTCCGCCTTCTTCGCCCAGCGCCGGACGAACTCGGCTCCGCCGGGCGTCGCGAGGTCCACGGCCCCCGATTCTTTTCGCCGATTCACCGAGAGGAAGTAGGCAGCCTCGCCATCGAGCGCCGGCGGCTTCCAGCCGCGCGAAAAATCGCCGCCCCGCGGGTCCTCGACCTTGATCACGCGCGCCCCGAGGTCCGCGAGGATCATCGTCGCGAGCGGGCCGGCGAGCACGCGTGACAGGTCGAGAACGACGATTCCTTCGAGAGGCGGGCGCTTCATCGTCAAAACAGCGGTCTCTTGACGACGAGAATCGTCGTGTCGTCGGCGGGAGGGCCCTCGCCCACGTGCAGGCGCCAGTCCGCCACGAGCGCCTCGACGATCGAGTCGGGCGGGCGCCGCCACAGACTCGCGGATTCGAGGACCGCGCGCGGCCGGTCGAAGCCGTAGGGTGCGTCGAAGCGGTCGGGCCCTTCGAAGAGCCCGTCCGAGGCGATGACGAGAACGCCGCCCTTCGGAATCTCGAACGGCACGTCCGTATACGTGCGCTTCGGCCCCTGGCCGAGCGGCAGGCCGCTGCCCGCAATCTCGGATGCCTTTCCCTCGTGCAGCAGGATCGGGAACGGGTGGCCCGCATTCGCGAGAACACCGCCTCCCTCCTTCGGATCGAGTTTCAGAAGTGCGAGGGACGTGAAGAGGCGGCCGCTCCGGCCCATCCGCAGCACGCGGTCGATCTCGACGAGGATCTCCGACGGCATGCGCCCCGCCTTCACGAGACTCGCGAGCGCGGCCATCACCATGGCCTGCTGGATGCCGCAGGAATGACCGTGGCCCGAGACGTCGCCCGCGGCGATCCACAGCGCCCCCGACTCGTCCTGCACGAAGTCGTAGAGGTCGCCGCCCGCCTCCGTCGCGAGAATCGTCTTCACCGAGAGCTCGAGACCCGGGACGGCGGGCGGCCTCTC
>DASVJU010000222.1:0-2342 GCA_036385755.1 Thermoanaerobaculia bacterium
GTACCAGCGGGAGGTCGTGCGCGCATCCACCATCAGGTTCTTGACGATCTCGACCCCGTAGTGGCGGGCGGTCTGGTAGCCGAAGGTGTCCACGTGGGCGGGCAGGTCGAGGTCGTTGTCGATCGTCTTGGGAACGTGGACGACCCGGATGCGCCCTTCGGCCTTCTCCACCAGCTTCATGGCCGAGTACGCCGTGTCGTCGCCGCCGATCGTGATCAGGCGCGAGACGTTCAGGCGCAGGAGCGAGATCACCGTGTTCTCGAGGTGCTGAGGGTCGCGGGTGGGATTCGCCCGCGAAATGCCGATGTAGGAGCCGCCGCGGAAGTGGATGCGGCTGACCTCGTCGATCGTGAGGGGCGTGACGTGCTCGATGTTTCCCTGCATGAGCCACTCGAAGCCGTCGCGGATGCCGGTCACCTCCACGCCCTCGAGGACGGCACGGATGGTGGCCGAGCTGATGACGCTGTTGATCCCCGGGGCCGGCCCGCCCCCCACGAGAATCGCGAGGCTCTTCTGCTGACTCATACGGTCGACACCATCAGCGGGAGGCGGGAGCCTCCTCCAGGACGCGCGGCAGCGTCGACGCGTCGACGAGCCCCTTCACGCCGTACATCGCGGGCAGGATCTTCTCCGGCGGATGGCTCCGGCGGAGCCGCGCGACGAGCTCCGTCCCGGCGCGGTAGGCCGGGAGGTACATCCGGCCGAGGAGCGGGTGCCGGCCCCACGCCCCCGAGAGCTTGTCCGCGCGCTCTTTCGAGACGAGGAACTCCTGCCGCAGCGTCGCGGCGACGTCCTTCTGCGGGAGCTTCTCTTTCCACGTCAGGTATGAGGAGTGGTTCTTCGCGTCGTCCTGCAGGAGCGCGAGGAGGACGCCGATCTGGAGGTCCCGATCGGGCAGGTCCTGAACCTCCGTGACCCCGTACGCGACGAGGACGCCGTTGTTCGCGATGCCCTCGAAGAGAACGGCGGCGCGCGTGTTCATCGTGAGGACGGACGCCTCGAACCCCACGAGCCCGCGCACGAAGAGGTCCTGCAGGTACGCGAACGTCGTCACATGACCGGGCACGACCTCGTGGCTCACGAGCTGCTGGAACTCCGGCACCGAGATCTCGAGAGAAGCGTTCAGCTCGTACGTCGACTCGTACTCGGGCGAGCCGTCCGGCTTTCGCGCGTGGCCAAGGTAGTTCATCGAGCCCGAGAACCACGCGTTCTCGATCGCGAGAAACTTCACGTTCGCCCGCGGCACGCGGTGGAGCTCCTTCGGGAGGAACGGCAGGAGGTTCTTCGCCGTCAGCGCGTCGTAGTGCGCGATGAACGCGTCCCCGAGCGCCGGAATCGACTTGCCGGGGACGAGCCGCTCCTTCCGCCACCCGTCGACGGCCGCGGGGAGCGCGTCGGAACCGTTCGACGCATGTCCGGCAGCCTTCAGGAGGTCGGCGACGCGGCGCCGCTTGTCCTCCGGTTTCGAGGGCTCCGGCGGGGTTCCCGTGATCGTCTTGACGCAATGGTCGTACGGGACCTCGGGACCCTTGCCGAGGATCTCCATCCCGAGGTCCCACATGACCTCGCTGCACAGGCCGAGGCCTTCGAGGTACGCGCCGCGCATCCCGCCGAGCGCGCGCGATCCGGAGATCACCCGGCCGATCGCGCCCTTCACGTCCACGGCCGAGATGTACGCCTCGATCGAAGCCTTGTCCGGCGTCTTCGCACCGACGCCTCCGTTCGCGCGCAGCGCGGCGGCCGACGAGTGCGTGTAGGCGGCGGGCAGCGGTTCGTCCGAGAACCAGCAGTCCGCGATGAAGCGGCCCGTCCCGGACGGATTCATGACGTCGCCGCCCCAGAGCGTGTCGATTCCGATGAGCGCTTCGGCGGTCGCGGCGTCCAGTCCTGTGAGCGGCATCTTCAGTCCTCCCGAACCTTGCGGGTCGAATCGATCCAGAGATAGAGGCAGAGCCCGACGAAGAAGAGAATCGAGACGCCCTGCGAGATGGCTTCGTTGCCGTAGAAGGGCGTTCGGATTCCCTCTTCCGAGTACGACTTGAAGAGCCTCATGGAGGCTCCGAATACGCCTCCGAGAGCGCCACCGGCCATCAGGCCCGACGCGATGATCACGGCGCGCTCGCGCATCGTGCGGCCCGCGGCGCCGCCCACCTTCTCCGACTTCCGGGTCACGAAGTACGACAGGAACCCTCCGACGAGCGCCGGCGTGTTCAGCTCGAGCGGCAGGTACATCCCGAGCGCGAACGTGAGCGCCGGAACCCCCAGCATCTCCATCATGATCGCGATTGCGGCACCGGTGCCAAACAGGAAAAATGCGATCGGCTGCTGGTTCATGAAGCCTT
>DASVJU010000223.1:0-2104 GCA_036385755.1 Thermoanaerobaculia bacterium
GAGCCGATGACGACCTGATGGACGGGAACTCCCTCCACCGCTGTGACGGACTTCACGTTGTCAACGGTGTGCGGACACGCGACGAGAGGCGTCAGCGACGAGACGTCGACTGCGATCGTCCTCTGGTATGCCGCATCGGCATCGCTCGTCACGAGGTCGAGCGGATCGGTCACGCCCGCCTCCTCGCGCAGGTAGCGCACCGTCTCCGCGTCGGCCGGCACGATCCCGGACGTCGCGCCCGCCTCGACGGACATGTTGCACAGGACGAGCCGGCCCGAGGTCGAGAGGCGCGCGATCGTCTCGCCGCCAAACTCGAGGACGCGGAAATTCGCGCCCTGCGCGGTCAGAAAGCCCACGAGATAGAGGATGAGGTCCTTCGGGCCGACGAGGTCGGGGAACCGGCCGGAGACCTCGACGCGGATCGTCGCGGGAACCTCGATGTTCACGGCGACGCCGAGCGCCCAGGCGCTCGCCATCTCCGTCGCCCCGATCCCGAACGCGAACGCGCCGAGCGCGCCGTGGCTCGTCGTGTGGGAGTCCGTCCCGACGACGACCATCCCGGGCCGCACGTAGCCGCACTCGGGGAGGATCTGGTGGCAGATGCCGCCCGTGTCGCCGCGGATGTCGTGGAACTTCGCGATCCCGTGCTCGGCGACGAAGGCGCGCACCCTCTTCTGGTTCGTGGCGGTCTTCGCCGACTCGGCCGGAACGCGATGGTCGAAGATGATCGCGATTCGAGAGGAATCCCACGGTTTCGCGGCAATGCCCGTCCCCTCGTGAATCTCCTTGAACTGGTTGATCACGAGGGCGGCGTTCTCATGCGACATCGCGAGGTCCACGCGCGGTTCCACGACGTCGCCCGGGCGCACGGCGTCTTTCCCCGACGCCCGGGCGAGGATCTTCTCGACGACGGTGGCGCCCCCGTTCGGCTTCTTCATGATCGTTTCCTTTCAATCCTTCGGGAGCGCGCGGGCGACGGCTTCGCCCATCTCGAGGCACGTCGAGGTCCCACCCATGTCGTACGTGCGTACCCTGCCTTCCCTGAGAACCCTCGCGACGGCGGCCTCGACGGCGCGGCCCTTTGCGCTCTCGCCGAGCCAGTCGAGCATCATCTTCGCGGCGAGGATCGTCGCGATCGGGTTGACCTTGTTCTGCCCCGTGTACTTCGGCGCCGAGCCGTGCGACGGCTCGAACACGCCGAGCTTCACGCCGATGTTCCCCGAGCAGCCGAATCCGAGACCGCCGACCATCTGCGCGCAGAGGTCGGAGATGATGTCTCCGTAGAGGTTCGGAGCGACGAGGACGTCGTAGTTCGAGGGGTTCTTGAGGAGCCACATGCAGATCGCGTCGACGTTCGCCTCGTCCATCGCGATCTCCGGGAACGCCTTCGCGACCTTGCGCGCCTCCTCGAGGAAGACGCCGTCCGAGGCGCGGACGACGTTTGCCTTGTGGACGACCGTGACCTTCTTCCGCTTGTTCGTGCGCGCGAACTCGAACGCGGCGCGCACGATGCGCTCGGAGCCCTTGCGCGTGTTGATCTTGCAGGACACCGCGTAGTCGTCCGGCCGGAGGTCCTTGAACGGCGCGAAAGCCGGCGCGAGCTTCGCGAGCGTCTGCGAAAGCTCCTGGGGCACCGGAGAGAACTCCACGCCCGCGTAGAGGTCCTCGGTGTTCTCGCGGAACACGACCAGGTCGAGGCCTTCCTTGAAGTTGAGCGGGTTGCCCGGGTACGCCTTGCACGGCCTCAGGCAGACGTAGAGGTCGAAGAGCTGCCGCATCCGCACGATCGGCGAGCGGTAAACGAGACCCTTGTCCTTCAATGCCGGGGCCAGCTCGTCGTGGGCCGCCTTCGATGGCTTGGACGTGATCGCTCCGAACATCGCGGCGTCCACGTCCTTCAGGAGCTCGATCGTCCGGACGGGAAACGCCTCCCCTTCCCGGCACCAGAACTCCCAGCCGATGTCGCCGCGCGGGTATTCGGCGTCGAGACCCACCGCGTCGAGGACGAGCCGCGTCGCGTTCATGACTTCGGCGCCCACCCCGTCCCCCGGGAGCCACGCGATACGGTAACGAGGCATACACACCCCCACCCCAAGGGTGCGCG
>DASVJU010000224.1:0-14673 GCA_036385755.1 Thermoanaerobaculia bacterium
GAGGCCGCGCTCCGGCAGAAGGGCTTCCGGGCGCTTCTCCCCGTCCTCGAGGAGAAACGGGAGCGGGCGCGCGAGACGGGGCTCTTCACCGCGCACGTGCCCGACGCGTTCGGCGGCGCCGGACTCACGCTGACCGAGTTCGCGCACATGAGCGAGGAGCTCGGCAAGAGCCCGCTCGGCCATTACCTCTTCAACGTCCAGGCTCCGGACGTCGGGAACATGGAGCTCCTCATGGCGCACGGCACGCCCGAGCAGAAGGAGAGATTCCTGTGGCCGCTCGTCCGCGGCCGGATCCGAAGCTGCTTCACGATGACGGAGCCCGAGTTCGCGGGCTCGAACCCGGTGTGGCTGGGCACGACGGCCCGGCGGGACGGCGACGCCTGGGTCCTCAACGGGCACAAATGGTTCGCCTCGTCGGCGGACGGCGCCGCCTTCGCCATCTGCATGGCGGTGACGAACCCGGAGGCCGCCGATCCCTATCGGCGCGCCAGCATGATCCTCGTCCCCACGGACACGCCGGGCTTCACGCTGCTGGGGAACGCCTCCGTGATGGGCGAGCGCGGCGGCGACTGGGCGAGTCACGGCGAGGTGAGCTACCAGGGCGCGCGGGTGCCCCTCGGGAACCTCCTCGGCGTCGAGGGCGCGGGGTTCGCACTCGCGCAGGAGAGGCTGGGACCCGGGCGCATTCACCATTGCATGCGCTGGATTGGCGTCTCGGAACGGGCGTTCGACATCCTCTGCCGGCACGTGTCGACGCGCGAGCTCGCGCCGGGACGCCTCCTTGGTTCGAAACAGATCGTGCAACAAAGCATCGCCGAGAGCCGCGCCGAGATCCACGCGGCGCGCCTGATGGTGCTGCACGCGGCCTGGAAGATCGAGAAAGAAGGGGCTCAGGCGGCGCGCGAGGAGATCTCCCTGATCAAGTTCACGGTCGCGCGCACGATGCTGCGCGTTCTCGACCGCGCGATCCAGGGCCTCGGCGCCCTCGGGATGACCGACGACACGCCGCTCGCCTGGTGGTACGCCCATGAGCGGGCGGCCCGCATCTACGACGGCGCCGATGAAGTGCATCTCGAGGTCGTGGCGCGCCGCATCCTCCGCCGCTACGGGATGACCGCCCGCTGATGTCGCCCGCCGGGATCCGCTCGGGCGAGGAGCTGGACGCCGCCGCCGTGGACGCGTGGCTCAAATCGCGCGTCCCGAGCCTTCACGGCGTGCCCCGCGTGACGTCCTTTTCCGGCGGTGCCTCGAACTGGACGTACCGGCTCGAATACGAGACCGCTGACCTCGTGCTCCGGAGACCGCCCGCGGGCACGAAGGCGAAATCGGCCCACGACATGGGAAGGGAGTTTCGCGTCCAGAAGGCCCTCCGCCCTTTCTACACGTGCGTGCCCGAAATGATCGCGTTCTGCGACGACGCCTCGCTGATCGGCTCCGAGTTCTATGTGATGCGCCGCATCCCGGGGCTCATCCTCAGGGCGCGGCTGCCGGAGGGCCTCGTCCTCGGGCCGCAGGCAGCGCGGACACTGTGTCTCGGCGTCGTCGACCGGCTCGTGGACCTGCATCGCGTGGACGCGCGGGTGGCGGGGCTCGAGAATCTGGGGAGAGGCGCGGGCTACGTGCGCCGGCAGATCGAGGGCTGGGCCTTCCGTTACGGCGAGGCGCGCACGTGGAACGTGCCCCGCTTTCGGAGGGTGATCGCCTGGTTGAAGGCGAACGCACCCGAGGACGTCGCCACCTGCGTCATCCACAACGACTTTCGGCTCGACAACCTCGTTCTCGATCCGGACGAGCCGACACGCGTCGTCGGCGTCCTCGACTGGGAGATGGCGACGCTCGGCGATCCTCTGATGGATCTCGGCAACAGCCTCGCTTACTGGGTCGAGGCCGGAGACGACGCCGTGGCCCGGGCGACGCGCCGCCAGCCCACTCAATTGCCCGGCATGCTCACGCGCCAGGAGGTCGCCCGCGCCTACTTCGAAAGGTCCGGCCTCGCGCCGCGCGACACGACCTTCTACGAGGTCTACGGTCTCTTCCGGCTCGCCGCCATCGCGCAGCAGATCTACGTCCGCTACCACCGCGGCCAGACGCGCAACCCGGCGTTCCGGCGCTTCTGGCTGATGGCCCACTACCTCCGGTGGCGGTGCACGCGGTTGATCTGAAGGTCCCGCGGCCTGCCTACCGGTTCAGCGCGCGACGGCGATGCTGATCGTGCAGACTCTCGGCCGGAGACCCGGGAGCCTTCGCCCCCAGCCGGACGACGACCCGGTGGACGCGGCCGTCGTCGCGAAGCGGGATCGACGCGGGATCGACGGGCGCGCCGTCGCATTCCGCGCTTGCGACCCCGCCGCTTCGGCCCTCCGGGTTCTCGACCGCGATCTCGTATCGCGCCGAGCCGAATCGCCACGAGATCGAGAAGGCCGGCCAGGAGCCCGGCACGCACGGGTTCATCGAGAACGTGCTCCCCTGTGGCGTCAGGCCGAGGATGCCCTCGAGTCCCACGCGATACATCCAGCCTGCCGCTCCGGTGTACCAGGTCCAGCCTCCGCGCCCGCGATGCTGCGGATGGTCGTAGACGTCGCCGGCGAGCACGTATGGTTCCGTCTTGTACCGGTCGAGCTCGGCAGCCGTTCGCGTGTGGTTGATCGGGTTGAGCATGTGGAACGCTTCGACGGCCTCGGCTCCGTACCCGAGCCGCGTGAGGGCGAGGACCACCCATTCCGCCGCGTGCGTGTACTGGCCGCCGTTCTCCCGGATGCCCGGCACGTAGCCTTTGATGTAACCCGGGTCGAGGGCGGTGCGATCGAACGGGGGCGTCAGGAGCAGGATGACGCGCGACGCGCGCCTCACGAGATGCGCCCGCACGGCATCCATCGCGCGCTCGGCACGCTCCCGCGGCGCCCCGCCCGAGAGGACCGCCCACGTCTGGGCCACCGAATCGATCCGCCCTTCGTCGTTCTGTGCAGAGCCGAGAGGCGTCCCGTCGTCGAAGTACGCGCGCCGGTACCAGTCTCCGTCCCAGGCGAGCTCGAGCATCCCGGAGAGCCGTTCTCTCTCCTTTCGGTACCGCAGCGCCCGCACCGTATCCCCCCGGGCCTCGGCGAGCGGCGCGAAGTCCGAAAGCGCCGCGTAAAGAAGCCATCCGACGAACACGCTTTCGCCGCGGCCGTCAGCCCCGACGCGGTTGTAGCCGTCGTTCCAGTCGCAGGTCCCGATGAGAGGGAGGCCGTGAGGTCCCTGCGTGAGTCCGCGATCGATCGCGCGCACGCAGTGCTCGAAGAGAGACCCGGTCTCCGAGGCCGCGGAAGGCAGCCCGAAGGACTCGGCCTCTCCGTGGGCGAGCGCGGGCGCCGTCAGGAAAGGCACGACTTCGTCATAGACGGCGGAGTCGCCCGTCTCCGCCGCGTAGCGGGCGGCGGCCCAGGGCAGCCAGAGCAGGTCGTCGGAGCAATGCGTCCTCACCCCGCGGCCCGAAGGCGGATGCCACCAGTGCTGGACGTCGCCCTCGACGAACTGCCGGCCCGCCGCTCTGAGCAGGTGCGCGCGGGCCAGGTCCGGGCGCGACCACGTCAGCGCGAGAACGTCCTGCAATTGGTCCCGGAAGCCGTAGGCACCGCTCGACTGGTAGTAGCCGCTTCGCGCGAAGACCCGGGCCGAGAGGTTCTGATAGAGGAGCCAGCGGTTCATGATGAGGTCGAAGGAATCGTCCGGCGTCTTCACGCCGATCGTCCCGAGCGTCTCGTCCCAGAATTCCTCCACCTGCAAAAGCTCCCGCGCGGCTGCGTCCGGATTCGCGTGCCGCCGCGCGAGGGACCGCGCCTCGGCGAGATCCGGCGCCTGGCCGAGCACGAAGACGACCCGTCGCGTCTCCCCGGGCGGGAGCGCGATCGAGACGTGCATCGCGGCACAGGGGTCGAGGCCCGCCCCGAACTTTTCCCCGAGCGGAAGCCGCGAGAGCGCCCCCGCGCGCGCAAGAGACCCGTTGCGGCCCAGCATTTCCAGCCGGTCGCCGGTCGCCGAGACGACCGGTTCGCTCGACGCCGCGAAGGCGACGCGGCCCGCGAAGTCCGCGTTGTAGGGATTTCGGGCCAGCAGGGCGCCCGTCTCCTCATCACGCCCGGTCACGACGAAACGCGACTCTCCCGTCCGGGGCGGGCCGAGACTCCATTCCGCGTAGCTGAGGAGCGTCAGCCGGCGCGGCCTCGACCCGCGGTTCGTGAGCGTGAGGACCGAGAGCTTCACGGGATCGTCCTTCGCGACGAAGACGGCGAGCTCCTGCTTGATGCCATCCGCCGCGCGTTGGAAGCGCGTCACGCCCGCCCCGTGCCGCACGACCCAGCGCGGGGATCGCGGCGTGCGCTTCAGGGGCGCCGGTGTCGCGCCCCAGACGCGCCCGGTTTCTTCGTCGCGGATGAAGATCGCCTCGGCCGTGGGGTCTGAAACGGGGTCGTTCGCGAACGGCGTGAGCCGGTTCTCCCGGCTGTTCTCGGACCACGTCGTCGAGGCGCCCGACGTCGTGACGATCGTGCCGAAGCGCGGATTCGCGATGACGTTCGCCCACGGAAGCGGCGTCTCGACGTTGCCGGAGAGCACGACCACGTACTCCTTGCCGTCCTGCGAGAAACCCCCGAGTCCGTTACCCAGGACGAGCGGCGGGACGGCCAGCCCCCCTTCGTCTCCGTCGCCGTAGTCGACGAGAGGCGCCTCGAGCGGGAGCGGGGGCTCCGGGGCGCTTCGATCGAGCTGCCCGGCGAGCTCGCCCCGTTCCCCGGAAAGGACCGCGCGAGCGACCGTCAGTAGGAGGATGCGTTCGGCCTCGGGCATCCCGTCGCCACGCAGGAGGAAGACCCCGCCGGGCCGCCCCTTCCAGGACGACCACGATCCCCCGTCGATGAGCGCCGTGAGCTGTTCGTGCATCTCGTCGAGGTAGCTCACGGGGTGCTCGTTCAGAACGACGAGGTCGGCCTTCAGTCCGACGAGACGCCAGTACTCCTGTGCCTTCAGGACCTGCAAGACGAGGGGTATGTCGTCGGACTCGACGACGCGGACGAGGACGATCGGGAGGTCGCCCGAGATTCCGTGGCCATAGAGGCCGTTCTGCCCCAGCGTGTTCTTCGAGAGGGTCTCCCCCGACTCGCGGAGGGAGGCATCGGAAAAGAAGACACGCGACCCGAGGCGGTCGAAGAGCTGGGCTTCGTCCGCCTGGATCCCGAGGTGCCCGCGCGCGATCTGCGTGTGCGTGTGCGCGAGATTAAACGCGCGCGCGGCGGCGCCCGTGTCGTGGTACTTCTGCGCGAGCGCCCGCGCGCGGTCCTCGTCGCCGGCGACGCCCGTCGCGAAGCAGAGGCGCGCGCTGCCGCCCGGGGCGAGGCGCACGCGCGTCCTCAAACTCAGGATCGGATCGAGAACGGCGCCCGTCGTGCCCGAGAGGGCGCGCCCGTCGAGCGCCTGGGGATCGTCCGGCCCACGACCGCGGCCGAGGAAGCGGGCCCGATCCGTTTCCCACTCGACCGGCGCCTGGATTCGGCCGTCGAGACTCAGGACGTGGAGCGCCCAGAGATTCGCGTCGCCCGGCGAACGGGGGCGGCGGTGCGCGAGCAGCGCCGTGCTCTCCCCTGCCCAGGCCGTCTCCACGAAGAGCTTGCCGAAGGCGGGATGCGCCATGTCTTCCGCGATCGTTCCGAGGGAGATCTCCGCGTAGCTCGTGAGCTCGATCTCGCGCGGCCGTTCGCTTCGGTTCCGGAGCGTGATCCGGCGGACCTCGACGTCATCCTCCGGCGAGACGCCGATTTCGAGTCGCGCCTCGATCTCGTGATCCCGGCGCCGGAAGACCGATCTCTCGGACAGGAAGTCGACGACGTACTCGTCCGCCTTTCGGCACGTCGGCTGATACGTCGCCGACCACACGTCTCCCGAGTGGACGTCTCTGAGATAGAGAAACTGGCTGCCCGGATCCGACGTCGAGTCGTCGCGCCATCGCGTCACCGCGCGGTCCTTGTAGAGGCTCACTCCCCCGCCCGCGTTCGTCACGATCGAGACGTAGGCGCCGTTGCCGAGAAGGTGCGCGCGGGGATAGGGCGTGTGCGGCGACCGGAGACGGCGCGGCGGCGCGGCCACGACGGGGGCCGTGGCGTGGGACTCCTCCGCCGGGCGGGGGTCGATGATCGGAGCCTGTCTCGGCACGCGCTCCTGGAGGAGCAGCTCGGTGGCCTTCACCCGCGGGTCGGCGTGAAAACGCTCGACCATCACGTCTTCCAGAAGGGCGTTCGCGATGGCGACGAGCGTCATGCCCTGGTGATGCGCGAAATGCGCCCTGATGACGTGGCCCGTGAGCTCCGCCTCGCGTTCGTCCGGGGAGACGCGGCGATCAGTGTGATCGACCGCCTCATAGAAGCCCCAGGGCCCGCGCGCGCCTTCGTCGGCGAGGCGCCTGAGATTCGCGACGGCCGCGGACGGGTCCACGAGCGCCGCGAGAGCCGTGGCATACGGAGCGATCACGAGCTCGTCTCCGAGGCCTCTCTTGAGGCCGAGACCCGGAACGCCGAAGGCCTTGTACTGGTACGTGCCCTGACGATCGACGAGCGCGTACGCCGATTCGGAGATGCCCCACGCGACGCCGCGCGCCTTCGCATAGGACCGCTGGCGCTTGACGACCATGCGGCAGGATTCATGAAGCAGCGTCCCGGGGTAGCTGCGGGTCAGGAGGAGCGGCTTCAGATACTCGAACATCGTGGCGCTCCACGACACGAGCGTCGGGACCCCCTCCACGCTCACGACGAGCCGGCCCAGGTGGAACCAGTGGCTCTGCGGCACGTCGCCCTTCGCGATCGCGAAGAAGCTCGCGAGCCGCGCCTCCGAAGCGAGGAGATCGTAGGAGGAGCCGTCCAACTTGCCGGGTCCGTTCGGGTCGGCGAGGCGGTACCCGATCGCGAAAAGCTGCCGGTCCGCCCGATACAGGAAGGCAAAGCGCATTTGGTTCGCCAGCGCCGACGCGCGGGCGGCGAGCGAAACGAGCCTCGGTTCCAGGTCGCTCTTCGGCCGCGCGAGCTGCAGGAGCCCCTGCGCCAGCGCGACGAGCGCGCACGCGAGGTTGCCGCTGTCGACCGTCGACACGTAACGCGGGGAAAGAGGCACGAGCGTCCGCGTGTCGTACCAGTTCAGAAGATGTCCTTCGTGGCGCTCGAGCGCTTCCACCGTCGCGAGGGTGCGTTCGAGCTTCGCGAGCATCTCCTCCGCCGTCAGGAGCCCGAGGTCGTGCGCCGCGAGCGTGGACAGGAGGGCCATGCCGATGTTCGTCGGGGACGTCCGGTGCGCGACCGCCGGGCCCGGGTCCTCCTGGTAGTTGTCCGGCGGGAGGCCATGGTCCGTCTCGCCGTCGAGATGTTCGAAATAGGCCCACGTCCGGGTCGCGACCTCGAGGAGATACGCCCGGTCGTTTTCGGAGAGCTTGCGGCTCGTCGCCTTGAGCGGCCGGCTGAGCCAATAGGCCACGAAGGGTGCGGCGATCCACGCGGCCGCGAACGGAACCGCCAGCCAGAGCGCGGCGGGGCGCACCGCGAGCGCCATCACGACGACCGCGACGGCGATGAGGGGGCTCGCGACCATCTCCGCGAGGAACGAGCCCGCGCCGGCGCTGAGGAGCCCTGCCGCGCGCGCGGCCTGGGCCGCCGCGGTCTCCCACTCGAGCAGGCGCCTCTGGGTGACGAGGAGCCTCACGAGCGTCAGGCTGATGGCGTGCACCGTGTCCCACGCCTGCTGGGCCAGGAGAACGAGCGCGAGAAGGGACTGTGCGGCGGCGGTGGCGAGGTCCGTCAGCACGCCACGCAGATAGACGCGAACCGGTCCGCGGCCGCGCGCGACCAACGAGCCTCCCATCAGCGCGAAAACGAGAGGGAGCGCGAGGACCGTGAGCCCGAAGAGCGTGTAGAGAAGCGGCGCGCCGGGCAGGAAGGTCCAGGCGGCGCAGAAGAGCGCGAGGAGCGCCGGCGCCACGAGGCTGCGCCGCAGGTTGTCGAGGATCTTCCAGCGGCTGATCAGAGGAAGCCGGTTTCGAACGATGCCGTGCCGCGCGGGGACGAACGTGAAGAGCCACAGGAGGATCTGCCAGTCGCCCCGCACCCAGCGATGCTGCCGCCGCGCGTGCGCCAGGACGTTCGCCGGATAGTCGTCCACGACCTCGACGTCCGACACGAGAGCCGTGCGCGCGTAGAGGCCCTCGAAGAGGTCGTGCGAGAGGAGCGCGTTCTCCGGGACGCGGCCCTCGAGCGACGCGACGAACGCGTCCACGTCGTACAGGCCTTTCCCCGTGAAGATGCCCTCTCCGAAGAGGTCCTGGTACGTATCGGACACGGCCTGCGAATAGGGATCCACCCCGGTGTGGCCCGAATAGACGCGGGCGAAGAGGGAGTCCGCTGCGCCGGACTGCGTGATCGAGACGCGCGGCTGGAGGATTCCGTATCCCTCGGTGACCCGGCGGAGCCGCGGGTCCACGTGCGCCTGGTGGAGGGGATGCGCCAGGATCCCGATCAGCGAGCGGGCCGTTCCGCGCGGGAGCCGTGTGTCGGAGTCGAGCGTCAGGACATAGCGGATGGACGGCAGGATCGCCACGTCGCCGACGATCTGCGTGTAGCGCGTTCCCGTGGCTCCTCGGAGGAGGCGGTTGAACTCCTCGATCTTCCCCCGCTTGCGCTCCCAGCCCATGTAGAGGCCCTCTTTCGCATTCCACGTGCGGGACCGATGGAAGAGAAAGAAGCGGTCGTTCCTCCCGGCCGCATGACGGTTGTTCAGCTCCTCGATCCCCGCGCGCGCCGCCGCGAGAATCTCGGCGTCGCCCGGAAGCGTCTCGGCCTCGGCGTCGCAAAAGTCGCCGAGGAGGGCGAAGTGGACGTTCGCGTCCAGGTTTCCGAGAGCCTGGACCTCGAGGTGGTCGATCAGACCGCGTACCGCCTCCACGCTCGAGAAAAGCGTCGGAACGACGACGATCGTCCGCGCGCTCTCGGGCACACCGCCCGAAAGGTCCAGCCGCGGGAGGCGGCGTGGGGGCACGAGACCGGTCGCGATGCGCTGGATCAGGGCGATCGCGATCTCGCTCGCAGGCAACAGGACGAAAAGGGCCGCGGCAAGCTGAGCCCGGAGGGGAGCGCCGCCCGCCCAGAGAGGCGTCACCGCGACGACGACACCGAGAAACGTGAGAGAAACGACGGCCGAGAGGTAAACGGCGTCGGCCCGTGCGAAAAGCGCGCGCCCGACGCGGCCGAGGAGCGGCAGACGGAAGGCCACGTCCGTCTCGAGGTCGGGCCTTCCCCCGCCGATGAGGTGATAGCCCACGTGCGTGGCCCGTTCCTTCGAGCCCGGTCTTTCCGCGGGCCGCCGGGCGCTCGCGACGGCGCGGAGCGCCACGCGGACCTGAGCCTCGCCCGTGGGATCCGCCAGCTCCTCGACCGCGTGGCGGTAGAGGTCCCGGCTGTCGAAATCCATGCGTCCGTAAACGCCCGCGGGGTCACGCTGCAGAATCTGCTCGATGAGGCTCACGCTCTCGACGTACCGGCTCCAGTCCATCGTCGACACGAGGCGCAGGCTCGTGATCGAGTTCGCCGTTGACGCCTGTTCAGTCGCGAGCCGCTGATGCTCCGCTCTCACGGCGTCTTCCGCGGTCGTCCCCTCCTCGGTGAGGCGGTTCGTCAGTTCCGCGCGCTGCGCGGAGAGGCGCGGATCGAACTCGCGCATGTGAGAGAGGAGCTGGGCCACGAACGCCGGGTCCAGAACCTTCGGAAGCGGCACGGCACGGTCGCCGCGCTCGAGGCGGGCCCGGATCTCGTCCGCGGCGCGGCGCCCCTGCCGCCGCGCGAGAAGACCGTCCGAGAGGCGGCGGAGGTTCTCGAGCAGCGCCAGTTTCAGGATGCTCGGCCAGGCCCACAGCTCGCCGATCGTGAGCGGCGCCACGGTCTGATACGCCTTCAGAAAGCGCGTCAGGCGCTCGAGATCGAGGCGTCCGTCCCCCGAACGGATGAGCTCGACCGCCATGGCGTACAGCCGCGCCGTCCCCGCCCGCTCGCGCGAGGCGAGCTTCGGAAGCTTGCGGTAGTAGCGCGGGGGCAGGTCGTGGCGGACGGCCCGGGACTCGGACTCGAGCAGATGGAAGTTGTCGAGCAGCCACTCCGCGGCGGGCGCGAGCGGCTCGCCTCGATGGACGTCGTCGGCGAGCGCGAGGTACGCGCTTCGCAGCCGTTCCATGTTCCTCTCGAGGCGGTCGAGGTGAGCCCGCCCGCTCCTTCTCGACTCGCGCGCGAGCGTGAGGTGGGCCGCGAGCGCCGTTGCGCGCTCTTCGAGCGTTTCGAGGCTGAGGATCTCCCCGAGCAGCGCGGGAGCGTTCCAGCCCACGCTGTCGTCGAGAAACGGCGCCGTTTCCGACGGCGCCTCCCTGAAGAGCTTCACGGCATCGTTTCCATCGTCAGGAGCCTAACCCGTCCGGACGCGCACAAGAAGTCAGCGCGCGATCACGGCCCCTGGATCGACCGTCGCCGGAAACAGCGCCGGCTCGCGGTGGTAGCGCCCGAGAGCGTCCGCGGTCTTCGGAGAGACCTGTCTCAGGAGCGCGCCGAGGTTCCTGCGCGTTCCCTCGTCGATCGGCACCTTCGAGACGACCTCGACCGAGACCTTCGTCCCGGGACACCGCCTCGCTCCTCCCTCCTTGAGGACGAGGTCCGTCATGAGCGGGTTCGGGTCGAGAACCTTCACGCCCGGGTAGCCCGCGCCCGCGAAGGCCTGCTCCCAGAGCGGCTTCACGTAGCCGTAGTGCGTGCAGTTGAGGCTCACGACGAGCGGGCCGCCCTTGACCGGTCTCTTTTCGAGCGCCTCCGCGACGAACTTCTTCACGTACGCAACCGTCTCGTCGCTCGAGGCGCCGCGCTCGATCGCGCCTGCGAGCTTCGGACACGCCTCGCCGACGACGTGGTCGGCCGGAACGCCGTTCCCGACGAGGATCTTCTTGTGCGCGCCGGATTCGATCGTCGTCTTCGTCGCAAAGACGACGGCCGTTGCGTCGGGCTCCGCGGCGAGCTCCCGGCGGATGAGGTCGGCGCCGAGGCCGACGATCTCGACGGTCTCGGTCCCGCCCTTCTTCGCATGCTCGGTCCGCGGGAAGACGACCGAGAGCGTGTTGCAGGCGATCAGGATGAGATCGGGTTTCCAGCGCGCTTCCATGGCCGCGAGCGCGCCGTCGAAGATCCGGATCTTGTCGGCCTCGAGCTTCATGTCGTTGTAGCCGAAGGCGGTGTCGGGCTCCGCGTTCACGAAGACGATCCGCGCCGAGCGCACGATGCCGCTTTCCGGAAGCCGCGCCGCGAGGTCGGCCGCGACGGAGAGCCCGCCGAGGCCGGAGTCCGTGACGACGATCGTGACGTCGGGCTTCTTCTGCGCGACGTCCGCGAAGGAACGGGGCTTCCCGGCGCGAACGCCAGGAACCGCGAAGAAAACGGCCGCGAAGACGAAAACCGGGAAAGCGACCCAGCGCGTGAGCTTCGTCATGTCGTCACCGCGCCGAGGTTACTCCCCGAAGCGTCAGCGCTTCTTCTTCAGTTCCTTCGCGATCGTGATCTTGAATCCGTCTGGATCGGTCAGGGCGAAGTCGCGCATGCCCCAGGGCTGGTCTTTCGGCTGCTGATCGAGCGCGCCGCCGCGGGCCTCGATCTTCTTCGCGAGCGCATCAACGTCCTGCGTCGTCGTGCAGTAAAGCCGGAAGCCCTCCCCCTTCTTGCGGTCGCGGCCTTTCTTCCAGTCGTCCTGACCGAGCATGAAGACGACGTTGCCGGCCCGGAGCTGGACCCCTGTCAGCTTTCCTTCCTGCTCCCAGCGCTCCTCGACGGCGAATCCGACGACATCCCGGTACCAGACGATGCTCTTGTCCAAGTCGCTCGCCGTCATGCCGGCCGAGACCTCGCTCATCTTCAGAGTGTCTGATTTCGCGCGGACGTTCCGCGGCGCGCTCTTCGCCTTCTTCGAGGGCTTGTTCTTCGGCGAAGCCTTCTTCGTCGTCTTCTTCACGGCCATGTCATCCCTCCAAATCGTCTACGTGCTCAGGACTGCGCGAACATATCGCATGGCAGCCTCTCACGGGCGGCAGATCGCGAACCTTGCGCCCTCGGCGTCACTTCCCCCGCCTTGCGTCGAGGCTCCACGGCCCCGCGCCGGCAGCGGAAAAAAAGAGCCAGAGGAAGCAGTAGAGGACGGCGGGCACGCCGTCGTTCAGGGTGGGCCAGAAGCCTCTCGGGGCATGGAACTGGAAGTACGCCACGGCCATCTCGCCGGCGAGGAGGAACGAGACCGGACGCGTGAAGAGGCCGAGGAGCAGCAGGGCCCCGCCGAAGACCTCGAGGACGGCACCGAGCCCCATCTGAGAGACCAGCGGGACCGTGCCGCCGCCCGGTGGGACGCCGACCGGGAAGGCGAAAAGCATCATCGTGCCGGGCACCATGAACAGGGCCGCCGCTACGATGCGCAGGACACTCTGGAGCCGCGGGCCGAAGGAGGACCACTTCGAGGCGGCGTTCGGCGTCGTCATGATTGCGTTCGAGCGCGAGTCTTCACTCTGGGCGCCTCCTTTTCAAGCACGGAGAGAATTTTCCCGGCAGGGTCCTTGTCCTTCGGAAAGAGATCCTGTCACGCCTACCGTCGGTGCACGCATTACCGATCTCTTTCGCCAAACGTGCCGACTTTGAACGAAGAAAGGCGATGAAAGTGACGGCGAACCGAGGGGTAGCGGCGAGCGGGACTGGCATGGTGTGTGCGTAGCCAAAAACGTGCTCGATAGGCTCAACTCTCTCCTGCGCATCGAACTCGCCGCCGTGGCGGGATATCAGAAGGCTCTCCGGACGCTGAGGGAGAAGGCCGTCAACCACGGCGACCACATCCTGCAGCTCGCCTCCGATCACCAGCGAACGGTCACGGCTCTTCAGGGATCCGTCCATGCCAGGGGCGGCGCGCCTCTGGTCTCCGCGGACGCCTGGGAGGGCTGCGGCGCTCCCGCGCTCGCCGCCGACGACTCGTTGATCGTCCTCGAGAGCAAGGAGTTCGTGGGCGCGCTCCTCGAGGTCGAGCGGCGCGTTCTCGCCGACTACGACGCCGCCTTGAGCTCCCTCGACGAGGACGCCAAAGAGCTCGTCGAGCTCGAGCTGATTCCGCGGCAGCGGAGACACGTCGCTCGGCTTTCCGACATGCTCGTCAAGCTCGCGGCGTAACGCGTCACGCACCCTGGAACGGGGCGCGCCCCGGCGCGGGTGTGCTACTTTCACTCCTTGTCGACATGGACGCCGCGTCACATCCCGGCCTTGCGGGCGGATCTGCCCATATCCTGCTTGCTCTCAGGCACGCCCTGGCCGACCCTCTCTCGGCCGCCGCGCTGAAGCTCGAGCTCGTGGAGCGGCGGGTCATGACGGCGTCCGGAGCCGATCCGTCCTGGGTGGCTGAGCGGATGCGCGCGGCGCAGGCCGACGTGGGCACGGCGAACCGGCTGCTCAACCTCCTGCTCCGCCTCGCGGAGATCGCAGGCGAGGAGCCGGAAGAGACGTCTCTTGGCGACGTCTGCCGCACCGCGGGCGTTCCCCTCCTCGACGGCACGGCGGGCGTTCCGCGCCTGCCGCTGCGGCAAAGGTCGTCGGCCGAGGCCATCCGGAGCGTCGCGTCTTTTGCAACACACGCAGCGCACGGTGAGGGCGCCCCTTCGCCGATTGGACGAGCGGGACTCGAAAGCGGAAGGGTGACCCTGGCCCTCGAGGGGCCGCGCGTGACGACCGATGGCCGTCCCGAGCGGCTCCTCGACCTGCCTCACGGGATCGAAGAGGCGGAGGCCTTGTTCGTGGCCCGAGCCGCCGCCGTGGCCGATGGCGGGCGCCTGGAGTTGACCGAGCGCGACGGACGCCTCGTCGCGCTCTTCTCGTGGCCCCTGAGGCTCGAAGGCGCCGCCGGACGGAAGGACGAAGCTTGAAGGTCCTCGTGGTGGAGGACGAGCCGAGAGTCCGGGCGTCTCTCGTCGAGCTCATCCAGGAGCTCGGATACGAGGCATCCGCCGTGGGTTCCGTGGCCGACGCGCGCGACGCGTTGACTCGTGGAGAGCCGGATGTCTGCATCACCGACCTCGGGCTGCCGGACGGGAACGGGCTCGACGTCGTCCGCGCCGCGAAGGCGGCTCGGCCGGACTCAGCCGTCCTCGTCCTGACGGGGAAAGGCTCGATCCTCGCCGCGGTCGAGGCGATGAGGGCCGGCGCCCACGACTTCCTGCTCAAGCCGCTCAAGCCCACACTCCTCGCGGCGACTCTCGCGCGCCTCGCCGAGCATCGGGCTCCTCACCCCGCGGCACACGCCGAGCCGGCGGCCGAAGGTCAGCTCGGGGAAATGGTCGGCCGATCACCCGCGATGCAGGAGGTCTTCCGCCTGATCGCCCGCGTGGCCGGCTCCGAAGCGCCCGTGATGATCACCGGCGAGAGCGGCACCGGCAAGGAGGTCGCGGCCCGCACCGTGCACGTCCTCTCGCGCCGGATTCGGGGGCCGTTCGTCGCGGTCAACTGCGGCGCGATCTCGCCGACCCTCGTCGAGAGCGAGCTTTTCGGGCACGAGAAGGGCGCGTTCACGGGGGCGGAACGACGCCGCTCCGGCACGTTCGAGATGGCCCACGGAGGA
>DASVJU010000225.1:0-2301 GCA_036385755.1 Thermoanaerobaculia bacterium
CGGATACTCGATGGGAAAGATCGCCCGCTTTCGCGTGAACCTGTTCCGGCAGGAGCACGGGTCCGGCGCCGTGCTGCGCATGATCCCGCCGAAGGTCCTCACGGTCGAGGAGCTCGGGCTCCCCCCGATCGTCGCGAACGTCTCACGTGTTTCGCGCGGCCTCGTGCTCGTGACCGGTCCCACGGGATCCGGCAAGTCCACGACGCTCGCGGCCCTCCTCGACTGGATCAACCGCACACGCGCGTCGCACATCGTGACGATCGAGGACCCCGTCGAGTTCATCCACGCGCCGCAGAAGTCGCTCATCTCGCACCGCGAGCTCGGTTTTGACACGCCGACGTTCGCGGGCGCGCTCAAGGCCGCGCTCCGCGAGGATCCGGACGTCGTCCTCGTCGGCGAGCTTCGCGACCTCGAGACGATGTCGATGGCGTTGCAGGCCGCCGAGACCGGTCTCCTCGTCTTCGGCACGCTGCACACGAATTCCGCCGCGAAGGCGGTGGACCGCCTCATCGACAGTTTCCCCGCGGAGGAACAGGAGCAGGTCCGCACCGTCCTCGCCGAAGTCCTGAAGGCGGTCGTCGCCCAGGTGCTGCTCAAGAGGAAGGGGGGCGGGCGCGTGCCCGCGTTCGAGGTCCTCCGCGGCTCCTCCGCGCTCTCGAACAGCATCCGGGAAGGCAAGACGAACATGATTTCGACGCTCATCCAGACGGGCCGCAGCTCCGGGATGATCGGGATGGACCAGTACCTCGCCGATCTCGTCGGAGCGGCCACCGTCGAGCCGGACGAGGCGCTCGAAAAGGCGCTCGACAAGGAGCAGTTCAGGGGGCTCGTCGAGAAGCGAAAGGCCGCGACGAACCGCGCGGCCGCCCCCGCGGCGGGCGCCCTCGAACCTTGAGCGGCGCGTCCCGATCGAGGCGGAAGCCTCAGGCGGCCGCGGGCAGCGTGAGGACGAATCGCGCGCCCGAAAGCGCGGGGGAGCGTTCGACGGTCACGGCGCCGCCGTGGAGGAGCGCGATCTTGGCGACGAGGGCGAGGCCGAGCCCCGTTCCCGTGTCTTTCGTGGAATAGAACGGGACGAAGAGCTTCCCGGCGGCCGCTTCCGACACGCCCGGGCCGTCGTCCTCGACGGCGATCCGCGCGTAGCCGGCCGCCGCGCCCTCGCCGTTGAGGACGACGCGGCCCGCCCGACCGCCTGCGGCCGCGGCTTCGCACGCGTTCTTCACGAGATTCACGAGCGCGCGCCGCACGAGAGCCGCGTCGGCGATCGCGAGCGCGAACGTCCCCGTGGCTTCCACGCGGACGTCGGGCGTCAGGACGCGCTGCTCCTCGGCGATCTCGAGCGCGAGCGCGCGGAGGTCGCACGGGCCGACCTCGAGCTGCTCGGGCCTCGCGAAGAACAGGAAGTCACCGGTGACACGCGCCACGTGCTCGGCCTCGGCCTGGATCGCGTCGAGCTGGCGCCCGCGCGCCAAAGGGTCGCTCGTCTTCGCGGCGAGGCGCGCCCAGCCGAGAATCGTGCCCGTCGCGTTGCGGAACTCGTGCGCGATGCCCGCCGACATCTCGCCGAGAGCCGCGAGCTCGCGCCGGGACGAGAGCTCCCGCTCGAGACGCCGCGTGTTCGTGCGGTCCTCGAGGAACAGCAGAACACCCATGACGGAATTTCCGGAGTC
The DNA here is from genome assembly GCA_036385755.1 of Thermoanaerobaculia bacterium. Classification (GTDB taxonomy): domain Bacteria; phylum Acidobacteriota; class Thermoanaerobaculia; order UBA5066; family UBA5066; genus Fen-183. Next base: position 1,671 of record DASVJU010000225.1, read on the forward strand.
GAGAATCGGAACGGCCGTCACCTCGAGCCGGCGCGCGTCCCCTCCCGCACCGATCGCCAGCTCCAGGGAGAGCGTCGGCGAGCCTTTGCGCGCCGCCTCCACCGCCGCGCGCAGAGCGGGCAGCGCGTCGATCGCAGCCTCGGCTCCCTCGGCGAGACTCCCCTCGCCGAGGCCGAGGAGGCCGCGGGCAGGCGTGTTCGCCTGCGTCAGGCGGCCCGCGGCGTCCACCACGACGAGCCCCCCGGGGTGCGAGCGCACGAGTGTCTCGGCCGTCACCGCGAGGTCGTCCGCGCGCCGCTGTTCGGAACGGCGGAGCGCTTCCAGCTCGGCCGTGCGCTTCCTGAGCTCCTCGACCGTGCGCTGAAACGTGGCGATCGCGGTCTCGGCTTCGTCGCTGCCGGCCCGCGCCGGCGGCACCAGGCCTCCGGCTCCCTTTGCCGTCTCCGTGAGGGCGTCGATCGGTTCCGAGAGGCGCCTGAGGAACGGCACCACGAGGAGGACGAGGACACCCGCGGCTGCGGGCACCGCGACCGAGAGGATGCGGGCATTGCGGCGTGCCTCCTCGATCGACGTTCCGTCCCAAACGACCCTCAGGGTCTGCGTCGCTCCCGGAAGGGCGACGGTGATCGAC
>DASVJU010000226.1:0-26155 GCA_036385755.1 Thermoanaerobaculia bacterium
TCGCCGGAACGCTGTCGGTCGTCGGCCTCGTCGAGCTCTTCTTCTTCACGAACGGGCTCACGACCGCGCTCGCGGCATTCACGCTCGTTTCCTACGTCTGCGTGTACACCCCGATGAAGACGCGCTCGCCGGCCTCGCGATCCCGGACTTTCCGACCTTCTTCGACTCGTGGCTCCCCTCTCTTTCGGTCCTCTCGCGGCCTGGGGTTCCGATCCATCTCGCGCACCGCCTCGGCGCCGTGGTCATCGTTCTTCTCGTCGCCCGGGCCGCCTTGGCGCTGTCCCGGCTCCCGGCCTTCTTCGGGACGATTGCGGCCGCCTGGGCCGGCCTCGTCTGCCTGCAGGCCCTGCTGGGTGCGCTCTCCATCTGGTCGCACAAGGCCGTCCCCCTCACGACCGCCCACCTCGCCACGGGGGCCCTGTGCTGGGTGACGGGCGTCCTCGCCCTCGCGTGCCTCGGGGCCTGCCGGAATCCCTCGAACGCGCTAAGCTCCGCCCGTCGCGCATGAGCCTCCGTCGCAATCAGACCGCCCTTTCTTCCTACGTCGCGCTCACGAAGCCGCGCATCACGCTGTTCGTCGTCATGACGGCCTTCGTGGGCTTCGTGGCGGGCACGAAGGGGCCGCTCTCGGGGATGGACGCCGTGCTTCTCCTGCACACGCTCCTCGGCACGGCGCTCGTCGCGTCCGGGACGAGCGCCTTCAACCAGGTCTGGGAGAAGGAACTGGACGGCAGGATGGAACGGACCGCGGCGCGTCCGCTCCCCTCGGGCCGCATCCCGCTCGCGGGCGCGGCTCTCTTCGCCGGAACGCTGTCGGTCGTCGGCCTCGTCGAGCTCTTCTTCTTCACGAACGGGCTCACGACCGCGCTCGCGGCATTCACGCTCGTTTCCTACGTCTGCGTGTACACCCCGATGAAGACGCGCTCGCCGGCCTCGACCATCGTCGGGGCTGTGCCGGGAGCCCTGCCGCCGCTCGGAGGCTACGCGGCCGCGGCGGGCGCTCTCGGTTTGCCCGGGATCGCGCTCTTCGCGATCCTGTTCGTCTGGCAGCTGCCGCACTTCTTCGCGATCGGCTGGCGCCACCGCGTCGACTACGCGAAGGCCGGCGTCGTCATCCTGCCCGTCATCGACCCGACGGGAAGGAGCACCGCCCGCCAGACCCTCCTCTGGACAGCCGTCCTCCTGCCGGTCAGCCTCCTGCCTTCTCTCGTGGGCACGGCGGGGTTCGCGTACGCCTTCGGCGCGTTCGTGATGACCCTCCTCTTCCTGGCGTCGTCGCTGAGGTTTGCGCGAGACATCTCGGACGGCCGGGCGCGCTCTCTCTTCCTCGCGTCGATCGGATGGCTGCCTGCGATCCTCGTCCTCCTCGTTCTCGACCGCGCTTGACGCGTTCCGAAGCCCGCAGCCACACGTGACGCCTCCCGCCGTCGAAGCCCGCTCCCTTTCCCGCTCCTTCGGGGCGCGCGCCGCGCTTTCCGGCGTCACGTTCTCCGTGGCGCGCGGTGAAATTTTCGCGCTCCTCGGCCCGAACGGCGGGGGCAAGACGACGCTGTTCCGGATTCTCGCGACGCTCCTGCCGCCCGACGCCGGGAGCTTCTCGATCGACGGTCTCGATCCCGCGGCGGCCGGCCGCGACGTGCGCCGGCGCCTCGGCGTCGTCTTTCAGTCGCCCAGCCTCGACCGAAAGCTCACGGTGCAAGAGAACCTGCTCTTGCAGGCAGCGCTTTACGGCCTCTCCGGAGCGTCGCGCGACGCGCGCATCCGCGAGCTGCTCGAGACGTTCCATCTCGCGGACCGCGCCCGGGATCTCGTCGAAACGCTCTCGGGCGGCCTCGCGCGCCGCGTCGAGATCGCCAAGGCGCTCCTTCACGCTCCGCCCGTCCTCCTCCTCGACGAGCCGTCGACGGGCCTCGACCCGGGCGCGCGGCGGGATCTCGTCGGGCTCCTCGGCTCTCTGGCCCGCGCGGGCACGGCGGTCCTTCTGACGACGCACCTCTTCGAGGAGGCCGAGGCCGCGCACCGCATCGGCATCCTCGACCGCGGGCGGCTTCTCGCGCTCGACACCCCTGCCGCGCTGAAGGCGACCCTCGGCGGCGACGTCGTGGCCGTGGAGGCGAAAGACGAGACCGGCGCGCCGGCCCTCGCGGCCGCGATCTCGAGCCGATTCGGCGCCGAGGCCGGGCGGATCACGGTGGTCGGGCCCACCGTGCGCGTCGAGCGTCCGGCCGCGCACACGTTCGTGCCGCGCCTCGTCGAGGCGTTCCCGGGCGCGTTCAAGTCCGTGACGCTCGGCGCGCCCTCGCTCGAGGACGTCTTCATCGCGAAAACCGGCCGCCGCTTCCGGGAGGCGGACGCGGCCGAATCGGGAGCCGGCCCCTCGTGAGCGTGGGTTGAACGCCTCTCTCGCCCTCGCGCGCCGCGAGATCGTCCGCTTCCTGCGGCAGAAGAGCCGCGTCGTCGGCGCCGTGGCCCCGCCGCTCGTCATGTGGATTCTCGTGGGAGCCGGCTTCAAGGGCTCCTTCCGCGAAGACTCGTTCGGGTACTTCTTCCCGGGAACGGTCGTCCTCGTCGTCCTCTTCGCGGCGATTTTCGCGACGATCTCCGTGATCGAGGATCGGCGCGAAGGCTTCCTCCAGGGCGTCCTCGTGTCGCCGGTCGCTCCGTCCGCAATCGCCTTCGGAAAGGTCCTCGGCGGCAGCGTGCTCGGCCTGATCCAGGGGCTTCCGCTCCTCGTCCTCGTGCCGGTGGCCGGGCTTTCGGCCGACGCCGCCGGACTCCTGACCGCCGCCGCTCTGCTCGTGCTGCTGGCTTTCGCGCTCACGGCGCTCGGCTTCGCGATCGCCTGGTGCCTCGAGTCGACCCAGGGATTCCACGCAATCATGAATCTCTTCCTGATCCCGATGTGGCTGCTCTCGGGCGCCTTCTTTCCCGTCGACGGCGCGCCCGCGTGGCTCCGCGCAGCGATGGCCGTGAACCCGCTCACGTATGGCGTCGCGGCCCTGCGCCGCGCTCTCGGCGGCGCCGTACCCGCGTGGACGTCCCCCGCGCTCTCCTTCGGCGTGACGATCGCCTTCGCCGTCGTGACGTTCGGGGCCGCCGTCGCCGTCGTCGCGCGATTTCCCTCCGGCCCCGCAGGCCGGCCCGTCCCGCCGCGTGCCCCGGAGAACACATGACCATTCGCGACCTGCCCACGCTGAACGCCTGCCTGAACGCGACGAGCGCCGTCCTCCTCGCGCTCGGCTGGATTCTCATCCGCTCGGGCAGGAGATCCGCCCATCGGCGCGTCATGATCGCCGCCTTCACGTGTTCGACGCTCTTCCTCGCGAGCTACCTCATCTACCACGCGCAGGTCGGAAGCGTCCGCTTCCCCGGGACGGGCCGCGCGCGGACTCTCTACCTCGGCATCCTCCTCACACATACGATCCTCGCCGCCGCCGTCGCCCCGATGGCCGTCGTGACGTTCTCTCTCGCGTGGCGCGGTCGATTCGAGAAGCACCGCCGCTTCGCGCGCTTCACGATCCCGATCTGGCTCTACGTCTCCGTGACGGGGGTCATCGTGTACGTGATGCTGTATCAGATGAAGTGGTAATCCCGCCTCGCCCCCATTTCGCGACGACCTCACCGATGCGCGCGAGCGTCACGGGCTTGCTCACGAAGTCGTTCATGCCCTCGGCCTCGCAGCGCTCCTTCACGAGGTCGGACGTGAGCGCCGTGAGGGCGACGACCGGCAGGCGGTCGCCGCCCGGCAGGGCGCGCAGCCGCCTCAGGACCTGAAAGCCGTCCATCGCGGGCATGTGGAGGTCCAGGAGGACGAAGTCGAAACGGAATCCCGCGGCCGCGTCGACGGCCTCGCGGCCGTTCGCGGCCGTGAGGACTTCCGCGCCACGGGATCTCAGCATGTGGGCGAGAAGCTCGCGATTCTCCTCGTTGTCTTCCACGAGCAGCACCCGCGGACGGCCATCGGCGCCGCCGATCGGGCGGCGGCCGGACCCGTCTTCCGGCGCGGCCTCGCCGACGCGCGCGAGGAGCTTGTCGCTCGTCGCGAGGAGCTCGGCCTCGGCGCGTGCACGCCGGATCGGGCCCGAAGTTTCGTCCGCCGCGCGCCGCGACGCGGCGACGATCTCCTGCACCCGCGCCTTGAGGTCGCGCGTCGTGGACTTCAGAACGTCCACGGCGGTCTCGCGTGCCTCGGCGAGCGCCCGGCGGGCCGCATCCAGCTCGGTGAGGAGGCGTCTCCGAGAGGCGCCGTCGAGAAAGACGGCGTCGGCGCCGCCGCCCGGACGCGGCGCGACGAGGACGTGGAATATGCGCGAGACCCCCTCCGGGGTGACGAGCGTGACGTCGTCCTCGACGATCGCGGTCGGCGCGCCCTGGGGGTTCACGGCGTGCGCCCGTATGTGCCCGCGAAGCCCCTCGGGCAGAACCTCGGTCCGTTCGACGTCGAGCCCCTCGAGGGCCTCCGCGCGGCGCCCGACCCATTCCGCGAGCCGGCGGTTCACGCCCTCGATCCGGCCCGACGCGTCCACGCCGAGAAGACCCGCCGGCGAGGAGTCGAGGAGGCGCGTGCGGTGCTCGTCGCCGCCGACGGGACCGCGCGTATCGACGCGCCAGACGGCGGCTTCGACGACCTTGCCGTAGCGCACGACCGGCGTCATCGAGACGATGGACTCGACGCGCGTCGTGCCGTCCGCGAGCAGCATGATCCGCCGCGCGACCCGCGGCCGGCCGGTCTCGAAGACTTCGTTCAGTCCCTCCACCATCTCGGGAGTCTCGGTGCCGGCGGCGGGAACCTCCGACGCGGATCTTCCTTCCACGTCGCGCCCGTCCACGTCCAGCAGGCGCCGCGCCCCCCGATTCGCATATCCGATCCGGCCCGAACGATCCAGCGTGTAGACGGCGACCTCGTCCATCGCATCGACGGCCGGACCGAAGGCCGCGCGGACGGACGTGACAGGGTTGGAGCGCGAGCCCGGATTGGGCGACGACCGGTCCGCGCCGAAGAGGACGAGGACGGCGGCCGCCGCGATCACGACGGCCGCAGGCGCGAGCGACGACGGCAGGCCGATGACGACGCCCGCCACGAGAAGAAGAAGACCGAAAAGGACGAGAATCCGGGGGCCCGACATCCTCCCATCTTATTAAACACGAGACCGTATGAGCTCCGCTACCGATGCCGACACGACCTGGGGGGCCCTCCTCGCCGAGGGGCGGCGCCGCCTGTCGGGCGCGGAACACGCTCCGTACGAAGCGGAAGAGCTGCTCGCCCGGGCCGCCGCACACCCCCGCGCCTGGTTTCACGGCCGCCGGAGAGAACCGGCGGAGCCGGCGGCAAAGGCGGCCTTCGAAGAGCTCGTCGCGCGCCGCACCGCAGGCGAGCCGCTGCAATACCTCCTCGGCGAATGGGAATTCCTGGGCAGGACGTTTTTCATCGACCCGCGCGCTCTGATCCCGCGCGGCGAGACGGAAGGTATCGTGGAAGCGGCGCGTACCGCCGCTCCCGGCGCCCGGCGGCTCGCCGACCTCGGCACGGGGAGCGGAATTCTCGCCGTGTCGCTGGCGCTCGAGCGCCCCGGCGCACACGTCGTCGCGGCCGATCGCTCTCCTTCGGCCCTCGCCCTCACCGCAGCCAACGCGCGCCGACACGGTGTCGGCGCGCGCGTGAGCCTCGTCGCGTCCGACTGGCTCTCCGCGTTCTCACGCCGGCCCGTCTTCGACCTCGTGGTCGCGAACCCGCCCTACGTTCCCGTGACCGATGCGCCTCACCTCTCGAAGACGGTGTCGGAGTTCGAGCCCCCTCTCGCGCTCTACGGCGGGGGCGACGGCCTCGACCCCCTGCGCGCCCTCCTCGCGGCGCTCCCCGTTTTCCTCGAGGAGGGAGCCCCGTTCGTGTTCGAGTTCGGATACGGGCAGGCGAAGGACGTTTCGGCGCTCGTCGAAGGCTCGGGTGCCTTCCGTCTCACCGCCATGCGCCTCGATGCCGCAGGGATCCCACGCACGGCCACGGCGGTGCGCATCTAGGACGACTCCGGGCGCCGGTGCCGCCAGCCGCCAGCCGTTACACTCGCGCCCCTGATGGACGCCTTCCTTCTCAAGGGCCCCGTGAGACTCGTCGGCACCGTCCGGGCCAGCGGCGCGAAGAACGCCGCCCTGCCGGCGCTCGCCGCGGCGCTCCTCACAAATGCTCCCGTGACGCTGGACGAGGTGCCGGACCTCGCGGACGTCGACACCATGAACCGCCTTCTCGCCGGCATGGGCGTCTCGATCGACCGGCCCGCGCCGGGGCGGGTGGTCCTCGACGCGTCGCGCGTCACGTCGACCGAGGCGCCCTACGACCTCGTGCGCACGATGCGCGCATCGATCCTCGTCCTCGGGCCGCTCCTGGCGCGCTTCGGCGAGGCCCGCGTCTCCCTTCCCGGAGGCTGCGCGATCGGCGTGCGACCTGTGGATTTCCATCTCCTCGCCCTCGAGGCGATGGGCGCGCGGATCGCCGTCGAGAAGGGTTACATCCACGCGCACGTCTCGCGCGTCGGGCGCGGAACCGGCCGGCTCACGGGAGCGACGATCCGGTTCCCTTCGCCCACGGTGACGGGCACCGAGAACGTCCTGTTCGCGGCCGCGCTCGCGAAAGGCATCACGATGATCGAGAACGCGGCGATGGAACCCGAGGTGGAGGACGCCGCGCGCCTTCTGACGACCATGGGCGCCCGCGTGGCCGGCGCGGGCACGCGGACGATCACGGTCGAGGGTGTCGACCGGCTCACCGGCACGGGACAGGCGCCTCACGCGATCGTCCCCGACCGGATCGAGGCGGGAACCTACCTCGCCGCCGGAGCGATCACGGGCGGAGACGTGACCGTGACGCGGGCGCGCGCGGGCGACCTCGGGGCGTTTCTCGACGCGCTCTCGCGCGCGGGAGCCGGCGTCGAGGTCACGGCCGACGCGGTGCGCGTCTTCGGCGGGCGCCCCCTCGTGGCCGTCGACATCGAGACGGCGCCGCACCCCGGCTTCCCGACGGATCTGCAGGCGCAGTTCCTCGCGCTCATGACGCAGGCCAAAGGAACGTCGCGCTTCGTCGAGACGATCTTCGAGAACCGCTTCCTGCACGCCGTCGAGCTTGCCCGCCTCGGCGCCGACGTGCGCGTCGAAGGGCGCGCGGCGATCGTGCGCGGGCCCTCTTCCCTTGAGGGCGCGCCCGTCACGGCGTCGGACCTCCGCGCGTCGGCGGCACTCGTCCTCGCGGGCCTCGTCGCGCGGGGCGAGACGCGCGTCCGCCGCATCTATCACCTCGACCGCGGCTACGCGGCCATGGACGAGCGCCTCAGGTCTCTCGGCGCCTCGGTCGAGCGGATCGAAGGATAATCACGACGTGAGCAAACCCTTCGCCGACCCCTCGTGCCTCTTCTGCCGGATCGGCCGGAGAGAGATCCCCGCCAGGATCGTCTTCGAGAGCGATCACGTCCTCGCGTTCCACGACGTGACGCCAAAGGCGCCGACGCACGTCCTCGTGATTCCGAGAATGCACCTCGCGCGCCTCTCCGAGACCTCGGACGCGGACGCCGCGCTTCTCGGAGAGTGCCTCGCGGCGCTCCGTGGCGTCGCGCGCTCTTTGTCTCTCGAAGGCTACCGCGTCGTCGTCAACGACGGCGCCGATGCCGGCCAGAGCGTGTTCCACGTTCATTTTCATCTCCTCGGCGGGCGGGCGTTCGCGTGGCCGCCGGGCTGAGAGACGTCTTTCGCCTCGCCGGTCTTTTCCTCGCGCTCCTCGTTCTCTTCCCGGCCGCCGCGCTGCCCGCGGCCGATCCCGCAGCCGAGCGCGACCTCGCGGCCGCCGCGCGCGCGGGAAGATGGCCGGAGGTCCTGGAGCGCCTCGCCGCCCTGAAGCGGGAATCTGCCGAGCGCTATCAGGACGGCCGCTTCGACTATCTCGAGGCGCGCGCCCGGGCCGCCACCGGCGGTCGCGACGAAGCCATCGCGCTCTTCGAACGCCACGTTTCCGCCACCGACCTGCTCGACGTGCCCGCCCGCCTCGCGGCCGGGTCGCTTCGCTTCGAGAGCGGGGACGGTCTCGGCGCGCTCGAGCTGCTCTTTCCGCTCCTCCAGAGAAAAGGAGGGGCCGTGTCCCGCCGGGCGCTTCGCATCGCGCTCGACGCGCTCGAGACGCGCCTCGACGTCGCCGCGCTGAATCGGCTCGTCGCGGCGCGCCCGCCCGCGCCGCCGCGCGAGAGACGCCGTCTCCTCGCGCTCCGCGCCGAGGCGCTCGACCAGTCCGGAGACGGGGCCGGCGCGGCAGGACTGCGCGAGGAGATTCTGCGCGAGGCCCGGCGGGACGACGCGGCCGCCATCGTCCTCGCCCGCGAGATCCGCGGAACGAAGACACGCGACCTTTCCGACCGGCTGCTGCCGCTGCTCATCGAAACCGCCAGGGCGCAGCGCGACCTGGATCTCGCGGAGCGGCTCGCGGCGGAGCGCGACGTGCGCGCCGCGCGCTCCGGGGACGGCGTCCTTCGCTGGAGCGCCCGGTTCGACCTCGGCCGCATTCTCGCGTCGCGCGGACGTTTCGCCGAAGCCGCGGCGGCGTTTCGAAGCATCCTCGCCGAACAGCCGCGCCGCCCGCGGCGCGCGGCGGGAAAGAAGGACGACGCTCCCGGGACCGACGCCTTTTTCGCGCGCGTGCACTTCAACCTCGGCGCGGTCCTCGAGAAGGTCGGCCAGCTCGACGCCGCGGCGGCCGAGTTCCGCCGCGTGGAGAACGGTCGCGTCGGCCCGGCGACGGTAGCCGCGCTGCAGCGGGCGCGCCTCCTCATGCGAAGAGCCGACCTCGCGGGCGCCGAGGCGATTCTCATGCTTCCCAGGCTCGCGAAAGAGCCCGGGCGCGTCGAAGGCCTCCTGCACCTTCTGGAGGGTCATGCCGAGGCCGGCGACGGCGCGGGCGCGCGGCGGATCCTGCTTCCCGTCGAGCGCCTCCTGCGTTCGGGCAGGCTGAAAGAGCCCTGGAAGAGCGAGCTTCCGTTCTGGCGCGGCCGTGCCGCCGAGGCCTCCGGCGACGTCGCGGGCGCTCTCGCCGGATATGCCGCCCTCCTCGCCGCCCGCCCCTTCACTCTCGCGGGCGAGCTCACGACGCAGCGGATGCTCGCGCTTCCGGCCGGCTCCCGCGACGCGTTCTTCCGCCGCGAGCGGCTGCGCGGCGAGGCGCTCCTCACGTCCGGGAACGCGCGGGAGGCCCGGATCCACCTGCTGCCCGCAGCCCTTCTCGGGGACCCGGCGGCTCGCGACCTCCTGAAGCTCGCCTACCGCGCGCTCCCCGGCTACGCCGAGGTTCTTCTCGCGCCCGACCTGCCGGAGGATGCCCTCCCGACGCTCTGCGGGGACGCAGCCGCCTGCCGCCTCCTGCAACTCGGCCTGCCGCTCGAGGCCGAGCCCATCGTGCGCGACGCCTCTCATCTCGACACGCTTCTCGCCTGTCTCGTCGCCGCGCGGCTCGCCGAGGACGCCGACGCCGGGCCCGCGGCGCTGGAGGCGGCCGAGGCCCTCGACCGGATGGTGCCCGACGACTTCCTGCTGGACCTCGCGCCCCGCTCCGTCCTCAGGGGACTCGCGCCGCGGCCCTTCGGCCGCCTCGTCGCCGAGACGGCGGACCAGAGCGGCGTCCCGCGCGATCTTCTCTATGCCGTCATGCGGCAGGAGAGCCGGTTCGACCGCGAGGCCGCCTCTCCGGCCGCGGCGCGCGGTCTGATGCAGCTGACGCTCCCCACCGCCGGAGAAGCCGCGCGCGAACTGAACGAGACGCCGCCCGCCTACGCCGACCTCTATGACCCCGCGCGCTCTCTGCGCCTCGGCGCGCGGACGCTGAAGAATCTCCTCGCCCGCTTCGACGGCGATGCCGTCCTCGCGACCTCGGGCTACAACGCCGGCGCCGGCCAGACGGCGCTCTGGGCCGGAGGGGCGAAGACGCCCGCCGAGGCGCTTCTCGCCTCGATCAGCTACACGGAGACACGGACGTACGTGAGGCGCGTCCTCGCGAACCGGATCCTCTACCGGAAAGCGGAACCGAAGGCCGAGCCCGCGGGCGCCGAAGGATTCAACGCCGGTAAATGAGGATGCGGGTTTCGCTCCTGAGCTGCTCGGTCCAGCGCTCGATCTCCGCGTTGAGCCGCAGCTCGCGGACGACCTCGCGGATCTCCTCGCGGACGTCGTCGAAGGGAGGCACGTCCGCGAGGCCGCGCTTCTTCGCCGCATCGCGAAAGGTCGTGCCGTAATAGGCGCGGAGGTCAGCGTCCGTCAGCTTCAGACCCGGCGTGAGGCGCTCCTTCACGAAGCTGTCGAGCGCGAGCCCGCGGCGCACCCACGCGGACAGTTCCTCGCGCGTCGTTCCGGCCGCCGCGAGGGCGGCTGCGGCCGGTACGCCGCGGTTCTTCGCAAGCCGCTCCTCGAGCGCCGCGACGCGCGCCTCGACCTCCTCGGGCTTCGGATCGAATCCGGACGACCTCCGAAGCTGCTTCTCGCGCAGCAGGTCGACGATGCGCTGGTCGAGAGACCGGTCGCGGTAGGCGGTGTCGGATTCACCCGTCTTCCGTTCGAGGTACCCCACGGCGACGAGCTTCCGTATTTCGCTCTCGAGGACGATGTCGTCTCCCACGACCGCTGCGATACGGTCCACGAGCACGGCCGGCCCCGAAGGCGCCGTCGCGGATGGAACCGCGGGAGCCGGAGCCTCGGCGACGGCGCTCCGGGCGGCCCCCGGGAAGGTGACGCCCGCGAACATCAGCGCGACGAGCGACCCGCGAAACACATCCGGATCGTAGCAGGCGTGCCCGTCGCGCGAACGCGAGAGAATGCGGAGATGGGCCGCCTCCTCGTCGTCGCGACACCGATCGGGAATCTCGACGACCTTTCACCGCGGGCGCGGGAAGCCCTGGCCTCGGCGGCCGTCGTCTACTGCGAGGACACGCGTCGCACGGGAAACCTCTTCGCCCGTTTCGGCCTCACGACGCCTCGTGTTTCCTGCCACGGCCACAACGAGCACCACCGCGTCGGCGAGGCTCTCGAGAGGCTGGCCCGCGGCGAGACGCTCGCTCTCGTCTCGGACGCCGGCACGCCCCTCGTCTCGGATCCGGGGGAGCGCCTCGTCGCGGCCGCCGCTGCCGCCGGGCACGCCGTGCAAGCGATTCCAGGCCCCTCTGCCGTGCTCGCGATCCTCTCGGTCTCGGGATTCCCCGCCGTCCCGTTCACGTTCCTCGGTTTTCCCCCGTCGCGCAGGGGCGAGCGGGACCGCTGGTACGCGTCGCATGCGGCGCGCACGGGGACGGCCGTGCTCTTCGAATCGCCTTTCCGGATCGTGGAATCCCTCGAGGCGCTCGCCCGGGCGTGGGGAGATCCGCCGATCGTGCTCGGGCGCGAGCTGACGAAGATGCACGAAGAGATCCTCCGCGGGCGGGCAACCGAGATCGCCGGCCTCCTCGGGAAGCGCCCGAGCTTGAAGGGCGAGATCGTCTTCGCGGCGGCGGCGTCGCCAGCGGAGGGCGCGTGAGCAGAATGGGTCGCACGAGGTAACGCGTATGTCGGACGTCGAGACCGCCGAACCCCGCTCGGAGACCCTGCTCCTGCACTGCCCCCTTCGACTCGGCCTCGCCGCGAGCCTGACCCGGTTCGTCTATGAGCACGGCGGGCGGATCCTCTATCACGAGCAGTACGTCGATCCCGAGATCCAGCACTACTACACGCGCCTGCGCTGGGACGTCTCGGGCTTCACGCAGCCGGACTCCGAGATTGCCTCGAGCCTCGCCGCCGTAATCGGGGACGGGCCCGACGTCGCGTGGTCGCTCCACCCGTCGGACGCGGTGGCGCGGCTCGCCGTCTTCGTCTCGAAGGACCCGACCTGTCTCTACGACCTCCTCGCACGGACGCGCTCCGGGGAGTGGAAGGCCGAGGTTGCGCTCGTCGTCGCGAACCATCGCGACCTCGAACCGGTCGCGAGAACCTTCGATGTGCCGTTCCACTTCTTCGCCGTCACGAGCGGAAACAAGGCGGAGATCGAGGAAGCCCAGATCGCGCTCCTTCGAAGCGCGCGGGTCGACCTCGTCGTCCTCGCGCGCTACATGCAGATCGTGACGGGGCGGTTCGTGAAGGAGTACCCGAACCGGATCATCAACATCCATCACGCGTTCCTGCCGGCCTTCCCCGGGGCACGCCCGTACCACGCCGCGCGCGCCCGCGGAGTCAAGATGGTCGGCGCGACGAGTCATTACGTGACCGAGACGCTCGACGCCGGGCCGATCATCGAGCAGGACGTTCGGCGCGTGACCCACCGCCAGTCGGTGCAGGACCTCATCCGGCTCGGGAAGGACCTCGAGAAGGTGGTTCTCGCGCGGGCCGTCTGGAGCCACATCCGCCACAAGATCATCGTGCACAAGGGGCGGACGGTCGTCTTCGACTGACCGGGCCGGCGCGCCCAGGACGCGAGAAGCGTGGTCGCCGCCCGCCCCCCGAGCGCCTACGTCGCCGAGCGGTCTTCGAGAGCGAGGCGCGTGTCCCTGTCGAGCAGCTTCACGAGGACGGGCCAGTCGACGTCGGGCTGGGACGCGAAGGCGTGGAGATACAGCGCCACGTCGCGGGCGTCGTGGACACGCAGGAGCGCATCGACCGCGCGGGCGAGGGCCTTCGCGGTCGGGGCCGGAATCGCCCCTTCCGCCGTGAGGCTGGGGCCGTCGTGCGGCAGCTTCAAGGCCTCGAGAAAGGACGAGATGAGGGCCGCCTGGCGGCGCGTGAGGGCGGCCGAGAGAACGTACAGGCCGAGATCGGCCGCCCGTTTGTCGCGCAGCGTGCGTCTCACGTACGCGAGGCGCGTTTCCTCGGGCAGTTTCGTGAAGCGGCGAAGAGGAATCTGCTGATACGTCAGGACGCCGCCCGCGATCTTCTCGGGGAGTTCGTCGTCCTCGCATGCCGCATCGACGATCGCGGCCACTTCCGCGCTCGACATCCGGCGAAAAAGCTCGTGCGACTTGGGGGCTTTCATCGGAGGCCGAGGATAACCGACAATGGACGGCTTGATCGTCCTGCATGGCGCCCCGCGTCCCTTCGGATTCGCCCTTTGGGCCGAGGGGCTCTTCGCACCGCGCGAGGGGCGCGACCGGCATCCTCGCGCCCTCGAGTCGAGTGAGCTCCTCGAGGCGCTGGGCAGCGAAGGTCTCGCGTCCTTCGTCTCCGCGCGAGCCGAGCTCACGACGCTCACTCTCGCCACCCCCGCCGTGCATGGACGCCCTGTTCCGTCGGCGCCGGCCCTGCGGGAGCCGGCGGATTATGCGGCGCCGTTCACGGCCGCCCTTCGGACTTACGAGGTCCCTGCCCTCGTGCTCCCGATGGCGCAGGCGCTCGAGACTCTTCTCGCGCTCCCGGCCGCCCTGCGCGCGCGCCCCCTCTCCGTGTCGGCCGGCGACGATCTCGACTACTGGGCGGAAGTCGCGCGCTGGGTGTTCGACCTTCTGCTCAGGCGGCGCGTCGCGCCGGGCATCGACGGCGCCTCTCCGCGGTGGCGGCCGGTCCTCGACGACCCGCACGAGAGGGAGCGGCTGCGCCGCCTCGCCGAAGCGATGCCGCCGGTGTCGCGCGCGGTGCTGCCTCCTCTCGCGCGTCCGGGGCCCGACGGCGCGCTCCCCGCCGCGCGCGGCCTGCTTCTGAGCTTCCTCGACGACGCCGTGGACGCGGCCGCGCGCGACGTCCTCAGGGATGTCCTTCCCGAAGAGCGGCGCCGCGCGGGCGACTCTCCCGAGGCCGAGGTCGTCGCGGCTCTCGCCTCTCTCGCCGCCCCCGCGGTCCGCACGCTCGATCCCGGCGTCCTCGCGCGCCTCTCGGAGTGGAGTCTCCCCCTCCTCGATCCGCTGCCCGAGAGCCTTCTCAGGCTCGGGATCCGTGTCGTGCCTCCCGCCGAGTCCGGCGGCCCGTTCGCGCTCGCGTACGTCCTCGAGTCCGGAGAGAGCCCCGAGGTCTCCCTCGAGGCCGAGGAGATCTGGGCCCTGACCGAGGGTTCGATCCGGCGCCGCGGGCGCCTGTTCACGAACCCGCAGGACGCGCTCCTCGCGCGCCTCGGGACTGCCGCGGCGCTTTCAAGGCCCGTCGCCCGGAGCCTCGAAGAGCGGCATCCCTCCGGCGTCACCCTGTCCCCCGACGAGGCCTGGCGCTTTCTCTCCGACGAAGCGCCGCGCCTCGGAGAGGCCGGCATCGTCGTCCGCCTGCCCGGCGGCGGGAGCCTCGCACGCGTCGCCCTCAAGCTCGTGGGGCGCGCGCCGGGGCTGGGCGAGGCGGACGCGCCCGTCGTGCGCTTCGGCCTCGACGCCCTCGTCGACTTCGACTGGCGCGTGGCCGTGGGCGACGCTCTCCTGACTCCGCACGAATTCGAGGAGCTGGCCGCGCGCCAGATTCCGCTCGTCGAGATCCAGGGAGAGTGGGTCCTTCTCGACAAGGAGAACCTCGAGAGGGCGCGGCGGCTCCTGGATCGCCGGCCCGGAGGCCGCACGACGCTCGGCGAGCTGCTTCGGCTCGCGGGCGGGCTCGACGCAGAGCGCGATGACGTGCTCATCGACGGCGTGGGCGGCGAGGGATGGGTCGGCCGCCTGCTCGATCCGGAGATCGCGCGGAAGGAGATCGCCGGATACGTGGCGCCGCACGGCCTGACGGGCACGCTGCGTCCGTATCAGATGCGCGGCGTGGGGTGGCTGCGCTTCCTCCTCTCGCGGGGGCTCGGCGCGTGTCTCGCGGACGACATGGGCCTCGGCAAGACGATCCAGTTCCTCGCCACGCTGCTGACGGCGCGCGACGCGGGCGAACGGATCGGCCCGTCGCTCCTCGTCTGCCCCACGTCCGTCGCCGAGAACTGGGTCCGCGAAGCCGAACGTTTCGCGCCGCAGCTCCGCGTCGTCGTGCACCACGGGGCCGGCCGCGCAAGCGGCGAGGCGTTCCAGGACCTCCTCGAAGACGTGGACCTCCTCGTCACGACGTATGCCCTCGTGCACCGCGATCGCGCGCTCCTGTCGGGAGTCACCTGGGAATACCTCGCGCTCGACGAGGCGCAGAACATCAAGAACCCGGCGGCCGCGCAGTCGCGCGGTGCGCGCTCACTGCGCGCGGTCCGCCGCGCCGCCCTCACGGGCACGCCCGTCGAGAACCGCCTCTCCGAGCTGAAGTCCATCTTCGATTTCCTGAACCCCGGACTCCTCGGCACGGACGAAGCCTTCCGGCGCAATTTTTCGCTTCCGATCGAGCGCCACAGCGACCCGGCCGCAGCCGCCCGCCTGCGCCATGTCACGGGCCCGTTCCTCCTCCGCCGCGCCAAGACCGATCCCGGCGTCGTCCCCGACCTTCCCGAGAAGATCGAGACGAAGGAGCTCGTCGGCTTGACGCGCGAACAGGCGGCGCTCTACAAGGCGACCACGCGCTCCCTGCTCTCGGGAATCGGGCGGGCGAACCGCCGGAGCCGCAAGGCGAAGATTCTTCTCCTCCTGCTCCGGCTCAAGCAGATCTGCGACCACCCCGCTCTCTTCCTCGGGGACGGGCGCCGCGACGGCCGCTCGGCGAAGGTCGCACGCCTCATCGAGATGTGCGAGGAGACGCTCGCCGAGAAGAGCCCGGCCCTGCTCTTCACGCAGTTCGCCGAGATGGGCCACCTCCTCGTCGCCGAATTGAAAGAGCGCTTCGGCTGCGAGGTCCTCTTCCTGCACGGCGCGGTCCCCCGCCACACGCGGACGGAGATGGTCCGTCGCTTCCAGGAGGACGAGGACCCGCCCCCGTTCTTCGTGCTCTCGCTGCGCGCGGGCGGCACGGGCCTCAACCTGACGCGCGCCTCGCACGTGTTCCACGTGGACCGCTGGTGGAATCCCGCGGTCGAGGAGCAGGCCACCGACCGCGCCTTCCGGATCGGCCAGACCCAGCACGTCCAGGTCCACAAGTTCGTCTGCCGCGGCACGCTCGAGGAGCGCATCGACCGGATGATCGAGGAGAAGAAGGCGCTCGCGCGCTCGATCGTGGGGGCCGGAGAACAGTGGATCGCCACCCTCTCGGACGAGCAGCTCACCGAGCTCGTCGCGCTCGATACGAACGCCATCGAGACGGACGGAGGTCATTGATGCCGCGCCGCAGAAAGACGCTCCTCCCCCGCGCGAAGGCGCCCGACAGCGGGTGGGCCTTCCGCTTCCTCGCGCGCCTCGCTTCACTCGGCTGGGAGGACGCGCTCCAGGACGGGCGCGCGGTCGCCCTCTCGGGCGCGGTCACGTCGCTCGAGATCGGGCGCGCCGGCGCGCGCGCGGACGTCAAGGCAGCGGACGGCCACCTCGAAGAGACGACGCTTTCCCTGATCCCGCTCGCCGCCGTGCCCAAGCGCCGGGTCCTGAAGGCGATGGCGGCGCGGGCGCGATTCGCGGCCGATCTCCTCGCGGGCCGCCTGCCGGAAGACGTGGAAGGCGCCTTCCAGGGCACCGGGCACACGCTCCTGCCGGTGGACGCCGACGACGTCGTTCTCCGGTGCTCGTGCGCCGAGGTTCCCGGGCCGTGCGCACATGCCGGCGCCCTCGCCGTCCTCCTCGGCGACCGCCTCCAGGAGGACCCGTTCCTCATGTTCCTGCTCCGCGGCGTCCCCAGGGAAGAGCTCCTCGAGGGCCTGCAACGCGCGCGCACCCGGCCCGAGCGCAGGCCCGGGCCCGGCGCGGCGGACCCGGCCGCGCCCCGAAGCGCGGCCGAACCTCCCGAGCCGCTCCCGCGGCATGTCCTTGAGAGGCCCGAGCTCTTCTACCGCCCGGGCGAACCCGTCGCCGCGCTCCGCGGGTCTTACGCGCCTCCGGATCATCCGGAGGCTGTCCTCACGCGCCTCGGGCCCCCGCCCTTCAAGGACCTGGAAGCCTCGCGCCTCCTCGTCGACCTCCACCGCGCCATCGGCCTCGGCACGCGCGAACGCCTCGCCGAGTGGGAATGGCGGAAAGCCGGAGGGCGGGGCTAGGAAACCGGCTCTACGGCAGCATCCCGCGGCGGCCGGTCCAGGCCGCGGAAGACGGCGAGCGCCGCCACCGCCGCGAGCACGGCGACGCCGTTCCATACCCACGCCGTCACCCC
This sequence comes from Thermoanaerobaculia bacterium, assembly GCA_036385755.1. GTDB lineage: Bacteria > Acidobacteriota > Thermoanaerobaculia > UBA5066 > UBA5066 > Fen-183. The sequence goes on from DASVJU010000226.1 coordinate 17,095, forward strand.
GCTCGACACGAGGTCGGCCCCCGACCCCGCCGCGCCGAGGAGCGCCGCCGCGAAAACGTACGCACGCGGATCGTCGCGCAGGAACACGGAGATCGCGGCGAGCGTAGCGAGCGCGGTCAACGCGCCCGCGAATACGGGCACCGCGAGCTCACCGGCCGTCCGCGCGCCAAGAGGCGCAAACACACCGACGGCGAACGCGAGAAGCCCGACGCGAAGGGACGCCCTCTTCAGGACGTCGCGGAGGAGGAGCGCGAGGAAGGCGGCGCCCCCGCCGAAAAGGAGGGCGCGAAGGACGATGCTCTCGAGCACGATGGCGGCAGGGAGGATCGTCTCCACGCCCTGCGGAAACGGGAAACCCGAAAAGCCCGCCTCGAGGGGGAACGCCGCCGAGACGCCGCGGACGAGCGCGCGCACGCCGAGGACGAGTACGGCCGCCCCGGCGCCCGCCGCGAGGGCCCGCGGGCCGTCGGCGCCGCGGCGCCGAAACGCACGAGAGGCGTCGGACTTCACCGTGAGGATCAGGGTCAGCGCGACGAGGGCGAAGCCGTATGAGACAAGAACGCCCACGAGGAGGCCCACGCCCGCCACGACCGCGAAGACCTGCATCGGAAACTGCGAGTCGTAGCGCGCGAGGATGAGCGGAAGCGAGAGGACGCGCGCAAGGATCGCCGGCAGGGAGAGAAGTGCCGCGAGCCGGAGGGCGCGGCGCCATGGAATCGACCCGGCGCGCGCGAGACGCACGAGCTCCACGACGAGGAGTCCCGCGAGGGTTCCCCACCCGAGGATCTTCCACGCGATGGCGGCATACGTCGCCGCCGTCGACTTCTCCCTCGACCGCACCCAGTCCTCCGGCAGCTTCAGGGCCGTGGCGAAAAGCGACGGGACGTCGCCGGCGAACGCGGTGACGGCGCGTCGCGCCGCCTCGCCGGCGTGTTCGAGACGCGACTCGAAGACGACGAGCGTGTCCCGCCGCGCCTTCTTCGTCTCGCTCCTCGACGACACGACCTCCCAGCGGGGCAGGTCGAAGCCGAACGAGGCGAGAACCTTCGCCGCCTTCGCGCGCGCCGCGTCCTCGTCCGGGCTCGCCCCGGGCTCCGCCTCGGGGAAGGAGCGGCGGAAGCCGGCGATGCGGCCTGTCCGCGCGTCCACCGCGACGGTCGCGCCGTGCTCGTCGAGGGCGCGCACGTATCTCACGTTCCAGACCGGTCCCGGAAAAATCACAGTCGCCCATTTCGTGAGGAGCTTCATGCCGCCGTGCTCGAGGAGCCACCGCTCCCCGAGGTCCGACTCACCATAAGGGACGAGGCCCGTCCCGGTATCGGAGGCCTCCTCGAGAGCGGGGAGCGCGGTGGCCGTCGTCGCCAGAGACACGTAGCCCGCAGGGTCGTCGCCCGCCGCCTTCAGCCAGGCGTCCGCGGCGACCTTCGCTCCCTTCCCGTCGACCGTGACCTTCACGTCGTCCCACGCTTCCGCCCGCGGCAGGACGAAGCGCGCGGCGGCGAACGCGAAGAGCGCCAGCGCGACGGCCAGGAGAACGCGCGCAGGGTTCAGAGCGCCCGGCGGCGCGCAACCCGACGCAACGGCCTCCTCGAGGCGCGCCGGCGCCGGCGCCGTCCCCGTCGCCGCATTCGTGAATTCTCCGTCGGGCGTGAATCCTCCGCGCCGGAGGTAGAGCGCGAGCGACACGCCGAGAGGAAGCAGAAGCACGAGAGACGCTGCCGCCCCGGACACGACGAAATACGGGTTCGACGAACGCAGGAGGAGGAGCGCCGTGTAGACGGCGTCGACCGTGAAGTGCCACACGAGGAGCGGGAAGATGTCCGCCTTCAGCATGACGACACCGATGAGGATTCCCGCGAATCCCACCTCGACGCCCCGGATGTAGAAGGGCTGGTTCGGGTACGTGCTGTGCGCGAAGCCCCAGATGAGCGCCGGCACCACGACCGCGGCCCAACGCGGTAGGAACCGCTCGGCGAAGGAAATCGAGAACATCCGCGACGAGAACTCTTCCGTCGTCGCGGGCACAAAGCCCATCACGAGAATGCCGAGCCACGGGAACGAGGTGCCGAGAAGGTTCGAGTAGGGCACGTCGGCGGGCGCCCACGCGCCGAAGTGCGCGGCCACGACGTAAAAGACGATCTGGTACGAGAAGAAAAGCGCCGTCATCGCATATCCGAGGAGGAGCCCGCGAAAGAATCGTTTCGATCCGATTCCGCGGAGCGACAGGAGGCGGCCGAGGGCCGGCTTGTCCGGATACCGCTCGCGGTACAGGGGCTCGCCCGCCGCGACGAGAAGGAGGAGGATGACGCCGAGAGTGACGGCGCCTCCCACATCGCCCGCCACCGCTTTCGCGACGAAGCCCGCCCAGCCGTCCGAGGTCTCGTAGTCGAAGAGCCGGATCGGCATCTCGTTGAGCGACGCAAGAAGCTGCAGGAGCGCTCCCGTCCCCGCGAACGCAAGCGCCCACTTCCACTTCACGTCCTTGCGGCGGACACGCTCGAGAAAAACGATGATCACGGCGAGCGCCGTGAGAAGAAGTCCGAGCGTGGCGACCGTCCCCGCCGCGAGGTTCTTCGAGCGAAGAGTCCCGTAGTCACGGCGCCATTTCTCCGGGACCTCGAAATGGAGCGACGAGCGGCCGACGCGGTCGCCCTGCATCTCGACGATGTAGCGGAGCGCGGCATCCCCGAAGCGGATCGTGTTCGACTCCCAGACGAACGTGCGGTCCACGCGCGCGGGGCGCTTCTCGACGGTCGTCTCGATGAACCGCAAGCTGGACGGGTCGATCCCGCGCAGCGTCCGGATCTCCGCCTCCGCCAGCGCGCGCGCCGCCGGCTCGCCCGGGTCCTTCGCCGCCTCTTTTTCCGGAAGGATCCGCCGAACGGCGAGAAGCCGCCCGTCCGGCGAGACCGCCGCCCGGTACTCGAGCTTCTCGAGCGGGCGCACCCATCGCACCGTCCAGCTCCACACCGGCACGGTCGCCCCGAAAATGGGGTTCGCCTTCTCGAGGCCCAGCGTCCTCTCGAGATAGACCTTCGCCTCGTCGTCGCTGTCGAAGATCGCGAGGGGGCGGGCGCCGTCGAGCGAAAAACCGCGCGCGCGCAGCGCCTCGGCGCCGCGGCGAATCGCCTCCTCGCGCGTCACCTTGAAATCGATCGACGCCTCGGGGAACGCCCGCGAGAACCCGGCACGGAAGACGAGGGCGCCGGCCACGACGATGAGCAGGCAGCAGAGGATGAAAACGCGATCGCGCCCGTCGAAGCGCACGCGCGGGCCGCCGGAGGGCTCGTTCACCGGGTGGGGATGTTAGCCCGCCGCCGTCCGCTCGAGAGAGTGGAGCTGAGAGAGAAGCCACGCCTCGAGAAGCTCGGGGCCCGTGCCCGCCCCGCTCTTGACGCCCCGGTCGATCGCCTCCAGCCCCATGAGCGCGCGCTTGAGATCCTCCGCCGTCCAGCCGAGGGCCGCGAGGTAGGCCTTGTGGAGAACGAACGGGTGCGCGTCCAAAGGAAGGGGCGGAAGACCCGGGCGGGCCGCCTTGAGCGCGGGGAGGACGCGGTCCACGAATCCGCGGTAGTCCGTGCGGCGCGGCGCGGGAGACGATGAGGAAGACGTCGCACGTTCGTCCAGGGCCGCGCGCAACGCGAGCATCCTCCTCACCTCGGCCGCGAGGAGGCCGAGGAGCGGGAAGAACGCGGCCTCGCCGCGCGGCCCCTTCCTCGCCGAAGGAGCGTCCTCCTTGCCGCCCCACGGACGGAACGCCGAGAAACTGGCCCCCGAGAGGAGCTTCGCGAGGAGGCGCAGAGACGTTCCGAGGTCGCGTGCGGCGACGGCCTCGACGAAGTCCGAGCCGTATTCGCGGCTCTCGTCGGCGATCTGCCGCGCGGTCTCCTCGACGGTCACACGCGGCCCGGCCGCGGAATCGATGAGGCGATCGAGGTCCGAGAGAAAGGGCCGCGCGGCGAGCCGGCCCCGTCCCGAGAGAAGGTCGAAGACCTCGCGGTCGACGAGGACGTGGCGGTCGATGGCCCGTTCGAGACCGAGCGCGGCGAGTCGCTCGCGGCGCGCGGATTCGTCGGGCACGGACAGGTCCGCGGCACGCGCCGCGCGCCTCAGGCCCTGCGTCGCGCGGTGCTGCGCGTCGGGCGTGACGGCGTGAACGAAGAGGACGTTGTCGGACGCGCCCGCGCGACCTGCGAAGTCCAGGAGCCGGTCGAGCGCCGTCTCCGCGCCTTCCTCGGACGCGGGGAGGAGGGCGAGAAGCGCAGCAAGCTCCGGCGAGCGGTCGGCACGTTTCACGCGGCCGGCGATCCGGCGCGCGGCGTCCTCGGGATCGTCGCCGACGGCGACGCCGGCCGCCCCGGCGAGCGCGTGCGCCCTCTTCGCGAGCCGCGTCAGAAGCCGGGCGTCGTCCCGGGCTTCTTGCACTTCACTGGCTTCGTCGAGGAGCGCATCGACCTCCTCCGCCGTGAGACCCTTGCCGCGGAACAGCTCCGTGGCCTCGAGGACCACGAGCCGGTTCGTCGAGAAAAGCGCGACGGTCGCGGTGTCCGCCACGGCCTCCTTCACGCCCTCGCCCGTCGCCTCGTACGTCGAAACCTCTCCCTCGCGGAACGCTTCCTGAAATGCCGCCGTCACGCGGCGCGCGCCTTCGGCCACGATCCAGTCGTCGTCTCCGGACAGGAAGAGGATCGGGTGCAGCGGCGTCGTCCGCACCGAGGCGAGGAGTGGCGCGAGAGCCGCGAAGGGATCCGGTCGGTTCACAACGGGCCAGGGGGCGACTACAGCAACCCTTTGTCCTGCAGTTCCTGGCAATCCAGACAATGGCGCGCCCAGGGAACCGCCTCGATGCGCTTCTCCTGGACGACCTGGGAGCAGTGGACGCAGGTCCCGTAGGTTCCCGTATCGAGCCGCCCGAGCGCTTCCTCGATGAGGAGCAGGATCTTGCGGTCGCTCTCGGAGAGCGAATATGCGAACTCTTTCGTGTACGCGGAAGTCGCGCGGTCGGCCATGTCCTGCGCCGACTCGTCGATCGTCTCGTCGGAGACCTGGCGGTTCTTCGCGAGATCCTGAACGAGCTCGTCGCGCTTGGCGATGAGGCGTTTCTTCACCTTTTCGCCGGCTTCCTTCTTCAAGGACTTGGCCTGCAATGCGGCGGTTTTCGGTGACATGCTGGTCGTCTCCCTCGAGGTCACTTGGAATACGCGACGCCGGAAAGCGCCGCGGTCGCCCGGTAAACCTGTTCCGTCAGGACCAACCGTGCCAGCTGATGTGGCAGGGTCATCCGGGAGAGCGGGAGGATAGCACGTGCCCGCGGGCGCAGGGCGGGGTCCAGGCCGAACGCCCCGCCCACCGCGAAGACCACGGCGGAAGGCGACGAATCGAGCCAGGAGCGGAGATCGGCGGCGAATTCCGCGCTCGTGCGCTCCCTGCCCTTCTCGTCCAGGAGCACGAGGAGATCGCGCGGGGCGAGGGCCGCGAGGAGGCGCTCGGCCTCCTTCGCGCGAATGCGGGCCGCGTCGGGTTTCGGGCCCGGCTTCTCTTCCTTGACGACGTTGACGTCGCACGCGGCGAAGCGGCCGATCCGCCCGACATATCGCTCGACACCCCGCGCGTACTCGGCTTCGTCGCTCTTGCCGACGAAAAGAAACCGGATCCTCACGAGCTTGTCCGCCTCGCGTAAAGAGTCTTGCGTGCCACCCCAAGCCGGCGCGCCGCCTCGGTCACGTTTCCGCCCGCCTCGTCGAGGATGAGGGCGATGTAGGCGTCCGCGAGCTGCCTGAGGGACCAGCGCGCATGCGCGGCCGCGTGAAGAAGCGCCTCGGGATCCGACGGGCCCGCGAGCTTCAGGTGCGGGGCGTCGATCGCGGCAGCGCCTTGTGCAAGCGCCTCGCTCGCGGCCCTTCGAACTACGTTTTCGAGCTCGCGGAAGTTGCCGCGCCAGGCATGTCCCAGAATCACGCGCCGCGCGGCCGCCGTGAACGCAGCCGGGCCGCCGCCGGCCTTCGCGAGAGCGCGCGCCGCGGCGAGCAGGTCCTCGCGGCGCTCGGCCAGAGGCGGCAGGCTCACCGTGATGACCGCGAGCCTGTAGAAGAGATCCTCCCGGAACGTTCCCGCGCGCGCCCGGCGCGGCAGGTCGGGACCGGCGGAGGCCACGAGGCGCGCCTTGAGCGGCAGGAGGCGCGTGCCTCCGACGCGCCGCACGAGACGCTCCTCGACGACGCGGAGAAGCTTTCCCTGGGCCCGGAGCGACAGCGCGTCGACCCGGTCGAGGTAGAGCGTGCCTTCGCCCGCACCCTCGAGAAGGCCGGGCTTTCCCGCCACGGCCCCCGTGAACGCTCCGCGCTCGTGCCCGAAGAGCTCGCTCTCGAAAAGATCGTCAGCGACGGCCGCGAGATCCACGCGCACGAATGGCGCTGCGGCGCGCTCCGAGCGCTCGTGCAGAAGGCGCGCGAGCCGGTCCTTCCCCGTGCCGGGAGCTCCGAGGAGAAGCACCGTATGGGCCGAGTCCGCCGCGCGCGCGAGCCGCCGAAGCTGCTCCCTGAGGCCGCGGTGGCGCGTCGCGAAGAGGGCGGGGGGCGACGCGGCACGTCCCGCCATTCGTCGCCCTCTCTCGGCCTTAGCGGAACGCCGCCGTGGCGTCCGGAGCGTCTCCCCACAGCCTCTCGAGGCCGTAGAAGCGGCGCGCCTCGTCGTGGAAGACGTGGAACACCACGTCGCCGTAATCGAGGAGGATCCAGGCCGCCGAGGAATAGCCCTCGATCGAAAGCGGCCGGCGGCCCGCGGCCTTGAGGGCCAGCTCGACGGCGTCGGAAAGAGCCTGCGCCTGCCGGTCGCTCCCTGCCGTGGCGAGGACGAAGTAGTCGGAGATCGTCGTCAGGCCCTGGAGGTTCAGGACGACCAGCTTTTCGGCCTTCTTGTCGAGCAGTGCGGCCACGCCCTTCTTGAGTTGTTCGGTCAGGCGCTCGTCTACGCCTGGGTCGACGGAAGCGCGGGGCTTGTCCTTCTGCCTGTCCTTCTGCTGCTCTCTCTGCTTCCCGGACACGTCACCGGACGCCGCGGCGGCAGCCGCCGACGCGCGCAACCCTGCGCGGGCTCCCGTCTGCTGCAGGGTCGCCTCGATGAGGTCGTCGATGGGCCCGAGCTGGGGGACCGGATGCTTCACGGGACCCGGTACAGGGCGTGCCTTCGGAGATACGCGGCGACGTTCGCCGGGAGACTTCCGCTCAGATCCTCTCCCGCGGGGATGGCGCGCCTTAACCACGTGGACGAAATTGTAACCGGAGCGTTGCCCGCGAAGAGAATTGTCTCGCCGAACCGGCCGGAAATCGCCTGAGGCAGCTCGCGCGCGAGCACTCCGACCGGAAAGCCCTCCCGTTCGACGACGGCGATCGGGAACTCGCCGAGAATCTCCTGCCACGAGCGCCACGTCGTGATCCCGGCGAGGGAGTCGGACCCGAGCACGAGGACGAACTCGGCGTCCGCCCGCGCCGCGCGCAGGTGCCGGAGGGTCTCGATCGTGTAGGTGGTGCCGCCCCGCGCGACTTCGAAATCGGTCAGGCGGAAGGCGGGATACGCCTCCAGCGCGAGGGCGAGCATCGCGAAGCGATGGTGAGAGGGCGCGGACTGACCCGTCGGCTTGTGCGGCGGTTGGAACGCCGGCACGAAGAGGATCTCGTCGAGAGAGAGCCTTTGCCGGGCTTCATCGACGGGCACGAGGTGCCCGAAGTGCACCGGATCGAACGAGCCTCCGTAGACGCCGATGCGCATGTCAGGGAGCGACCGGCGAGAAGGAGAGGGGCGCCGCCTGCGCCGCGAGGGCGTCGAGCCGCATGCCCAGGTGCGGGACGAGGGCGTCGAGCCCCTGACGCGCCGCGGCCGAGATCGCGAAGAAGGCAAGGCCCCGGCGCTTCGCGGCGGCGCGGACCGCCTCGACCTGCGCCGAGGTTGCCGCGTCCATCTTCGTCGCCACGAGAACGCGTTCGCGCGCCGCGAGCTCGGGCTGGAAGGACGCGAGCTCGTGCTCGATCGTCGCGATCGTCTTCTCGGCATCGGCCGCGGCGTCGTTCGCGTCGAGCGACGCGGCGTCGACGAGGTGGACGAGGAGGCGCGACCTTTCGACGTGCTTGAGGAACCGGATTCCGAGGCCGTGCCCTTCGTGCGCGCCCTCGATCAGTCCCGGCACGTCCGCCGCCACGAACGTACGGAAGCGCTCCCACGAGACGACGCCGAGGTTCGGGACGAGCGTCGTGAACGGGTAGTCGGCGATCTTGGGGCGAGCGGCCGAGATCGCCGCGATGAGGGTCGACTTGCCCGCGTTCGGCAACCCGACGAGGGCCACGTCCGCGAGGAGCTTCAGCTCGAGGGCCAGTTCGAGATGGAGGCCCTCGCCGCCCGGGTCGGCCCGTCGCGGCGTGCGGTTCGTGGACGTCGCGAAGCGCGCGTTCCCTTTGCCGCCTTTTCCGCCGGGCGCCACGAGAAGCGTCTGACCCTCCTCGACGAGGTCGCCGAGGATCTCCCCCGTGCCCTTGACGCGCACGACCGTTCCGACGGGCACCGAGACCGGGAGATCCGCCCCGTTCCTGCCGTGGCGGTTGTTGCCCTTTCCGTGGCCTCCCCGGCCCGCGGCGAACCGCCTCTGGAAGCGGAACGGATAGAGGGTGTTGAGGCCGCGGTCCGCGACGAGAGTGACGCTGCCGCCGTCTCCGCCGTCCCCGCCCGAGGGCCCGCCCCGCGGGACGAACTTCTCGCGCCGCATGGCGACACAGCCATTACCTCCGTCGCCCCCGGCGACGTGGATGACCGCTTCGTCGATGAACAAGAGAGCGGCTTACTTTTCGGCGACCGCAGCAGCCGGGGTGATCGAGACGTAGCGGCCAAGCCGGCCCTTGTCGTGGAAGTTCACGATCCCGTCGACCTTCGCAAAGAGCGAATCGTCCTTCGCGCGGCCGACGTTCAGGCCCGGTTTCAGAGGGGTCCCGCGCTGCCGCACGAGGATCGAACCGCCCGACACGAGCTGGCCGGCGAAACGCTTCACGCCGAGGCGCTGGCTGTTGCTGTCGCG
>DASVJU010000227.1:0-12482 GCA_036385755.1 Thermoanaerobaculia bacterium
GCACCGGATCTCGACGTGCCCGTCCGCGGGGGAGGTCCACGGGCCGGCCGGCCGATACGCGCATTCCGGCAGCCAGACGCCCCGGGCGTCGCGACCGAAGTGCCGCCGATGCGCCGCGAGCCCGGCGTCGAGCTGCCGGTCTATCGCGCGGTCGTTCGGGAGGAGCGGCAGGAAGCCGTGCGTCGCGGCGGACGCGATCATCTCGAGGGCGCCGCGTTCGGCGAGGCGGCGGAACGCCGGGATGAGGCCGTCCTTTCGGCGCGCGAAGTCCGTGCGGTGTCCGGCGTAGAACCCGGCCCACGTGGCGGCGAGGAGGGCGGCACCGGCGTCGCCCGCCGCGAGGAGCCGCTGCTCGTCCTCGCGGGCCGCCCGCGCGCGCTGCGCGAGATACGCGTCGAAGCCCGGGGCGAAGCGCGGGTCCTGGAGCTGCTCGCAGAGGACGGGCGTCATCCCGACCGTGGCCTTGACGGGAATCCCGGCCGCGAGCAGCCGCTCGATCGCGACGAGGAAGGGCAGATACGACTCGGCGGCGGCCTCGTAGAGCCAGTTCGCGCCGTGTGGCCACGTCCCGTGCCCGAGCACGTCCGGAATGTGGCCGTGCAGCACGAGGACGAGCGTCGTCGGGGGGCGCTTCATGGAAGGGGCGCGATTCTACGCCGGTGTCTGCGCGGCTCGCCGTGCGCTTCCCGGAGAAGAGGCGGGTCCGGGCGGACGGAACCTCACCCATCCGTCCTCGGGAATCGTCTCCATCAGCCGGCCGTTCGCGTCGAGGATCGAGATCCGGAACGCGATCGCTGCCTGGGCGCCCGGTGGGCACGGAAGGCGCACGTCGAGCACCTGGGCGAGGGCGATCTTCAAGTCGCCTTCGCCCGTCACGCCGGGAACGAGAGGCAGGTCCTTCGCCACGGGAGCTGCGGTCCGGCCCGGGAGGAATTCGACGCGGAGGGTCCGGCCCTGGAAGCTCGAGGAGTCGCCTTCCGGCACGGCGCGCAGGAACAGGGTGTCGCCCGAGGCGGAGGACCCGAACAGCAGCTCCTTCACGAGGCCGGCGCTGCGCTGCATCGTCCCGCGGCTTCCCCCCTGGATGCGGCCCGCGCCGCTCCAGCCCGCGTCGCCCGGCTCGCCGTCGACGCGCGGCCCGAGAGGCAGCTGCGGCGACTCGACGACGGGCGCGTGCACCGGATCCACGGGCTCGAGGAGCTCGGACGGCACCGGGCGGTGGAGCGCGCGGTACGCATCGGCGAGATGCCGGCGGAACAGCGCGTCGAAGACGAGGTCGTGCGCCGACGAGTGGTCGTCGCCGAGCCACCAGAACCAGTCGGAAGCTTCCGCCGCGAACAGCGCGGCCTTTGCCACCGCAGGCGACTCGTCGCCCGCGAGCACGTCCGCCGGCGACACAATGGGGGCGGCCGCGATCTCTCCGCCGAGAGCTTCGCGCGCGTCGTGGAGGAGGCTCCACGCCTTGTTCTTCGGCGCCGCGCCGACCCACGTCGCGAGCGTTCCCTCCACCCACGAGCCCGCGACGACACGCTCGAGGTGCCCGGGCGGCACGGTGAGGCGTGAGAGCGCCTCGGAAGGCGTGACGACCTCGAAGTCGGCTCGCGCGGCCAGCGCCGAGGCGAGCGCGCGCAGGAACGGGGCGCCGTTGTCGGGGTAGGCCTCCCACGCGTTCTCGCCGTCGAGGATCACGGGCACCACGAGCTCTGCCTCGGGCGCGGCGGCGCGGATCGAGAGCAGGCGCGCCACGAAATCCGCGGCGGCATCGGCCGGATTCCACGTCGCATACGAGAAGCCGATCCGGTCCGAAAGAATGCGGTCGCGGAAGAAGACGTCCGGTGACGGGACACCCGAGAGACGCCACGGCCGGAACACGGTGCGCGCGCGGTCGCCTTCGCCGAAGTCGCGCTTGCCGGCCGACAGGGACTGGAGGAGGACGGCTTCGTCCGATGCGGTCCACGCGATCTTCGACTCTCCGAGAAGCGCGAGCGTGCCCTCCGAGAGCGCGCCCTCGGGTGGCCACATGCCGCGCGGGCGGAAGCCGAGGTGCTTCTCGAACGTCGCGAGCCCGAGGAAGAGCTGCGAGCGGGCGTCGTCGGGATGGGAAAAACGCGGCACCGGAACGGGCAGGTCGGGACGCGCGTCGCGGCCCGCGCTCGAGTCCAGGAGCAGCGGCAGGATCGGGTGGTGGTAGGGGCTCGTCGCGGCCTCGACGATCCCCGACGCGAAGGCCTGCTTCCACGCGGGAATCACCTTGCCGAGGAAGGCGGCCTGATGGTCGAGAAGGGCGTTCTTCTCGGATTCCGTGAAGCCTTTCCCGTGCTTTCGGAGGTGGACGAGGAGCGGGTCTCTGAGCAGGGTCGGCCCGGACCAGGCGAGATGGAAGAGCACGACGAGATCCGTGAGGTCGGGCGCCCCGAGAACGTCGCCGGCCGCCACGCGGCTCTTGAGGTCGGCCAGCCGTGGAAGGCGCTCGAGGATGCGCGGATGGACGGAGAAGAAGTTCGCCTTGACGAACCTCGAGGCGGCCGCGTCCCATTGCGTCGCCGGCGTGCGGGCGATTTCGAGGAAGGCGTCGCTGCCGCCGCGCGCGAGAAGGTCGATCTGGTCGAGCAGGGCGGGCACGAGGTTCGCCGTGTGGTGGACGCGGGGCTCCTCGGTCAGGAGCGCGGGGAGGTCGTAGTAGTCCTTCAGCGCGTGGAGGCGCACCCACGGGAGCGCGGGAGGTACGCCGTCGAACGTCGGGTACCACGGCTGATGGAAGTGCCAGATGAAGACGACGCGGAGAGGCGGGGCGGTCACGTCCTGCCGTTTTACCGTCGGGAGCGGCCGGACACAAGTCGGGCCCCGGCTGGTAGAATCGCGGCCCCCCGGGCCCCCGGATGAGTTCGGGTCCCGCGCGACGGTCCCCTCCGAACCGTGTCAGATCCGGAAGGAAGCAGCACTCAGGAGTAAGGCCCGAGCGCCGCGGATCGCCCGGACTCATCGGGGGGCTCGGGGCCCTTTTTTCGAGTACAGTCGAGAACCGTGAGCGACTCCCCGGCCTACGTCCCTCTCGCCCGCAAGTGGCGGCCGCGCACGTTTGCGGACGTCGTCGGGCAGGAAGAGATCGTCCGCGCCCTGACGAACGCCGTCACGGCCGACCGGCTCGCGCACGCATACCTCTTCTCGGGTCCGCGCGGCGTGGGCAAGACCACGACGGCGCGCCTCCTCGCTGCGGCCATCAACTGCAACACCTCGGACCGCCCCACCGCGACGCCGTGCGGCACGTGCGCGTCATGCCTGGAAGTCCTCGAGGGCCGGTCGCTCGACACGCTCGAGATCGACGGCGCCACGCACGGCAAGGTCGACCAGGCGCGCGACCTCATCGAGATCGTGTCCTACGCTCCGTCGCGCGACCGCCGGAAGGTCTTCATCATCGACGAGGTCCACGCGATCTCTTCGGCCGCGTTTCAGGCGCTCCTGAAGACGCTCGAGGAGCCTCCGTCTCACGCCGTCTTCATCCTCGCGACGACCGAGAGGCACAAGATCCCCGCGACGATCCTGTCGCGCTGCCAGCGCTTCGACTTCCGCCGCCTCACGGACGACGAGGTCGCGGGCCGCCTCGCCGACATTGCCGTGCGCGAGGGATTCGACATCGTGGACGAGGGGCGCGAGGGACACGAAACCCGGGGGAAGAAGCCCGTCGTCGAGCGCGCCGCGCTCGACGCCCTGGCCGCGGCCGCCACGGGCAGTCTTCGCGACGGCCTCTCGCTCTTCGATCAGGCCGCCGCACGCTCCGGAAGCGGCGTCGCCGTGCGAGACGTGGAGGCCCTCCTCGGAGCCCCGGACCGCACCCAGCTCGTGGCGCTTCTCGGCGCGGTGCTGGCCTCGGACCGCATCGCCGTCTTCAAGGGCTGCGCCGAGCTGGAGGCCGCCGGCGCGGAGCCCCGCGCCACGCTTCACGATCTCACGGCCCTCGTGCGCGGCGCCGTGCGCCTCGCGGCCGACCCTCAGGCGCCGCCGCCGACCGGCCTCTCGGAAGAGGGCGCCGAGCGCATCCGGGAGTTCGCGCGGACGACGCCGTACGCCACGCTGCTCCGGCTGCTCTCACTCCTGTCCGAATCCGACGGCACGCTGCGGCGCTCGGACGTGCCCGCCCTCGCCTTCGAGGTGCTGCTCCTGAAGCTCGCAGAGCTGCCGAGGCTGATACCGATAGAAGAGATTCTTGCCGGGAGAATTTCCGGAACGAATGGAGCGCCTGGCGGTTCGAGCGGCGGTGGAGCGGCGGGGGGCGGCGCCGGGGGATTTTCTTCGAAAGTGAGTGAGGCGCCCGCACGCGCCGAACGCGGCTCGCGCGCGGGTGACGCCCCAGCGCCGGTCCCCTCTTCCTCTTCCTCCCCTTCTAAGAAATCTTCCGCCAGTGAGGAAGCGTCAGCGAAGCACAAAACGCGTCCCGCGTCCCGAATGCGTTCCGAAACAGAAGATTCCTCTTCTTCCGACGTCCCGCGCTTCGTCGGTCTGACGCCGCTGGAGATCATTGCCGACCCGGTGGCGACGCCCGACCCCGCGGGCGCGTTCCGCGCTGCCGTCGAGAAGAAGCACTCGCAGCTCGGAGCGGTCCTGGAGGACGCGTCGATCCGGCTCGAGGGGAAAACCGTGCGGATCTCGCTCGATCCGCCGAGCGTCGTCACCGAGAAGCGCCTCGCCGAGCCGGCGATGGCGAAGGTGCTCGAGGAAGCCGCCGTCGCCGTCCTCGGGCGCGGCGCGCTCGTGGCGGTCGAAAGCGTGTCCCCGCCCGCCGGCGATCTCACGGCGGCCGCGGCGAACGCGGATCCGGAGACCCTCGAAAGGGAGCACCTGAGAATGAAAGTCGCGACCGACGAGCGCGTCAAGAGGATGATGGATCTCTTCGGCGGCGAGATCGCCGACGTGAAGCGCGACGGCGGCCCCGACCGGGCGAAGGGTCGCTGACGAATGGCCGCGCTTCCGGCGTTCGACCGCCTCGTCGCGGCGCTCGAGAGGCTGCCGGGCATCGGGCCGAAGAGCGCGCGCCGGCTCGCGTACTACCTTCTCGCCGCCCCCGAGCATGAGGCGGCGGTCCTCACGGCGGCGGTCGCCGAGGCGCGGGAGCGCACGCGTTCGTGCTCGATCTGCCACGCCCTCACCGAGACCGATCCCTGCGCCATCTGCTCGGATCCCACGCGCGACCTGCGGCTTCTCGCGGTCGTGGAGGACGCCGCGGACGTCTACGTTCTCGAACGCACCCACGAGTTCCGCGGCCGTTACCACGTGCTCGCCGGGGTGCTCGCGCCGCTCCGCGGCATCGGGCCGGACGATCTCCACGTCGCCGATCTCATCGCGCGCGTCGAGCATCCCCCGGAGGGCGAAGCCGTCGAGGAGGTCCTCCTCGCGACGAATCCGAACGTGGAGGGGGAGTCCACGGCTCTCTACCTCGCCCGCCGGCTCAAGCCCCTCGGCGTCAGGGTGACACGCCTGGCGCTGGGTCTGCCGGTGGGCGCCGCGCTCGAGTTCGCGGACGAGGTCACCCTCTCGAGGTCGCTTTCGGGCCGCCGGGAGATCTGATCGGGTAGACTTGGCCCTCAAAGGCTCATGTCCGATTTCATTCTCTTTGACGAGGAGTTTCACCAGATCAAGGACGTCATCGGACGTCTGAAGGCGGACGCCCAGGCGAAAGTCGTCTTCATCGTCGACAAGAACGGGCAGCAGATCGCCGCCCAGGGCGACGTGGAATCCCTCGACACGACGTCTCTTGCATCGCTCACGGCGGGCAACGTGGCCGCGACGGACGGCCTCGCGCGGCTCATCGGGGAGAAGGAATTCCCGGTGCTCTTCCACGAGGGCGAGCGCGACAACGTCTACATCTCGATCGTCGGACAGCGCGTCATCCTCGTCGTCATCTTCGACGAGCGCTCGTCCCTCGGCCTCGTGCGCCTCAGGGTGCGCAAGGCGAACGGCGAGCTCGAGCGCATCTTCGACACGATCCAGAAGAAAGTCGAGAGCGAGAAAACACGGCGCCAGGAGGGCTACGACTCGCCGTTCGCCGAGATCACCGACGAAGACATCGACAGCCTCTTTCGCGAGTAGCCGCCATGACGTTCATCAACTACGCCGCTCGCGAGATCAACTGCAAGATCGTGTACTACGGTCCGGGTCTCTGCGGGAAGACCACGAACCTCCAGTACATCTACGACCGCACGAACCCGGCGGCCAAGGGCAAGCTCATCTCGCTGGCCACGGAGACCGACCGGACGCTTTTCTTCGACTTCCTCCCGCTCGACCTCGGCACCGTGCGCGGCTTCAAGACGCGCTTTCACCTCTACACGGTGCCCGGACAGGTCTTCTACGACGCGAGCCGCAAGCTGATCCTGAAGGGCGTCGACGGCGTCGTGTTCGTGGCCGACTCGCAGGAGGCGCGCCAGGACGCGAACGTGGAGTCGCTTCAGAACCTCGAGAAGAACCTGATCGACCACGGCTTCGACCTGCAGGCGATTCCCTACGTCCTTCAGCTCAACAAGCGCGACCTCCCGACCGCGATGCCCGCGGACGATCTCTACCGGCAGCTCAACTTCAAGGGCGAGCCCACGTTCGAAGCCAGCGCCCCGAACGGGCAGGGCGTGTTCGACACGCTCAAGGCCATCGCGAAGCAGGTGCTGATGGAGCTCAGGAAGAAGTAGCTCCGGAGGCCGCCCTCAGTAGTGGTAGCGCGCCTGCAGGAAGTCGATGCGGTCGTCCCGGACGAGATACACGAGGCGGTGCTCCTCGGTCAGGCGGCGCGACCAGGCGCCCTTGTAGAGGTGACGGAGCGGCTCGGGTTTCCCGATCCCGTCGAAGGGGTCGCGGAGCACGGCGTCGACCAGATCGAGCGCCCGCAGGGCGACCTTCCGGTTCGTGTCCACCCAGAAGCGGAGATCCTCCAGAAACTCCTTGTGAAAGACGGCGACCCGGTGCCGGCTGCTCAACGACTGCGTTTCGGGCTCGGCGATATGAGCCCGAGCTTCCTCCTCAGAGCGTCCGGCGAGGAAGGCTTCAACTTCCGGGTGGTCGCCCGGTTAAGGGCTGCGAGAAGGCGGGCAGCGTTCTTTGGCGAGCGAAGGAGGTGGGCGGTCTCCTCGAGGCTGCGCAGCTCGGCGGCCGACACGAGCGCGACGTCCTCGGCTCCGCGCCGCCGAATGATCACGGAGTCGCGATCATGGATGACCGAGTCGCAGAGCGAGGCGAAGTGGGCGCGGGCATGCGTGTAGGTCGCTTCGATGGCCATTAATCACCTGTACAGGAGTAAGGTACAGCGTCGGTCGGCGGGAAGCAACTCCGGGGGTGCGGGTTTGTTCCTGCTGACGACTAACTTAGAGCGCTCGCTCTCGCGTACCCCCCTTGAGCCACCAGCGCATGGCAGTCGAACTCAGCCCGCAGTGGGCCACCGCGACATGGAAGGTACTCTTTTCGAGCTCCACTCCGGCAGGTACGACTCGAAATGGCGCCTCCTGGGTGCAGAAATCCATCCCGCAATGACGTAGGCGCTGCCGTCTCTGACTGTGATCGTCGAGGCGGTGATTTCGAAGGCCCACCCCTTTGCCATTGCCCACTCCCATGCAATATCGCGAGAATCGAGTTTCATTGAATCCTCCGCAGCCAGGAATGATCGGTTGTCTGAAGTGAGCCTAACCTGGTCCGGGAGTTCGGGACTTCCCAACGGCGCTTGAGGCTGTTGGCGCTGGTCGTCCTCGGCTATTCGATCCGATCCCTCTTCTGCAGGTTGTGGCGGCGACAGAGCAGGCGAATGTTCTTCGCGGACAAAGAAGTACCGCCCTTTGAGAAGGGTAGATCGTGGTCGAAGTGAAGATTGTCCGCAGATCCACAAAGGCAGCAGCGCCCCTTGTCTCGCTGCCAGACTTCAAGCTTCACGGCTGATGGAATTAGTCGCGTGTGCTCGAGTACTTCGTGCGTCCGGTCATCGGCCACGTCCGCAGCATCTTTTAGCTCCAGTCGAAACTTGAACACCCGCCGGCGCTCATCAGACTCCTTCCAAGCGTCGGTGAGCGCAAAGACGCCGTTGAAGGTCCAGATGCCATCTTTGATCTTCTCGTAGACACGTACATGCTCGGGCCGTTCGCCGGCCTTAGCTCGCTTCGCGGCGTCGAAGAATTTGCCGTTCTGGGTCGGCTTCCCGGTCGGGCTGACGTCTGGCTGGTCGATGATTTTTGGATCAACCATTGTCAGGTTCCGAGGGACGTCGTGCCCTTCATAGATGAGAACGCGGCCATCACCTTCAAAGCTATCGCGGTATGGCGCACCGCGCCGGGTACTCATGAGAATGATGTTTGGCTTGCCGCGCGAGCGGAAGTTCATGCCGCGCTGGAGGCTCATCTTCTCGACGACACACATCTCCTGGTGGGAGAGGACGTCGCCAGGTTTCATGCCGACCAGGGTGATTGATCAGCGAACGCTTTTCAAGTCGACCGGGTGGGTCAGGTCCCTTTCTTGTACAGATACGCCGCCTCCAGCGTCCTGACTCCCTCGTTGTCCCCGACGACGTACTTGCTGCCGCTCCAAATGGCGGCGCCGGCGGTTTTGCCCTTCGCGTCGATCGCGTAAAAGCTGACGTTGAACTTCGGGCGGCCCTTTTCGTCGCGGTGGCGGGGGACGCGGTGCGTCTTCTCGTCGATGCGCTTGAGGGCGAGGAGGCACGCCTCCTCCACTGATTTCCCCTGCCGCATGAACTCGACGACCGTGTGGGAGCCGCAGGTCACGAGGTTCGCCTCGCCCCGACCCGTGGATCCCGCCGAGCCGACACCGTTCTCGCTGTAAACGCCCGCTCCCACGACGGCGGAGTCGCCGACCCGGCCCGGGATCTTGAAGTACAGGCCGGACGTCGTTGTGACGCCCGCGAAATCGCCCTTCGCGCTCCTCACGGACATGTGAATCGTGCCCTGCGGCCGGAAGTACTCGTTGCCGTACTTGCGGATGAACTCCTTGATGTCGGGGTCCTCGGCTTCCTTGCCGGCCTCGATCCAGTCGTCCGTTTCCGAGAGGCGCTCTTTCCAGTAGAGCCAGATCTTCCGCGTCTTCGGCGTGAGGAGGTCCTCGACCGGGAAGCCGTGCGCGTTCGCGAACTTCTGAGCGCCCGCCCCGACGAGGAAGACGCGGTCCGTGCGCTCCATGACGAGCTTCGCGACCTTCGACGGCGTCTTGCAGCCTTCCAGCGCGCCCACGGCGCCCGCGCGCAGCGTGCGGCCGTCCATGACGCACGCGTCGAGCTGCACGACGCCCTCCTCGTTCGGGACGCCGCCGTATCCTACGCTCATGTCGTTCGGGTCCAGCTCGTTGATGTTCACGCCCACGATCGCCGCATCGAGCGGGTCGTAGCCCTGGATGAGCGCCTGGCGCGCGGCCTTCGCGGCCTCGACGCCGTTCGCCGACGTCACGAGGACGTAGCCGTCGGCGGCCGGAGCGGTTCCGGGCGCGCCGGAGCTCTGCGCCTGCAGTTTTTCTTCGAAGGGTGAGAGGGCGCTTGCGGCGCCCGCGGCGGCCATGCTCGTGAGGAATCGTCTTCTGCTGGAGGTCATGCCGGAGACGATAGCCGACATTCGTATGGTAGGATTCATGCCATGAAAACTACCATCGATGCCGCCGGGAGGCTCGTCATTCCCCGGGAGGCACGCCGCGAGGCGGGACTAGTCGCCGGCACCACCGTGGAGGTCCGTGTTACCGAGGGTCAGGTGATCCTCGAACCCTCGGCCCGGCCCGTGCGTCTCGTGCGTGAGGGCCGGCTCACCGTCGCCCGCGCCACGGACGGTAAGGGCGGCCCGCGACTGACCGGGGAGAGCGTCGAGCGCACCCGGACGGCTCTGAGACGCCGAGGCTGAGATGACGCGGGGCGCCCGAGCGGGGTTCCTGCCGGACACGAGCTGCATCATCGCGGCTCTCGTCGACTGGCATGAGCATCACGAGGCGGCCGCTCGGGAGATCTCCTCCCGCCTCGCGGGCGGTGAGCGCCTCATCGTTGCGGCTCCGGCTCTTGTCGAAACCTATGCAGTGCTCACGAGGTTGCCGGCGCCGCATCGCCTCTCTCCGGGTGACGCGCTCGCGCTTCTCGACGCAAACCTCTTCAGGCACTCGCTCGTCGCGCTCGAAGCGGCCTCATACCGGGCGCTCTTGTCGAACGCCCCCGCGCAGTCGATCGCCGGGGGTCGCACCTACGACGCTGTAATCGCGCGCTGCGCCGTGCGTGCGGGAGCAGAAGCCATTCTCACCTTCAATGAACGCCACTTTCGCGGCCTGGTTGAAGGCGTGGAGATCGTGACGCCCTCGCTCTGACCGGCGGAGCTACTCCTCCGGAGGATCGGACTCTTCTTCTTCCGCGCGCACGCCGCCGGGGAGCGCGTACTTCATGACGATGTCGCCCAGGTGCTGGGAGAAGGCCGCGCGGGGAAGGACCTGGTCGCAGCCGGCCTTGCCGCCCTTCTCGAAAAGGTCTCTCCGGACGTGCTCGTAGTAGCCCACGACCGCGATGTTCTTCGTCTTCGCGTTCTTCTTGAGGGTCGCGATCGCCGTGAACGGGTCGTCGCGCAGCGCGAGGTCGACGATGACGAGGCCTACGGAGCGCGGGTCGGCCTTGCCGGCGAGCTGGTCCGACCTGTCGATGAACACGCCCGTCGCCTGCGCCGACTTCAGCGTGTGCTCGATCTTGGTCTTCCAGAACAGATCGTCCGCGAGGACGAGAACGGTGGGGTTCATGGGGGCCCTCCTGGGGGGAGACAACTCGAACCCGTGATTCCGGAATGGATCGCGATGGCACGAGCAGGGAACAGTATAGGCCCCTCCCGCGCCCGGCCGCGTTCGACAAGGCGCCTCGGGGGATGGCAGACTCCCGGGCAGTTTCCATATGACGTGAGGAGGACAGACGGATGAGCGCACCCGGCAGCGGGCAGGACTTCAAGCCGTACATCGCGGCGGACGCGGAGGTCCCGGAGTTCACGCTGAAGGCGATCCTTCTCGGGTCGTTCTTCGGCATCATCTTCGGCGCCGCCACGGTCTATCTCGCGCTGCGCGCCGGCCTGACGGTTTCCGCATCGGTGCCCATCGCCGTGCTCTCGATCGCGGTCTTCAAGAAGCTCGGGAAGTCCACGATTCTCGAGAACAACATGGTTCAGACGATCGGGTCGGCCGGCGAGTCGGTGGCGGCCGGCGTCGTCTTCACGGTGCCCGCGCTCCTCTTCCTCTCGAACGGAGCGGACTACTTCAAGTACTTCGTCATCTTCCTCCTCGCGGCGATCGGGGGAACGCTCGGCGTCCTCTTCATGATCCCGCTCCGCCGGCCGCTCATCGTCAACGAGCACGGCACCCTGCCGTACCCCGAGGGCACGGCCTGCGCCGACGTCCTCATCGCGGGCGAGAAGGGCGGCAACCTCGCGAAGATGGTCTTCGCGGGCGTGGGCATTTCGATGCTCTACAAGTTCCTGTACGGCATCCTCGGCCTCTGGCGCGAGACGGCGACGTGGTTCCGCACGGGAAAGGACGGGAGGATTCCCGACGCGACTCTCTCCTGCGACGTGACGCCGGAGTACCTCGGCCTCGGCTACATCATCGGGCCGAAAATCGCGGGCGAACTGGCCTCGGGCGGCGTGCTCTCGTGGCTCGCTCTCATCCCGCTCATCTCCATCTTCGTGCCCGAGACGCGCCTCGTTCAGGACCTCACGAACCTCGGCTTCTCGGAAGGCTGGCGGAACGGCCACGCGCACGCCGAGTGGATTTACCGCGCGTACGTGCGGTACATCGGCGCGGGCGCCGTCGCGTGCGCGGGCGTGATGACGCTCGTCAAGACGATGCCGACCATCATCGGCGCCTTCAAGGAGTCCGTGAAAAGCCTCGGCGCAGGATCCGGGGCCGCGAAGAAGATCCGCACGGACGACGACCTCGGGATGGGCATCGTCGTCGTGGGCTCGATCGTGCTCGCGATCCTCATCGCGATCCTGCCGGGCTTTCCGCACGGACCGTTCCCGGGCTCCCTCGTCATGTCGCTCCTCGTCGTCGTTTTCGGCTTCTTCTTCGTGACCGTGGCCAGCCGCATCGTCGGCATCATCGGCACGTCCTCGAACCCGATCTCCGGCATGACGATCGCGACCCTCATGGGCACCTGTCTCGTGTTCGTCCTCATCGGCCGCACGGGCGAGGCGTACCAGCCGGTCGCCCTCTGCGTCGGCGCCCTCGTGTGCATCGCGGCCGCGAACGCGGGCGCGACGTCCCAGGACCTGAAGACGGGCTTCCTCGTGGGCGCGACCCCGCGCCGCCAGCAGATCGGCTTCATCATCGGCGTCCTCGTTTCGACGCTCGTCATCGGCGGTACGCTGTTCCTCCTCGACAAGACGTACGCGGGCGGCGAGGCGCACGGCATCGGCGGCCCGAAGCTCGCGGCGCCGCAGGCGACGCTCATGGCCA
Source organism: Thermoanaerobaculia bacterium (assembly GCA_036385755.1). Lineage (GTDB taxonomy): Bacteria > Acidobacteriota > Thermoanaerobaculia > UBA5066 > UBA5066 > Fen-183. The sequence continues at coordinate 12,436 of DASVJU010000227.1, forward strand.
CCATCATCAAGGGCCTCCTCGCGCAGAACCTGCCTTGGGCGCCGGTG
>DASVJU010000228.1:0-2191 GCA_036385755.1 Thermoanaerobaculia bacterium
CGAGAGCGAGACCGCGGCGGCGCTCCCGCTCCGCCGTGCTCAGAAGGAGGATGGACAGGGCGCCCGTCCGTTCGAGGAACCGCAGCGCGCGCATTCTTCCTGGCGCGGGCGCGCCGAGAAGCTTGTCGAGCTCGACAAGACGCCTCTCCTCTTTCACCCCTCCAAGAAAATTTCCCGCTTCCCGGAGCTCCTGCATCGCTCGGCGCGCGACGTGGAATGCGGGTCGTTCGGCGAGAAAGCGCGCGGCGCGCAGGACCCGGAGCGGATCCTCGAGGAAGACGCCCGGACGAGGCGGAGCGAGTCTTCCTGCTCTCAGATCCGCGAGCGCGCCCGGCGCGCTCGCGAACGTGCCGTCCGGCAGCGAGAAAGAGAGCGCGTTCACGGTGAAGTCGCGCCGAAGGAGATCCGCCAGAGAATCACCCGTCTCCTCCCAGATATCGATTTCATGGGCGTGAAATGGCACTTTGAGGGTGCGTTTCGGCGCCGCGCCGACGGCGATGACGCGCGTGCCGACGTGCCGTGCCAGGGCCCACGCGAGCGGCTCGGCGCGGCCGGGCGGCGCCACGAGGTCGAGATCGCCGCCTGTCGCGCCGAGAAACGCATCGCGGACGGCGCCTCCCACGATCCGAACCTGATCGGCGGGCCGCGCGACCGACGCGGCCGCGCGCGCGTCGGGCCGCCGCATCAGGATCTCGAAAGCGCGCCGGATCGCGGTCTTCGTCTTCAGCCGCCCGGTGGTCTTCAGCGTGAAGCCCCGCCCTTCACGGGCGCGGCCGGCCAGGCGACGCACTTCACGTTCGAGCCGTCCCGTTCGGAGTACGCGGTGAGGTCGACCTTCATTGCATCCGCGAGGCGTCGTGCGACGGAGAGTCCGAACTCGCCTCCGCTGCGTGCCGACCCGACGTCGTCGAAGAGATGAGCGGCCCGTTCGGAGGAGATCGTCGGTCCCTTGTCCACGATCCGAATCACTGTGCGGTCGCTCTCCCGCGACGCGACGAGGAGGACAGGCTCGTCCGAGCGGGGCATCGACCTCAGGGAGTGGTCGACGAGATTCGTCAGGAGGCGCTCGATCTTCTCGCGGTCTCCGCTGACGCGGGGCAAGCCCTTCGGCACGTCCACCTGAAGCCGCAATCCACGCTTGAACGCCGCCGCCGAGAGCGTCCCCGAGACGCCGCGGACGACCTCGGCCAGATCCATGTCGGCGAGGCGAAGCGTGGCCCGCGCGCGGCCGGTGACGGCTGCGTCGAGCACGTCGGCGATGAGCCGTTCGAGACGCGAGAGCCCGTCCGACGCCGTCTTCAGGAGCTGCGTCGGCCTTTCGGGAACCTCGTCGGCGAGATCGGTGAGGACGACCTCGAGGTAGCTCTGCACGATTGCGAGAGGGGTCCGGAGCTCGTGGGCGGCCGCCGTCCAGAAGCGCGCGCGCATGACCTCGGCTTCCCGCACGCTCGCCTCGAGCGTCTCGAGCTGACGCGAGGTCTCGGCGAGGTCCTTGCCGAGCTCCTTCGCGCGCGCGGCGCGCGAGTTCTCCTTCCGGCGGTCGCGGAGGGTGAGCGTCGACCAGCCGGCCTGTCCCGCCGTTTCGTCGGGCGTCGGCATCGAAATGACCTCGACGGGGATCGTCTGGCCCGAACCGGTGAGAAGGCGCAGCCTTTCCCGCGCGAGGGGCGACCCGTCCGGGAGGGGCGGCTCGTCGAGCGTGTCCTCGGGAACCGTCGGGCGGAGCAGCGCGTGATAGTCGAGCCCGATCAGCTCGGACTCGAGGCGGCCCGAGAGCGCGCAGAAGGGCGCGTTCACGATGAGGATCTCGCCCGTCGGCCCCACCATCGCGGTCGCGTCGGGGATCCCGGTCAGGATGCGCTGCACGGTGCGCAGGCGCTTGCGGTCGGGATTCTTTTCGAGAGGCTCCTTCGGGCGGCCCTGGTCGTGCGCGGCCCTGAGAAGGCGGGCGGCGGCCCCGAGAAGGGCGACGTCCACGAGGCCGAAAGGCACGCGTTCGCGGACCGCGTGGAGGTAGAGGTCGCTGCCTTCGCCGGGAAGCTGCCGGCAAAGCAGGGACCGGATCGGCGCGCCCTCGAGGAAACCCTTGGCCTCGCCCATGAGGGGATCACGGTCGATTTCCTCCACGAGGACGGGGCCCGAGCGCGAGGCGGCCGCGCGCAACTCGGGATAGCGCACGATCTCGACCTCG
>DASVJU010000229.1:0-3536 GCA_036385755.1 Thermoanaerobaculia bacterium
TCACCGGCAACAAGAAGATGGAACGCGAGGGGTCTCTTCAGCGCGCCACGGGCGCGGTCCAGGAGGGTCTCGGCAAGGCGAGCCACAAAGTCGGCGAGGTTCTGACGAATCTCGGCAACGCCATCAAGAAATAGCTCGAATCAGAGGTCCTGCACGTCGCGCTCCTCCGGCCGAGGACGCCCCCGGCCGAGCGACAGGAGCGCGGCGGTCGCGGCGAAGAGCGCGCCTGCGGCATAGGCCCACCTCAGCCCCGCGGAGAAGACCGCCGCCTCCGCCGGGGCGAGGTCCGGCGCGCGGAGGACGCCCGCCGGAACGGCCGCGTAGAGGACCGCCCCCGCCGCCGCGACCCCGAGGACCATCCCGACGCTCCGTGACGTGCCGAGGAGGCTCGACACGACGCCGAGGTGCTCGCGCGGCGCCGCGCCCATCACCGCGCTGTTGTTGGGCGACTGAAACGCCCCCGTGCCAAGACCGAAAAGCATGAGGCCGAGAATCAACGGGAGAATCCCGCCGTTCCCGGGCCTCGCGGCGAAGAGAAGGCACGCGAGCGCGCAAACCGAGCTGCCTCCCGCCGCGAGCGCTACCGTGCCGACCCGGTCCGACAGCGCGCCCGCGAGCGGCGCAACGGCGAGGACGGTGATCGGAAAGGCCGTCATGACGAGGCCGACGCGCCCCGGCTCCTCGTGGAGAACGCGCGCGAGGAAGAACGGCGTCACAAAAACGACGACGTATTGCGCCATGAAGTTCAGGACCGCGGCGAGGCACCCGAAACGAAGCGGCACGCTCCTGAGGAGCTTGAGGTCGAGGAGCGGCTGCGGCGTCCGGCGTTCGATCGCCACGAACGCGGCGAGGAAGAGCACGGCGGCGGCAAGCAGCGCGCAGGCCGTGGAGTCGAACCCATCCTGCTGCGTCCGGTTCACGGCGAGAAGAAACGTCGAGAGTGCGCCGAGGACCGCGAACGCGCCGGGCACGTCGATGCGACCCGCGGCGCCGGGGAGATCGGGCAGGACGCGCCGCGCGAATACGAAGGCGGCGAGTCCGACCGGCAGGTTCACGAGAAAGACGGCCCGCCAGCCGAACGCCGCGGCGAGAAATCCTCCGAGGCTCGGGCCGATGGCGAGGCCGACGGAGATGCTCCCGGCGAAGAGCCCGATGACGCGTCCCCGCTCGGCGGCGCCGAAGGTCCCGGTCAGGATGGCGAGCGGGACCGACGTCATCATTCCGGCCGAGACACCCTGGAGCGCCCGGAAGGCGACCAGAGCGTGCATCGTCGGGGCCGCCGCGCAGAGCACGGACGCCGCCACGAAGCCGAGGAGACCGGCGAGGAAGACGCGCCGATAGCCCCAGAGGTCGCCGAGCCTGCCGAAAAAGAGGACGAGGCTTCCCGCCGTGACGAGGTAGAGCATCGGCACCCACTGCGCCGTTGCGATGCTCGCAGAGAAGGAACGCGCGATCGTCGGAAGGACGACGTTCACGACGCTCGCGTCTATCGGGCCGAGGATCGACCCGAGCATCACCGCCGCGAGGATCGCGCGCCGCCGGGACGGGTCGGGAATGCCGGGCTCGGGTCTCAGGAACGCTCCCCGCGACGATCATCCCTGAAAACCGGGGCGGTCGCGCGAGTCCTGTTCAGAAAAGCGAATCGGTCGTGATCAGGTAGATGGGTTTTCCGCCGCGATCGGGAAGGGCCACCTCGAAACGGACGATGCGCACGAGAGACGCGCGGGTGAGCTCCACAAGAACACCTGCGCCGACGTCGCCGCGCCAGCCTTCCGTGGACGGCCCGACCCGCGCTCCCCAGGTCTTTCCGCCATCGGCAAACGCCGTGAGACCCAGCGCCGCCACGTGCAGCAGCTCCCCGGTGATGCGGCGCCGCCATTCCACGTTCGCCACCACACGCGAGGTGCCGTCGAACGTGTTCGGGTCGTAGCCGCGCAGGCCGGTGTCGGCTCCGAGCGTGAGCTGCCTCTCGCCATCGAGGGCGTAGCCGAGGTCGGCGGCGACGCGGACTCTCAGGCCCGCCGACCCGGTGATGGCTCCCCCGGCCTCGACGTGGGTGATCGCGCTGGCAAAGCCGCCGCCCTCGAATCGTCCCGAGAGGTCGACGCGCTGCCAGGTGTAGGTCCGCCCCGAGAGCTGGCCCGACTCGAACGTTCCGTGGTAGCGCAGCCTGATCCTGTCGCCGCCGAAGAACGGCAGCGAGAGCCCGGTCACGACCTTCCAGTTGGGCCCGAGCGGCAGGTCCTCCTGCCTGAGCCAGGCGCGGAACCCGCGCACGACCTTCCAGCGAAACGTCTGGTGCTCCCAGCCCAGCTCGAAGCCCGCCAGGTTCCGGTCCTGCGGCTGCGGGTAGGGCGAGCCGTCGAGGCTCCGCCAGTTCCGGAACAGCGCGCGCTCGCCGAACGCTCCGGCGATGAGACGGTCCGTGCGTATGCCGCTGCCGAGCAGCCGCAGCCCGCCCCAGACCTCCCAGCTCCGGATCTTCGTCTGCCCCTCGACGCGCCGCTCGCCGCCCGACGAGAGATACAACAGGCTCTCCTCGTGCCTCCAGTCGACACCCCCGGCGCGCGGCGTCACGAGCGAGAAGAACGGGTACTCGACCCGGAGGTGGTCCGTCGATCCGTCGGAGGACGTCTGGTGCTCGAGCTCGAGCTGCCAGCGGGTATGAAAGAACGTGATGTCCTTGTAACGGAACTTCGTGGAGGTCCGTTCGGGGTCCGACGAGACGTCGAAGAGGAAGCTCTTCCCGAGCCCCAGAAGGTTGTCCTCCCACAGGCCGAAGCTGGCGGACCGGCGCTCCCCGGACATGCCGAAGCTGACGGTGGCGCCGGTCGTCCACTGGTCGTGCGTCTCGACGACCACTTCGGCCCCGCCGGGGACCATCCGCGCCGAGATGATCACGGGGTTGAGGAAGCCCGTCCCCCGCAGGAGGAGCTCGCTCTCGGCCAGCCGCACCGGGTCGAGGCGGTCGCCGACGCCGAAAAGCAGCAGCGACCGGATGAAGTCCTCGCGGGTGAGGAGGTGCAGGGCATCGACCCAGCGATAGGGCCATGCCGAAGTGGACGGGTCGTCAAGATCGAAGACGTCGTGCCGCTCGATCCGCACCGCCACGATGGGGGTGCCTGGAGCCACCTCCTCCGCCCCCGCGCCAGGGGTGGCGAGCGCGCAGAGGACCCCGAGGAGGTACAGCGCTCTGCTCGCAGGCCACATGCCGACTCCTTCTCGTCGAGGGAGTGCAAAGGCGGAGCCAGCGATGAAATTTATTCCACGCCGCGCGAGCGGGGACGGCTCCCCCACCCGGCAAACGGGCTTGAAACAGCCCCCCGACGCTGGCAGGAGAATTGCGCTGGGATGCCCGGCAGGAGACTCAGTCAATGAAAAAGAACTTTGTTCCGATCCTCGCGGCAACCCTCTCCCTCACATGGCTTCTCTCGGCGTCGCCCGCGAACGCCGCGGACCCCTCCGAGGCGGCTGCACCCACGGTCGCCGAGGCGCTCACTGCCACCTCCGTCAAGGCCAAGCTGATCGACAAGCTC
>DASVJU010000230.1:0-4326 GCA_036385755.1 Thermoanaerobaculia bacterium
GGATCGCGGAGGTGTCCGCATAGTCGGTCGTGAGCGCGTGGAGGTCGGCGACGAAGTAACGGCAGGCGTATTTCTCCTGCAGGTCGACCCAGTTCTTCACCGCGCCCCAGTAGTTGCCGAGGTGGACGCGGCCCGTTGGACGGAGACCGGAGAGAACAATCTTCTTAGAAGGAAGAGACATCAGGACCTCAGGAAGGCGATCACGAGATTCTGCACGGGTCGCATGATGAAACCGAGGACCCCCGTGAACATCGCGACGATGAGGATGATGAACCCGAATCGCCTCAGCCAGATGATGGCGGGAAGCGCGGCGGCGGGCGCGAGGCTCTCGACGACGCCGAAGCCGTCCAGCGGCGGGATCGGCAGCAGGTTGAAGATCGCGAGGGAGACGTTCACGAGAACCGAAAGGGCGAAGATCAGCGTGAGCGCGTAAAGGGGGCTCGCCTTCGAAGCCACCTCACTGCCTTTGATGAGCTCAAAGGCGGCACCGAACACGACCGCCAGCAGCAGATTCGAGAGCGGCCCCGCCGCCGAAACGAGGAGATTGGCCCGGCGCGGATTCGGGACGCCCCGGAGCGAGACCGGAACGGGGCGCGCCCAGCCGAAGACGGGCAGTCCCGAAAACGCGAGCATCGCCGGGAAGAGGAGGCTGCCAATCGGGTCCAGGTGTTTCAGCGGGTTCATCGTGATCCGCCCCAGGTCCCGCGCCGTGTTGTCGCCGCACTTCATCGCCACGTAGCCGTGGGCCGACTCGTGGAACGAGACGGCGAACAGCAGCACCACGATCTGGATGACGATTTCGAGCGTTTTCTGGGGGTCCACGGCGCCTTCGGGCGCGGATTCACCGCGCGGGCGCGGATGTTAACCCGGAACGAGAGGGCGTCAGTCTCCGACCGGCAGGTCCGCGGCACGGAGGAGGAGCGGCGTGCGAAAGGGCGCGTCCGCGTTCGCGGCGATGAGCCGCCTGGCCTCGTCCCGCGCCATCTTCATCCAGGCGACGTCTCGCACGAGATCGCCGACGCGGAAGAAGGGCACCCCGCTCTGGCGCGTTCCGAGCGCGTCGCCGGGGCCGCGGCGCCTGAGGTCTTCCTCGGCGACCACGAATCCGTCGTCCGTCTTCTCCAGAACGGCGAGCCGTTCGCGCGACTCGGGCGACGCCTTCACGCCGAAGAGAAGCACGCAGCGCGACTTTCGCCGGCCTCTTCCCACGCGCCCCCGGAGCTGGTGGAGCTGGGCGAGACCGAAACGCTCGGCGTTTTCGATCAGCATGTAGGAGGCGTTAGGCACGTCGACGCCGACCTCGATGACGGTCGTCGCGGCAAGGACGTCGAGCCGGCCGGCGACGAACTCCCCCATCGTCCTCTCGCGCTCTTCGGACGGAATGCGGCCATGGACGACGCCGATCCGCCTTCCGGGCAACGCTCTGCGGATCTCCTCCACGTGCTTTTCGACCGCGCGCGCCTCGATCTTGTCCGACTCTTCGATGAGAGGGACGACGACGTAAGCCTGGCCCCCGACCCGGATCTCGGCCTCGATCTCCCTGAACGCGCCGCCACGCTCGGACTCCGGGAGGACACGCGTCGCGACCGGCGTCCGGCCCGGCGGCTTTTCGTCGAGCGTCGAGACGTCAAGATCTCCGTAGAGCGTGAGCGCGAGAGAGCGCGGAATCGGCGTCGCGGACATCACGAGGAGATGCGGTTTCCGGCCGGCTGGGTCCGCGTTGCCGGTCTTGCCGGCTTTCGCCGAGAGCGCCGTGCGCTGAGCGACTCCGAACCGGTGCTGTTCATCGATCACGATGAGCCCGAGCCGCATGAATTCCACGGGATCCTCCAGTAGCGCGTGTGTTCCGACCAGCAGGTTGACGCGGCCGCCCGCGAGCTGGTCGAGGAGCGCGGCGCGGGCTTTACCCTTGACGCGGCCGGTCAGGAGCGCGGGCACGAGCCCGGACTTCGCGAGCAGACGGAAGATCGTCGCGGCGTGCTGCTCGGCGAGGATCTCGGTGGGGGCCATGAGAGCGGTCTGGTATCCGCATGCGGCCGCGAGGACGGCCGACAGCACCGCGACGATCGTCTTGCCGCTTCCGACGTCGCCCTGGAGAAGCCGCCGCATGGGCGTGCCGCGCCGGAAGTCCTCGCCGATCTCCCGGATCACCCGCTTCTGCGCGCCGGTGAGCGCGAACGGGAGGAGGGCCTTGAGGCGCGCGCGAATGGCGTCGTCGGCGGCGAGCACGGGGGCGGGGTCGGCCGCCTGCGCGCGGCGCCGCCGCTGAAGGCCGACCTGGAACTCGAGGAACTCCTCGTACACCAGGCGATGCAGGTAGGGCGACGTCCGCGAGGTCCACGGCTCCGCGTCGGCCGTACCGCCCGCGCTCCCCGGGAAGTGGGCTTCTCGCAGGGATTCGGAGAGAGAGGGGAATTTTTGCTCCCTCTCCCGCGAGGGAAGCAGTCGCTCGGGGAGACGGTCTGCGAAATTTCTTAGAAGGTGGAAGACGAGGGTCCGGCGCGCACGCGGCGTCAGTGCGGGCAATTTTCGATAGATGGGGACCACCCGGCCCACGGAGAGAGGATCGGTGGCGGCGCCGCCCATTCCGCCAGCGCCCTTTCCCTCTTCCTCTTTACCTTCAAAGAATTCCTCTATTTGCGGGTTCTCCATGACGAGCCCGCGCCGGTAGCGCGCCGCCTGTGTCGCCATTCCGTAAACCCAGAAGACCTTCTTCGGCAACAGCCATCTCTGAAGATAGGGCTGGTTGAAGAAGACGAGGCGCAGAGAGCCCGAGCCGTCGTCCAGGATCGCCTCGAAGATCGTGAAGCCGCGGCGCCGCGTGCGGATGAGGCGGGCGGACAACACTTCGCCCTTCACCGTGATCGCCGGGCCCTCGGGCACGAGAGCCGAGATCGGCGCTATGCGCGTGCGGTCCTCGTAGCGGAACGGGAGGTGAAGGAGGAGGTCGAGCGCCGTCTCCACTCCGGCCTCGGCCAGCTCCTTCGCGCGCACGGGGCCGATGCCGGGCAGGGTGGCAAGCGATGGGAGCGGCGGCAGCGGCGGGAGGATATCGCCTACGCCTTGCTGACCCGGAACGTGAGATCCACGAGCCCGAAGCGCGTGCGGTCTCCGTCCTTGATCGTCACGGGCTGGCCCGTGACGATGCGCGTGCCGTTCACGAACGTGCCGTTCATCGTGCCGATCTCCTCGACGACGCGGAACTCGGCGTTTTCGTGGACGATCTTCGAGTGCCGGCGCGAGACGGACCTCTGTGTGTCGAGGTTCGCGAGATCGACATCCGGTTTGATCCCCGTGACCGGGTCGACGCGCCCCACGGTGGTCTCGCCGTCGCGGTTCAGGAAGAACTCCTCGCCGCCGGCGGCGGCCACGAGCCGGAAGATGTCGTGGCGCTCGGAGACCCTCGCGAAGATGTCGGAAGAGCTCTCGTCGAGCGCGGGAGCCGCGCCGGTGGACTGCTCGAGAAGCTTCGTCGTCTCGCGCAGTCTGCGGGACAGCTTGCGGAGCATCCGCACGGCGATCTCCGCGTTGTGACGAAGCATCTCGTCGAAGGTCGACTGGTTGATCCGGACGAGCTCGACGTCCGACTTCGCGCGTGCCGAAGCCGTGCGGGCCACGTCCTCGAGGATCGACATCTCCCCGAAGAAATCGCCCTTCTCGAGCGTGGCGAGAAGCTTGTCCTCGCCTCGCCGGCTGCGCTTGAAGATCTCGACGGTTCCGGATTGGATGACGTACATCTCGGTGCCGACCTCGCCCTCCTCGAAGATGGGATGGCCGGCGGTAAAGCGCGCGAGGTAATCCGTGAACCCGCCCGGCGCCCCCGACTTGACGACGACTTTCATAAGCGCGGGGGAAGTCTATCCGAAGGGGAGAAAAGTGACTCGGGCCGGACGATAAGCCGGATTCTGTAACCGGTCGGCTCGCGCCTTCCGGCCGGCGGTCATTCCTCCAGGCCCGGCCTTTCGGACGGGCTCGAGCGACCTACCCGGTGACGTCGGCATGAAGCCGCGAGGGCGGGCGCCCCTTCCGTCACCCTATTTGGTCTTGCTCCGCGTGGGGTTTCGCCTGCCAGTCCCGTTGCCGGAACCGCGGTGCGCTCTTACCGCACCTTTTCACCCTTACCTGCGCCTCGCGGCGCGTCGGCGGTATGTTTTCTGTGCCACTTTCCTTCGGGTTACCCCGACCGGAATTTCTCCGGCACGCTGCCCGCGGGAGTCCGGACTTTCCTCCCCTCCTTCCGCCGAAGCGTCGAGAGCGGCGACCGCCTGTCCGGCCCGAGTCGGGGCGAGGATATCAGTTGATGACGACCATCGGGATGTACGAGCC
>DASVJU010000231.1:0-5396 GCA_036385755.1 Thermoanaerobaculia bacterium
GACCATCGAGAAAGACGAATCGATGGGCCGCCGCCGCCTTGCCTACGTCATCAAGAAGAGGACCGAAGCCACGTATCACAACTTCCTTTTCCGGGCGCCCACCGCATGCGTCGCCGAGGTGCAGCGCAAGATGCGCCTCTCGGAGAGCGTCCTCAGGTTCCTCTCCGTCCGGATCGACGAAGAGGTCAAGCACGGCCAGAAGGTCGCGCGCAACACGAAGCCCCGCCGGCCCCGCCCCGAAGCTTCCGACGCGCCGTACTCCTCGCCCTCGCCCTCGCCCACCATGCCGCCGGTCGACCCGGCCGGCGACTCCCGCGAGTAACGCGGGAAGCACCAGGAGACACACACCATGGCCGCTCCCATTCGCAAGCCCATCAAGAAGAAGTTCTTCGTGCGCCGCAAGCGCGTCTGCAAGTTCACGGTCGAGAAGATCGGGTACATCGACTTCAAGGACGTGAAGCTTCTCGCGGGATTCGTCCCCGAGCGCGCCAAGATCCTCCCGCGCCGCATCAGCGGGACGTCCGCCTTCTACCAGCGCAAGCTCGCAACCGCCATCAAGCGCGCCCGTTACCTCGCGCTTCTTCCCTACGTCTCCGATTAAGCGAGCCCTCGCCGTCCTCGGGGCGGCTCTCGCCGCGGCGTTGACCGCGGCGGCGCCGCCCTTCGGCCTCGTTCTGGCGCCGCATGCGGCCGCGCGCCTGGGTCGCGCGGCCCTGGAGTCGACGCGCCTCGCGGCCGGGTTCCTCGTGCCGGCCCTGACGGTTCCCATCGCGCTCGTCCTCGGCGCGCTTCTCGTGCCGGACGGCGCGATCGTCGCCGCCGTGCTCGCGATCGTCCTCGTCGCCCTTCCGGCCGTGGGTCTCTTCGCGACCGCGCGCGACCGCCGGCGGCGCGACGTGGTTCTTCTCGCCGTCTTCTCCCTCACGGGAATCGGCGGCCTCGCCGTGCTGCTCGGATCGGCCGTCGCCACGGGCCGCGACCCTGGCGCCGTCCTCGCGGGCCGCTGGGCCGCCCTCGTGCCCGAGATGCTCGCGAACTACCGCGCGAGCGGCTGGGGCGAGTCTTCGGTCGCCACCGTTGCGCGGCTCTTCGAGTTCGGCCGGGTCCTGATCGAAGAGCAGCTGCCGGGGATCGTGCTCGCCGCCTCCATGATCCACGCCGCTCTCGTCGTCTACGGGTTCGCGCGCGGCGCCGGGCTCGCCGAGGCGGACTGGTCGGAGGCTTCCTTCAGTGTTTTTCGGACTCCGCTGGCCGCCGCCGTCGCTTTCGTGCCCGCCGGACTGCTGGCGGCGGTCGGGGGAGCGGAGCTTCGACGGCCGGCCGTCGATCTGCTCCTTCCGCTCGGCGTCTTGTTTTTTCTGAGGGGTCTCGCCATAATCCGCGCTCTTCTCGATCGGGGAAGAGCCGGCCTCGTGGGCCGGGCCCTCGTCTACGTGCTGGTCTTTCAGATGCCCTTCCCCCTTCTTCTCGCTCTCTCGGGCCTCTTCGACGAATTCGTCGACGTGAGGACGCGGCTCGAAAAGAAAGGGGCCGACGACGGTCCGGCGGGTCCGGACATTCCCGGCGGCTTCTGACCGGCACATCACCCGTGACCCGAGACAACCTGAGGAGCTCGCGATGAAATTGGTCCTGACCGACGACGTGAAGGGGCTGGGGCACCGGGGGGACGTTGTGACCGTCGCCGAGGGCTACGGCCGGAACTTCCTCCTTCCCAAGGCGCTCGCGTATCCCGCTACCGCGGGGAACGTGAAGAGGCTCGAGCAGGAAAAGAAGCGTTACGACGCGCGCATCGAGCACGAGAAGGACCAGGCCGCGGGCGTCGCGAAGTCCATCGAGGGCGCGAAGATCGTCCTTCACAAGAAGTCCGGCGAGAACGATTCACTCTACGGCTCCGTGACCTCGTCCGAAGTGGCGGACGCGCTGGAGGCCAAGGGCATCACGGTCGACAAGCGGAAGATCGACCTCGAGGAGCCCATCAAGCGCCTCGGGACGCACACGGTGCACGTGAAGCTCCACCGCGACGTGACCGTGGCCCTCACTCTGGAAGTCCGTCCGCTCGCGAACTGACCGTCAGCCCGGTGGCCCGCCTTGCGGACCCGCCTTCGGGAGCGGCGCCGCGAGCTTCGGGGCGTCGGTGACGGTGACTTCGTCGGCCTTCGTCTCCCCGCGCTTCGGGGAGTACATCGCGCGCTGAAGGTACTGCGGCAGTCTCGCGACCGCATGCGGCTGGTCGCCGCAGAGATCCGTGGGCTGGGTCCCGTTCGCGAACGCCATGAGGACGACCCGGGCGCAGGACGGCGTCGCTCGATAGCCGGTGGATTCGTCCACCGGCACGAGGACGACGCCCTGAGGCGCTTCGAAGTCCTCGGTCTCCGTCACGAGGCCCGCTTCCTTCATCTTCTCGACGATGCGGATGAAGATCGGGAGCGCCACGTCGGCGCCTGCGGACTTCGGTCCGAGCGTCTTCTTCGTGTCGTGGCCGACCCACACGGCGATCGTGTGCCGCGGCGTCATCCCCACGAACCAGGCATCCGTGAAGTCGTTCGTCGTGCCCGTTTTGCCCGCGAGAGGAAGCCTCAGCCGCGCGGCCGTGGCCCCCGTGCCGCGGGCTACGACGCCCTTCATCATGTTCAGGAGAACGTAGGCCGACGCGGGTGAGGTCGCTTCCTTCGGCTCCGGCGCGCTCTGTTCGAGGGTCACGCCGTCCGCGTTGCGGATGCGCTCGACGAAGTACGGTCTGTAGGTGATCCCGGCGTTCGCGATCGCCGAATAGGCTTGCGCCATCTCGAGGGGGGTCACCTCGAAAGAGCCGAGGGCCAGCGACGGATACGCGAGGAGGTTCTGGCGGACTCCGAGGCGGCGCGCCGTTTCGATCACCCTTTTCGTGCCGACGAGGAGGTCGACGCGCACGGTCGGTACGTTCAGGGAGTGCTCGAGGGCGTACTGATACGTCACGACCCCCAGATACTTCCGCTCGTAGTTCTGCGGTTCCCACGGCGGCTGCCTCGGGTCGATGACGATCGAGAGCGGCGCGTCGAGCGCCGTGTCCGCGGGCGTGAAGCCCTGCTCGATGGCCGCAAGGTAGACGACGGGCTTGAACGCGGAGCCCACCTGCCGGAGGGCCTGCACGGCGCGGTCGAACTTCGAGCGGTTGAAGTCGTATCCGCCCGTGAGGGCGCGCACCGCGCCGGTTGCGTTCTCCAGGATGACGACCGCGCCTTCGACGTGCGGGTCCTGCGCGACGAGCGTCTCCTCCTTGCCGGCGTCGTTGAGAGACGTCTCGATCTGGATGACGTCGCCGCGCTGGACGGCCTTCACGGGGCTTTCCGCGCGCGTCCACCGGAAGGCCGCCGCCGGAATCGTGAACCGCTTCGGGCCGACGCGCACCTCGGCGCCCGTCTTCGACGTCTGAAGGACGACGGCCGTGAGCGTGTCGGACGGGGGAGCGCCCTCCGCCCACGAGGGGTCGCGGAACTTTTCGGGGTCGATTCCCTCCGCGATGAGGTTGCGGGGTTTCCGGAAGCCCGAGCGGCGGTCGATCCGCCGGAGGCCGCGGCGGAGCGCGTCTTCCGCCCACGTCTCGAGCCGCGGGTCGAGCGTCGTGTCGACCCTCAAGCCTTCCCGGTAGAGGTCTCCCTCGCCGTATTCCTTTTCGAGGTACTGGCGGACCTCCTCGCAGAAATAGAGGCCCAGAGTCGTCTCGCGCGACGTGCGGATGACCTCCACCGGGGTTCCCTGGGCGGCCACGCGTTGCGCGTCGCTGACAAAACCCTCCTCCGCCATCCGGCGGAGCACGAGATCGCGCCGGCTCTTCGCGGCGGCGAGGTTGTTGAACGGCGAGTAGTACGCGGGCCGCTGGATGATTCCCGCGAGGAGCGCCGCCTCGGGGAGTGAAAGGGTCTTCGCGCCGTGGCCGAAGTACCAGCGCGACGCCGCCTCGACCCCGTACGTGCCGTGCCCGAACGGAATCTTGTTGAGGTAGAGCGTGAGGATCTGGTCTTTCGAGAACTGTTTCTCGATCTCGACGGTGAGAAACACCTCGTTGATCTTCCGGGCCCAGGTCTTCTCGGGCGTCAGGAAAACCGCGCGCGCGAGCTGTTGCGTGAGAGTGGAGGCCCCCTGCGACATCCGGCGCGTCGCGATGTCACGCAGAGCCGCCCCGCCGATTCGGATGAGGTCGATCCCGCTGTGGTCGTAGAAGCGGGCATCCTCGGCGGCCAGGAGCGCCTTGACCATCACGTCCGGAATGTCCGGCCGCTCGATGAGCATCCGCCGCTCGATCGCGAACCTCGCGATGATCGTGCCGTCCGCGCCCCGGAGCTCCGTGATGATGTCGGGACGGTAGGTCGCGAGCTCCGAGACCTTGGGAATCCGGATCACCCGCGAGAGGGCGTACCCCGCTCCCGCGCCGAGGCCTGCCGTGAGGAGGACCGGCAGGAACAGGACGGCCAGGGCCGCGGCGCGGCGCGCTCTCACGTCTCATTCTCGCACTAGTGGTAATTTCAGGGAGATGACCGAAACGCCTCCGCCCGTGCCCGTCCTGCCGCCGCAGCTGCCGGTGACTCTGCCGTTCGAGGATGCCGTAGAGAGCTCCCGCCGGCAGGGCTGCCTGAAATGGGGCCTCGTCGGGTGCGCCGGAGCCTCGGTGGCCGTCATCGTCGGCCTCCTGTTCCTCATGAGCAACGCGAAAAAGTTGATGGATTTCGCGTTCGACCAGATGGGCGACCAGATCGTCGCGGCCTCGGCGCCCGACGTGACGCCCGCCGAGAAAGAGGAGTTCCGGGCGGCCATGAAGGCGTTTTCGGAGAAGGCCAAGAACCGCACGGTGACGGCGCAGCAGGTGACGGCCTTCCAGGGCCGGGTGCGCACGGCCGTGGCCGACAACCGGGTGACGGCGGAAGAGCTGCGTTCCCTCACGGCTTTCCTCAAGGATCCGCCCCGCTGACTCCGTGCCCGACTTCGAGTTCCTCTCCCCCCTGACGCCGCAGGGTGATCAGCCCCATGCCATCGAGCAGCTCGTCGCGGCTTACCGCGAGGGTCGGGAGAAGCAGGTCCTCCTCGGCGTGACGGGCTCGGGCAAGACGTTCACGATGGCGAAAGTCGTCGAGGCGCTTAACCGCCCCGCGCTCGTCCTGTCCCACAACAAGACGCTCGCGGCGCAGCTCTACCAGGAGTTCAAGGGATTCTTTCCGAAGAACCGCGTCGAGTACTTCGTCTCGTACTACGACTACTACCAGCCCGAGGCGTACGTCCCGCAGTCGGACACGTACATCGAGAAGGAAACGCAGATCAACGACGAGATCGACAAGCTGCGCATCGCGGCGACCGCCGCGCTCTTCGAGAGGCGCGACGTACTCATCGTGGCGTCGGTCTCGTGCATTTACGGCCTCGGAAGT
>DASVJU010000232.1:0-4423 GCA_036385755.1 Thermoanaerobaculia bacterium
CGTCCTGATGAACCGGACGGGCTGGCTCACGGACGAGACGGCCGCGCACCACGTCTCGGTGATCGTGGTTTCGACCTTCCTTCTCGGCGTGGTCTTTCTCCTCGGCACGCTGGCGTACGGGCTCGGGTGCGGCTTCGCGTCCCAGCTCGCCCTCCTTCTCATGCCCCAGTTCATTGGGCACTCCCAGAACAACCTCAAGGATCAGCCCGTTTCGCTCTTTTTCGCGCTCGCGATGCTCGGGTTCCTCGTGGCCTGGCGGCGCAGGGGGCTGGCCTACTGGGTGCTGGCGGGCGGCCTGGGCGGCGTCGCGTACGCGGTGAAGATCAACGGGATCTTCGTCCTGCCCGTCGCCGGCCTCTTCATGCTGCCCTTCATCCTCCGCGACTGGAGGCGTCTTCCGCTGTGGCTGCTCCGCTTCGCTCTCGCGTCGGCGGCCTACGTCGTTACGGTTCCGCTCCTGTGGCCCTATTACCGGACGCACACGCTGTCCCGATTCGTCGAGACCGTCACCGCCTTCCGGCTGCACGTCTTCAACGAGGTCGTGTACTACATGGGGCGGCACGCCCCGGCGCGGGAGGTCCCCTGGCACTTCCCGTTCGTGATGTTCGGCATCACGACGCCGCTCGTTCTGCTCGCGCTCGCCCTGGCCGGATTCGGCGTGCTCGCGAACCTTCTCGCAAGAAGGCGCCTCGACGAAGCGGGCCCCCTTCTTCTCTTCTCCGTCTGGCTCGTCGTCCCGATCGTCACGCAGGTAGCTTCGGGAGTGCCGCGCTGCGATGGCGTGCGGCACTACCTCTATCTCCTGCCCGCGCTCGCCCTCCTCGCCGGAACGGGGGTCGTCGGGCTCTGGCGGTGGGCCGACGAACGGCGCCTGGGGCCGCGCGGCGTGCGGGCGGCCGTTTTCGCCCTTCCGGCGCTGCTCCTCCTCAGGACCCTCGTCGTCTATCACCCCTACGAGGTCGTGTTCTTCAACAGCCTCGTCGGAGGGCCGGCCGGCGCGAGCCGGAACTTCGAGCTCGACTACTGGGGCACGTCGCTTCTCGAGGCCTCGCGCTGGATCGACGCGAACCTGCCCAAGGGAACCCGTCTCTGGTTCACGCAGCCCGGCTTCCATCGCTTCAAGTTCAGGAACGGACCGTACTATTTCGTCGGCCCCGGCGACCGGCCGAACTACAAGGTCAGTCTCCTTCGCGGCATGGTGAAGACGTATGACACGGACGACGACTACCTTCATCCGCGGCGGAAGATCGTCCACGAAATCAAGGTGCAGGGCGCCCCGATCCTGCAGATTTTCGCGATGGAGGAGAACAGCGACGTCCCGGAGGGGGCCACGCTGATCCCGCCCGCGGCCGTCCCGACGCGCGTGGCGCCAGGCCTCGCCGCGACGATTTCCGTCGACAACAAGCCGCCCGAAGACATGGCTCCGCAGGAGCGGCTCTTCATCGCCTGCGAGAACAATTCCTACCTCGACCGCAGTACCGAGCTGCTGGCGTCGGGATACCTGCACGTCACGGTGCCGGGACCGTATCTTTTCGAGCTCTACTCGGACGACTGCGCCACGGTCTGGCTCGGCAAGGACGCCCTCATCTCGAACGTCTCCACGGCGACGACGCGACGGCAGGTCGTCCTGTCGGCCGGGTACTACCCGATGCGCGTGAAATACCGGAACGAGATGGGACAGGCCTGTCTCGCGTTCCGCTGGCAGCCGCCCGGGGCAGCCTTTCTGTCGGAGGTCACGTCGCCCGCGCTTCTCCACGACGCCGCGGCGGCCGATAAGATCGCACGATGAGGGTTCCGTCGTGGCTCACGGGTTTCGGCGCGCGCCCGGGCGCCGCGCTCGCCCTCGCGGGCCTCTCCGTCTACGGCATCCTGCAGGTGCTCGCCTACCGGAACGTCGGCGTCGCGGGATTCGTGGCGAGCCGAGCGTGGATCGTCCTCGGCGCCGTCGCGTTTTTCTTCTCAGCCCGCGCCATCGCACGCACCTTCCGGGCGGACTTCGCCGCGCGGAACCTCCCGGCGGCCGTCGCGTTCGGTCTGCTCTTCTATTTCACGTTTTCCCGGATCGGATCGTACGGGTGGTCGCCGAACGGGTAGGGATTCGCGGAGATCTCCGGCGTCTTCGAAGCCGGGCGTACGGAAAAGCCCGATCTGGGCTGGGCTGGCTTTTCTCATTTCGATCAGCCCCACCGCATGTTCTTCGTGAACGCCCTGCCGACCCTCGTCTGGGGACGGCATGTCGAGTCGGCGCGTCTGGGTTTTCTGCTGCCCGCGATCTTCGGCCTGTGCCTTCTCTACGCGGCGCTCCGCGCCTGGGACGAGGACGTGCCCGGCTTTCGCTACGTGGCCCTGCTCGCCGTCGTGGCCCTTCCCACGTTTCCGATCCTGACGCTGTACCTTCGTCAGGGGGAACAGGCGATCAACCCGGTTTCGCTCGCGATCCTCGTTTCGGCGTGGTTCCTGATCTGCCTGAAGGACCCGCGCCCGGCGCACCTGACGGCTCTGGCGTTCTTCGCCGCTCTGACGTCCACGTGCTACGCCCCCGGTCTTCTCGTGTGGGCTCTGTTCCTCGTGATGGGGTTCGGGATCCTGTTCCGGGCGCTCGCCCGCGGAGACGTCGCCGCGGCGGAGGCCTGGGCGCTCACGCTCGTCCTCCCGCTTCTCGACGGCGTCACCTGTCTTTTCTTTCGCAAGGACCTCGGCGGCCTCCATGGAGGAAACAGCACGCTCTTCGCGCAGGGGCAGACCCTGCTCGCGAACGCGTGGAAGACGGCGGAAACCGTTCTCTTTCAGAAGAACGTCTACGAGGATCTCGCGTTCCTCTCCCTGCCGCTCCTGGGGCCGATCCTTGTCTATCTCGTCGCCTCGCTGCTCCTCCGAAACGGCGCCGGTCACTTCGTCGTGGCCGGCTGGGTCGTCGGCTGCGTGGCGATCGGGACCAGCTTCACCGGCTACAACCGATTCGCGCCCGAGGCGTCCCTCCATCGCGTCATGGCCGTCCTTCCCGTCCTCGTGACGGGCCTCGCCCTCGCGACCATGAGCCTTCTCCGCTCTTCGGCTGTCCGGCCCCGCGCGGCGTGGTTCCCGGTGCCGTTCCTCGTCCTCGTGGCCTACGGCGCCGCCGCGCACCACCAGAGCCACGTGTCGTGGCACGACGGCTACGCGGTGCCGTCCACGCGCATGGTGGCGCGCGTCGTCGACACCGTGAGGAAGAGCCGGATCGATCCCAAGGGCGCGTTCGTCATCGCCGCCTTCGGCGGCCAATCCGATCCGGTGAATTTCTACTGGGGCGACGCCTTCAACTACCTCTTCCCGAAACACCAGGGAACGTCGGATCCCTCGCGCTGCTTCACGAACATCGACACCGCGCTCCCCGCGGTCGTCCTCGTGCGGAAAGACGGGGGATTTTGCGAGAACCCGTTGCGCGCGTATGCGGGGCGGGAGATCTCGCGCACCGAGTTCGACCACCGCCTCGGACCCGAGCAGACGGTCCCCATGGTGGAATACGTCTTCCGGGGAACCGAGGGGCGCGGGTCGCCGCCTTGACCGGCCGCGCCGCCTCTCTTATCCTCGTAGGGCCATGAACAAAGCTTTTCGCGCAGGAATCGTGCTCCTTCTGCCCGCGCTGCTCCTGCCGGCGGGCTGTGGAAAGACGGAATCGCCGGCGAAGCCCGGAGACAGGTCGGGAGAGACGAAAGCCGCCGAGTCCAAGCCGGCGCCGGCGCCGACCGCGGCCGGTCCCATCGCGATCGAGCCCGCGGCGAGCGTGGACGCGAAGGCCCTGAAGCCCGGATTGAAGCTCACCGCCTTTCCGAACAACAGGTTTTCGGGCCCGGGCGAGACCGACTCGATCGCGCCGGGGCTCGGCTTCGATTGCGACAAGAACTCTTACGCGGGGAAGGAAGCGTCGCTGCGGTATGCGGGCTGGCTCAAGGTCGACAAGGACGGCACGTACTGCCTCCAGATCATCGCCGACGACCAGATCACGTTCTCCCTCAACGGCAAGGCCGTCTTCGCCGACTTCACGGGCATCAAGGAACAGAAGGTGACCCTCAAGGCCGGCTACTACCCGCTTCGCCTCGACTACCAGAACAACGTCGGCGCCGCGTGCCTGTCCGTGAAGTGGGCCCCGGGCGAGTGCGTGGGCGTGGCTCCGATCGAGGCGGCGCGCTTCTTCCACTGATCCGCGGGTCCGGCACGACGAGATGGCGACGCGCCGGACCTTCACGCTCGCGGCGTTCCTGACGGCCTTCGCCGCCGCATCCTCCGTTTCGGGCGCCGTGCTCGCCTTCGTCCTCGGGCCGCTCCGCCGCCGCGCCTCGCGAGAGCCCGTTCTCCTCGACATCGGCCCGGCGTCCGCGTTCGAGGCGTTGCGCGCGGGCGCGTCTCAGCCCGAAGAGATCCTCGTCGAACGCGCCGTCGAGGA
>DASVJU010000233.1:0-11905 GCA_036385755.1 Thermoanaerobaculia bacterium
CGCCGAGAACGTCGAATGCGCGTTCAGAAAGCCGCCGCACCTGGCCCTGGAGGGACTCGGGCAATTCTGCCGGGATGATCGAGCGAGAGCCGGTTCCGATGTACTTGTCCTCGTAGTCGTAGAACTCGCGTCCGGGCACGATCTCACCCGGCAGCGAGGCCTCCGTGAGACCGCCCGGCTCGCCCTCGAGAACGGAACATTCGATCTCGCGGGCGTCCACGCCCCGCTCGGCGAGGACACGCCCGTCCACGAGAAGCGCCTCTTCGACCGCGAGGGCGAAGGCGCCTTTCGACTTCACCTTCGAGACCCCCACCGAAGAGCCGGCGCACGCCGGTTTCACGAAGAGCGGGAAGCCGAGGCGTCCCGCACGCTCCACGAGCGATGCGCGTTCCTCGGGTGCCTTCCACGCGGCGCGCGAGAAGCCGACGTAGTCCACCTGCGGGAGGCCCGCCGCGCCGAAGGCCGCCTTCATGAAGATCTTGTCCATGCCCACGGCCGAGGCCGCGACTCCGAACCCCACGTACGAGATGCCGAGCGATTCGAGGAGACCCTGGAGCACCCCGTCCTCGCCGAAGGTCCCGTGCACGATCGGGAAGAGCACGTCGGCACTGGCCGCGTGCCACGCGGTGAAGAAGGAGTCGACGATTTCCGAGGTGCCGGCCTGCTTCGACCCCGGCTTCACGCCGTCGAGGAGCAGGTCCTTCGGCGGCCGGGAGAGCTGGCGCGCCAGCTCGTTCTTCGAATCGGACGGCCCATGCCAGACGCCGTTCTTCCCCACGAACAGCGGGATCGCTTCGTAGGCTTCCTTCGGAAGGTTCTCGAGCAGACACGCCGCCGACACGAACGACACGCCGTGCTCGCGGGACGGGCCGCCGAACACGACGCCGACGCGCCGCCTCGGGCGAACGCGGCGCGCCGCGCTCACGCGCTCACCCGAGCGTCACGAGGCGCGCCGTGTCGATCCCCTCGAGCGTCGAGACGGCCTTGACGAGATCCGGCCCGATCGCGCCGCCGTCCGGCCGGTCGATCCGCACGACCGCCGCCGCTCGTCCGTCCTTCCCGCGCGACAACGCGAGATCCGAGATGTTGACGCCCCTCGCCCCGAGCAGAGTCCCGATCCGCCCGACGACTCCCGGCACGTCCCGGTTCGCAATGACGAGAAGCGTTCCCTCCGGAGAGAACTCCAGGGAGAGCTCGTTGACGGCCACGATGCGCCCGAGCTTTTCGCCGAAGAGAGTCCCCGCCGCGCTGCGGTTCCCGGCCGTCACCGTGACGAGGCTCGCGTACCCGCCCGCATCCTCGCGAACGGAATCCGAGACCGAGATCCCGTTCAGTTTGGCGAGAGAAGAAGCGTTGACGATGTTCACGCCTTCGGCGAACGACGACACGACGCCCTTGACGGCCGACACGACGCAGGCCTTCCGCATGGCCTCGGGCACACCGGCGAGGGTGACCGTGAGCTGCTTCGGCGCCTCGGGCATCGCCTGCCCGACGAACATGCCGACCTGCTCGGCAAGCCGCATCCACGGCAGCGCCGCATGCGGGTCGCCACCCGACGGAAACGGCAGGTTGACCGCCGCGATGAACGGCGAGCCTTTGAGCGCCTCGGCCAGCATCTCGACGGTCTCGACGGCCACGCGGTCCTGCGCTTCGACCGTGGAGGCGCCGAGATGCGGCGTGCAGAGCACCTTCGGGTGCTTCATGAGGGTGAAATCCTTGGGCGGCTCCACCGCGAAGACGTCGAGGGCCGCGCCGGCCAGGTGCCCCGAGTCGAGCGCGGCGACGAGGGCCGCCTCGTCCACGAGCGGGCCGCGGGCGCAGTTCACGAGAATCGCGCCCCTCTTCATCGCCGCCAGCTGCGGGGCGCCGATGAGGTGTCTCGTCTCCGCTCCGCCCGGCGCATGAAGCGACACGATGTCGGACTTCGCGAGCAGCTCGTCCATCGAGACGGGCGCCACGCCCAGCTCCTGGGCGCGCTCCGGCGTCACGAACGGGTCGAACGCGAGAAGCGTGACCCGCCACGGGCGCAGGCGCGCAGCAACGCGCGCGCCCACCTGGCCGAGGCCGACCAGCCCCACGGTCTTTCCTTGAAGCTCCGTGCCGACGAACCTCGTGCGCTTCCATTCCCCTGCCTTCAGCGAAGTCTGTGCCTCGGGGATCTTGCGCAGGAACGCGAGGAGGATCGCGATCGCATGCTCCGCCGCGGAGACGACGTTCCCGGACGGAGCGTTGACGATGAGGACGCCACGCTCGGTGGCGGCCTTGACGTCCACGTTGTCGAGGCCGACTCCGGCGCGCCCCACGACGCGCAGCTTCTTTCCGGCGGTCAGGAGCTCCCGATCCACCTGCGTCGCGGACCTCACGACGAGGGCGTCGTAGTCGCCGATCGTCGCGAGAAGCGCTTCTCGGGAAAGGTCGGTCCTGAGGTCCGCGGTGAAGCCCTCCTTCGCGAGAACCGCGAGACCGGTCTCGGAAAGCGGCTCGGCAATGAGGACGCGATCCGCCGTCACGCGGGGCTCCCCGCCTTGCTCCGCATCGCGGCCATGGCCTCCTCGTGCGCCTTCAGGTAGTTCTGCACGGAGGCGACGTCGACGTCGCCCATGTGGCCGATGCGCACGTTCGTGGCCTTCAGCTTTCCGTAACCGGAGCCCGGTGTCCACTTCATGGCCTTGAGCGCCTTGTTCAGCTCCTCGGCGTTGACGCCCGCGGGCGGGATCATCGAAGTCACAGTCGGCGACGCCGAGCCCTTCTCCGCGAAGATCGCAAAACCGTTGGCCGCGGCCCAGTCGGCGACCGTCGCCCGCATCGCCTCGTGGCGGGCCCACCGGTTCTCGATGCCTTCGGCGAGGATGTGGTCGAGCTGGACGTCAAGCGCGTCGAGGAGCGAAAGGCACGGGGTCGTCGGCGTCTGCTTCTTCTGGGCGAAGGCGTCGATGTCGACGAGGTCGAGGTAGAGGCCGCGGAACTTCTTCTTCTTCGCGGCGGCGAGTGTCCGCTCGGACATCGCGAAGAGCGCGAGCCCCGGCGGGAGCGCGAAGGCTTTCTGCGAGCCCGTGAGGACGACGTCGAGGCCCCAGGCGTCCGTCTCGACCTTCGTGCCGGCCACCGCGGTCACGCAATCGGCGAAGACGAGCGCGTCGGAGTTCTCGTGGACGACCTTCGCGATCACCGCAAGGTCGTTCAGGACGCCCGTGGAGGTCTCGCTGTGGACGACCGTCACGGCGGCGTACTTCTTCGCGGCGAGCTTCTTCTTCACCTCGTCGGGCGGAATCGGCTTGCCCCACTCGGCCTTGAGCGTGTCCGTCTCGAGGCCGAGGCGCTGGGACATCTCGCCCCACTTCTCCGAGAAGGCGCCGTTGCCGAGCGAGAGGACCGGGCCTTCGACGCAGGAGACGAGGGCGGCTTCCCACACGCCCGTCGCGGAGGTCGCGAGGGTGTGCGCATGGCCGTTGGTCCGGAAGACCTTCGGGAGCTTGTCGAGGATGCGCCCGTAGAGGTCCATGAATGCCTGTGAGCGGTGGGAGAGCATGGGACCGGTCAGCGCCTGCAGCACCTGCGGCCGAACCCACACGGGGCCGGGGTTGAAGAAGCGGATCTGGCCGGGAGAGCCGGCGGTCGAATCGAAGTGTGTCATAGCCCCGGATTCTACGAGGCCAGAAGCAGCGGCAACAGCGCGTCGAGATTTTCGACGATCGCGTCGGGAGAGCACGATTCGAGCTCTTTTCGCGTGGCACTGCCGGTCGGAAGTGCGATGATCGAGAGTTCGGCCGCCCGGGCCGTCGCGACGTCGACGGGCATGTCGCCCACGAAGACTGCGTCCTTCCCCGCGACTCCCATCGCTCCGAGCGCCATGAAGACCATGTGCGGCGCCGGCTTTGGCGGAAAGCCGTCGTCCGGACCCGCCACGAACGCGAAGCGCCCCGAGATCCCGAATCCGGCGAGGAGCGGCCGCGTGAAGCGCGCGGGCTTGTTGGAGGCGATCGCGAGACGGATTCCGGTTTCGAAGAGAATTCGCGTCACGCTGTCGGCGCCCGGGAGGAGACGCGTCGACTCGAGCCCGACCTTTTCGTAGCGCTCGCGGAACAAGCGCACGCCCTCGACCACGTTTTCGCCGCCCACGGCTTCCGCGATGAGGAGCTCGAGGCCGTGACCCACCATCCGCCGCGTCTCGTCGCGCGTGACCGGCGGGCGGCCGAACGCCGAGAGGACGACGCCGAGCGACTCGTGGATCGCGGCGTAGGCGTCCACGAGCGTGCCATCGAGGTCGAAGACCACCGCGCGCGGAGGAACCGGGATGGACGTCACGGCTCAATCCGCGACGAGAACGATTTTTCCGACGTTCTCGTTCGCGGCCATCCGGCGATGGGCATCGGCGGCGTCTGCGAGCGGGAACGTCCGGTCCACGACCGGAACGAGCGAGCCGTCCGAGAAGCCGGGCAGGACGTCCTTCACGAAGGCCGCCGTCAGGGCCGCCTTCTCTTCGAGCGGCCTGCTTCGGAGCGTCGAGCCGATGATCCTAAGACGCTTCCCGAGAACCAGCCGGAGGTCGATCTCGGCGGACGGACCCGCCATGCTCGCGATGAGGACGAGGCGACCGCCCCGCCGAAGACACTTGAGGTTCGGCGCGAAGAGCGCGCCCCCGACCGGGTCGAGGACGAGGTCGATCGATTCTTTCCCGAACGTCTGCTCGATGCGGCTCAGGAACTCCTCTCGCGACGTGTCCACCGCGAGGTCCGCTCCGAGCGCGAGGAGCGCCCGGCACTTCGTCGCGCTGCGCGCCGTCGCCACCACGGAGGCGCCCGCGCGCTTCGCGAGCTGGATTGCGGCCGTCCCGACCCCCGACGCGGCCGCGTGAACGAGCATCCGCTCCCCCGAACTCAGGCCGCCTTCCTGGAAGAGATTCAGGTATGCGGTGAACCAGGCTTCAGGAATCGCGGCCGCGTCCGCGAAGGAGAGGGCGCGCGGAATCGGCATGAGCATGGACCGCGGAACGGCCACCCTCTCGGCATACCCGCCTCCGGCGAGGAGGAAAAAGACACGCTCGTCGGAACCTTCGACCTCGCCCGCGGCCTCGAGTCCGAGGATTTCGGAGGCACCGGGAGGCGGCGGGTACTTGCCCTGCGACTGCAGGAGGTCGGCCCGGTTCACGGCTGTCGCGCGGACGTGGACGACGACCTCGCCGGGGCCGGCGACCGGGTCCGGCGCGTCCCCCCAGACGAGCGCGTCGGGTCCACCGGGTTTCGGAACGAGGATGGCTTTCATGTGGCTCCGTAAAGAGGAGAGAAGAGAAAAGAAAGAACCGGGGATCTTCTTAGAGAGAGGAAGAGAGAAGAGGGGATTTCTTCGAAAGTGAATCGGGGGACGGAAGACGGATGCTGCGTTGTCCGGTCCGTGACGACGGCGATGACGTTCGGATCAGTCTCACAGAGCGGCGCGCGGCCCGTCGCCGCGCGGCACACCTCGATCTTCGGATACTCCTCGCTCCGATACCCCTCCACCACTATGACCTCGCACTCGCGCAACCCATATTCCCCTTCTAAGAAAACGGATAGAGATGGGCGCCTCTTGGCTTCGGCCGTGGACGCGCTCGGGTCCGAAGCAGAAATATTCCATGTGCGGTGGACAGCGCTCCTGCAACCCGCGACCAGAATCGCCGGCTCCGCGCCCGCCGCCTTGTGCCGCTGCGAATCCTTCCCTTCGACGTCCGTTTCGTATTCGTGATCCGTGTGCTTCAGGGAGCCGACCTTCAGGCCTTCCTTCACGAGCGCCTCGATGAGCTTCACGGCGACCGTCGTCTTACCCGACTCGTGCGCGCCGGTGACGAGGAGAACAACCGGGGATTTCTTCGAAGTGTAGAGAAGGTTGCGGGCACGGGAAGCGGCGAAGCGCGCGAGATCGGCGGGAAAGGTCGAGATCCATTCGTCGATCGGCTCCCCCGCATCGACCAGCCTCCGGTACGTCGCGGTGCCCGTGAGGAGGTCGATCGCCGGCACGTCGTCTCGGTATTCATATTCCTCCGTCCGCCAGCGAAAGCGCGCGGGGTCCAGGTCGTGAAGGGCCTTCACGAGCCGAAGAAACGTCTCGTAGGGACGGAAACGCACCCTCTCCGTCACGTGAACCTGCACGCCGCCGCAGGTCTTGCCCGCGTGCTTCTGAAACGTGGGCTTGAAGACGTGTGGCCGAAAGGCGACGCCGGGCATCCCGAGGGCGTTCGCGGCGTCGGCCGCCTCGTCGGCGTCGAGCCATGGCGCGCCGAGGAGCTCGAACGGCCGCGTCGTCCCTCGGCCTTCGGAGAGATTCGTCCCCTCGACGAGGCAGCCGCCCGGATAGACGAGCGCCGTCTCCGGCGAGGGCATGTTCGGCGACGGGAGAACCCACGCCGGCGTCTCCGCAATCTCGCGGCGCGATGGGGCGCGCCCGTCCCGTCTCATCGGCACGACCGTGAGGTCGCAACCGAGTCCGTACTCGGCATTCACGAACTGCGCGATCTCTCCCGGCGTCATTCCATGGCGCACGGGCACCGGGTAGAGACCGACGAAAGAGAGGAGCTCGTCCTCGGGCAGGTTCCCCTCGCCGATCTCCCCGCCGAGCGGGTTCGGCCGGTCGAGGACGACGACCGGGATCCCGAGCGCCGCACAGGCCTTCATCATGAGGGCCGTCGTCCAGACGAAGGTGTAATAGCGGCTGCCCACGTCGGGAAGGTCCGAGACGACGGCATCGAGGCCGGAGAGGTGCTCGCGCCGCGGCGAGAGCTCTTCGAGAGTTGCGCCATAGAGGGAAACGACCGGAAGGCGCGAGGGCTCTCCCGACGAGACGGCCTCCATGTCCTGGGCGGCCCCCCAGAACCCGTGCTCGGGGCCGAAGAGAACGCGCACGTCGTATCCCGCGCCGAGAAGAGCGCGAGAAGCGGGACCAAAGCCGGCGGTCACGGACGCCGCATTCGCGAGGAGGCCGATCTTCTTCCCGCGAAGAAACTCCGCCGCCCTCCCGCCTTCCGAGAGAAGCACGTCGAGGCCCGCGGCCGTATGGGAAACGCTCACCCGCCGGAGTGTAGCGGCAGCCGCCGCCGCGGGCACGTGAACGCCCCTACTCGCTCGGACCGAGGACGGTCACGACTGCGCCTCGATAGTAGAGACCGAGGATCGCGTCCCGGCTCTCACCCCTTCTCGCCCGCACGATCGCTCCGGCCTGGCACATCCCGGCCCCGTGCCCCGTACCCCGTCCGGACAGCAGGTAGGCGGGCCGCGTCTCCTCTACCGTGAAATCCGTCGAGCGCACCGAGGCCCATCCCCAGATGTCCGAGGCCGCCCTGCGGAATTCGAAGCCTCTCGCCACACGCGATTCGCCGCCCGGCGCCGCAAACCGCACCATCGACACGCGCCCGCTCGCGTCGTGCCCGTATACCTCGAAAAAGCGCGCCTCCGGGAAACCGAGCGCGCCCGAAAGCGACGGGAGGACGGCGCGCGGAATCGCGAAAGACCACGTGGAACCGGGCGTCCCGAGGCACGCGTCGTCCTCGACCGAGGCGAGATCGGGAATCTCCTCGTCGTCCCAGACGTCCCGGGGGCGGGCCGTCCGACCGCCGCAGACCGCGTGGAACGGAGCCGCAATGACCCTGCCATGCTGCGTCAGCACGAGGCCCGCGGTCGCGGCGGCGGCCCGGCGCGAATCTTCCGTGGCCGCGGCGAGCCCGTGGAAGACCTGGCAGTGCGTGCCGTCGCACAGGTCCGCTCCGTCCACGAGATGGCGCTCGGCGCGCGCGAGCGCGTAGGAACGCGCGGCGACCGCCTGCGCCTCGAGCGCCGCTGCCGGCGCCCGGCCGATCTCCGCCGGCAAGACGGCCGCCACATAGTCCTCGAGCGGGACCTCTTCGACCGTGCCGGTTTTCAGGCGCAGGATCCGCCGTGGACGCGCCGCCGCCGCCACCCGAAACGGCGCGGCGAGGCCGAGAAGAACGGCGAGGAATAGCCGCCGGTTCACGCGAGACGGATCGCTGAGTTCAACGGCGCTCCCCCCGGGCGGCGGGATGGTCGTCGCCCGCTTCGCCGCGAAGAGTGGCCACCGCGTGGCCGAGGACGGAAGCCACCGCCTCGAGACACTCCACGGCACCGCGCGGCGAGCCGGGGAGGTTCACGATGAGCGTCCGACCGCATACGGCCGCGACCTGGCGCGATAGAATCGCGGTCGGAACGGAAGCGCGCGTCGCCTCCCGCATGACCTCCGCGAGGCCCGGCACTTCATAATCGAGGACGTCGAGGGTCGCCTGCGGCGTGACGTCCCGCGCGGAGAGCCCCGTCCCCCCGGTCGTGAGGACGAGATCCGCCGCTCCCGTATCCGCGAGCCGTCTGAGGTTCCAAGCGATGTCGTCACGTTCGTCGGGGAGGATCGTCTGTTCCACGACCACGGCGCCGGCGAGGAGCCGGGCGACGGCCTCCGCGACGGCCGGTCCTCCCTTGTCCGCTCGCTCGCCGTGATACGAGCGATCCGAGATCGTCAGGATCGCGACGCGCACCGGGAATCAGCCGCCGATCTCGCTCATGTTGCGCGCATGCAGCGGCAGGGCCGACTTGTTCATGCCGACGAACATGGGGTGCCGCTCTTCCTTGATCGCCGCCGCGCGCGCCACGAGGGCGCGCAGGTCCTCGTCGGTCGCTCCGGCGCGCATCGGTTTCAAGAGGTCGACGTCCGCATGGCCGAAGAGACAGCCCTTGAGAAAACCGTCCTGCGTGAGCCGTATGCGGTTGCAGGTGTCGCAGAAACGATCCGAGACCGGCGTGATGAAACCGAGCGTGCCCGTGTGCGCGCCGGCGGGCGACGTGACGGAGTATTCGTCG
This sequence comes from Thermoanaerobaculia bacterium, assembly GCA_036385755.1. Taxonomy (GTDB): domain Bacteria; phylum Acidobacteriota; class Thermoanaerobaculia; order UBA5066; family UBA5066; genus Fen-183. The sequence continues at coordinate 8,835 of DASVJU010000233.1, forward strand.
GCGGGCCCCGCCACGAGCGTCTTTTCGATCGACGTCAGCACATAGCCGGCCGCGACGAGGCGATCCCAGACCTCTGCCCAGCCCACCCAGTCCGATTCCTTCCAGTCGTTGTCGCCGAACGGCATGAACTCGATGAACCGCACGCCGAGCTTCTTGTCTTTCGTCATCGCCGCGAGCGGGAGGATCTGGTCGTCGTTGAGACCGCGGATGACGACCGCGTTGATCTTCACGGAGTCAAACGGCAGCGACAGCGCGAGAGCAATCGAGTCGAGAACCGGCTGGAAGTGGTCGCGCCGTGTCATCTTCCGAAAATGTTCGGCCTCCGCGGCATCCAGAGAGACGTTGACCTTCGTGAGGCCCGCGGCCAGGAGCTCGTGCGCCATCCTCGGAAAGAGGACGCCGTTCGTCGAGAGCGCGATCCCGCCCGGAAAGCCGATGCCCGCGAGGTCGCTCACGATCCCGACGAGGTCCGGACGCGTCGTGGGCTCTCCGCCCGTGATGCGGATCTTCTCGACGCCAAAATCGGCGAGGAGGCGCGCGGAGCGCCGGATCTCGTCGCGCGACAGGAGGTGGGGCATCGGGCGGAACTTCTGGTCCTCGGGCATGCAGTAGACGCAGCGGAGATTGCAGCGGTCCGTGACGGAAATCCGCACGTAGGTGATCCGGCGTCCGTGCCCGTCGATGAGCGCCTTCTCCATGCCGTTCCCTTGCGACCGAGTCTAGCTCAACGGGCCCTGCCCCGGCGCCAGCTTCCGCTCTTTCCCCCTGTCTTTTCGAGAAGCGTGATCTCGAGGATCTCGATCCCCTTGTCCGCCGCCTTGCACATGTCGTAAAGAGCGAGCGCCGCCGCGGTTGCGGCGACGAGAGCCTCCATCTCGAATCCGGTCTTTCCCGCTCCTTTGACCTCCGCCGTGATCTCGACGGCCAGCCGGGCGGGGCGCGGCGTGAGGTCCACCGCGACCGAGTCGAACGCCAGCGGATGGCAGAGCGGAATCCACTCGGCCGTCCGCTTCGCCGCCTGGATTCCGGCGATCCGCGCCACGGCCAGCGCGTCGCCCTTCCGGTTCGTCGCCGCGTCGAGGGCGCCAAAGGCGGCCCTTCCCAGCGCGACGACGGCCCGGGCGCGCGCCGTACGAGGCGTGGCCCGCTTCCCCGAGACGTCCACCATGCGGGCCCGGCCTTCAGCGTCGAGGTGGCTGAGAGGCCGCGCCGCCGCGATCGTCCGCCTTGTTTTCACTTTCGAGCGCTTCATAGTCCTCCGGGGTATTGACGTTGAAGAAATTCGCAGGAGCGCCGCCCGGCATCGCGGCCGTCACCTCTTCGGGGATGAGCACGGCGTGGAAGGCGTGAAGAGCGGCAACCAGAGAGTAATCCCCGGCGTCGAGCCGCGCGCGAAGGGGCGCGAGCGCGGAGTGCCGCCACACCGCGCACAGGGGCTGCGGCCGCCCGCCCGAAACCGGAACCACCGCAGGAGCGTGGATCGCCTCGGCCACCTCGAGGAGGGCCGCGAGAAAGGCCTCCGGGCAGCGCGGCACGTCCGCCGCCAGGACGAGGTTCGTCTCCTCCGGCGAGAACGCGAGCGCCGCGGCCACACCGAACGCGGCCGCGGGCTCGGGAGACCCGTCGATCACGTAGGGAACGGACGTGCCCGCGAATGGCGCCGGATCCTTCCCGACGAAGGCGACGTGCCCGCATACGACGGCGAGCTTCTCGGCCTGGTGAAGCGCCATCGGCCTTCCCCTGTAGGGAAGACGCGTCTTGTCGCGGCCCATCCGCGAAGACTGCCCGCCGACGAGGACGAAACCGTAGGCCACCGTGACATCATGCTAACGCCCTTGACCTCCCTCTCAATCGCCGTCATCGTGCCCGTGGGCGGAGACGAAGCAGCCCCATCGGGGGTTTTCTTTGAAAGGTTAAGAACCGCAACGCCGCCCGTTTCGCTCGTTGCCGCGGCCGATGCGCGTCTCCGCCCCGAGACGCGCGAGGCGTTCCAGCACGCCGGGGCCACCCTCTTCACCTTCGAAGAAATCCCCCGCGGCGCGCGGCTTGCGCGCGCCGCTCTGGGCTCCCCTTCTTCAGCAGAAATCTTCGTCTTTCTCCACGTCGATACCATCCTGCCCGCCGGGTGGGATGGCGCCGCGCGAGGGGCGATCGCCGCCGGCGCCGTCGGCGGCGCATTCCGGCTCGGCTTCTCGAATGGGGGCTGGCGGATGTCGTGGGTCGCGGGCTGGGCGAACCTCCGCAACCGGTTCACGCGCATGCCCTACGGCGACCAGGCCCCTTTCATGCGGCGAGACGTTTACGAACACCTCGGCGGCCACCGCCCGTGGCCGCTTCTCGAGGACTGGGACCTCGCGCGACGGCTCCGCGGCGAAGGACGCGTCGCACTCCTTCCTCTCGCGGTGGCGACGTCGCCGCGGCGCTATCTCGAGCGCGGGGTTCTGCGGACGGTTCTGAAGAACTGGAAGATTCTCAGAAAGGTGAAGAGGGGAGAATCTGCGGAGCGGCTGGCCGAGCTCTACCGCCAATGACGGCCGCGCACGGGAGCCCTATTCCCCTCTAAGAGAAGTCCGAAATCCCCCGGTCCCCTCTCCCTGCCTCATACCAGATTCAACAGATGGCCCATCTTGGCCTTCTTCGTGGCCAGATAGTCGCGCGTGCCGTCCGTGGGCGGGATCTCGAGCGGGACGCGCTCGACGATCTCCAGACCGTACCCGTCGATGGCGACGTACTTCGACGGGTTGTTCGTGAGGAGGCGGATCTTCCGCACACCGAGATCCCGCAGGATCTGGCAGCCGATGCCGTAATCCCGGACATCCGGCGCGAAGCCGAGCTTCTCGTTCGCGGCCACCGTGTCGAGGCCCTGCTCCTGCAACTCGTAAGCGCGCAGCTTGTTCACGAGACCGATCCCGCGGCCCTCCTGCAGGAGATAGAGCACGACGCCCTTGCCCACCTCCCCGACGAGATCCATCGCGCGGTGGAGCTGAGCGCCGCAGTCGCAGCGCTCCGAACCGAAGACGTCTCCCGTGAGGCAGGACGAGTGCACGCGCACGAGGACGGGCTCATCCTCC
>DASVJU010000234.1:0-19443 GCA_036385755.1 Thermoanaerobaculia bacterium
GTTCGCCTTCAGCTCGAGGAGGAGCTTCACCATGTCGACCTTCCCACTCTCGATCGCCATGTGCAGCGCCGTCTGGCCGGGATTCGTCTTGACGCCCGCCTTGTCGACCTTGGCACCCTTCGCCACGAGCGCCCGGACGACCTCCGGCTTGTCCGCGGTGACCGCGTATTTCAGCGGCGTGAACTCGACCATGTCCTCGGCGTTCGGGTCGCCTCCGGCAACGAGGAGCGCGTTCACCATCTCGAGGTTTCCGCCGGCGGCCGCCTGAATCAGAGGCGTGAACCCCTGTTTGTTCTTCGTCTCGAGCCTGGCCCCCTTTCCGATGAGGAGGGTCGCGATCTCGACACGGTCGCGGGTGACGGCCTGTCCCAGCGGCGTCTCGCCCCAGCCCGGCGCCTGGGCGTTCACGTTCGCCCCGGCGGCGATGAGGACCTCGACGATCTTCTGCTCGCCTTCCCAGCAGGCCTTCATCAACGGCGTGATCTTGTTCTCGCCGTACTCGATCCAGGTGTCGGCCTTGCTGCCGGCCGCCAGAAGTCCCTCGACCGCCTCCACGTCGCCCTTCTCGATGGAGACGGCGAACCGACTGCCGGCCGACGGCTCCTCTGCCGCGACGGGCAAGACGAAGACGGCGGCGAGGAGGGGACCCAGGAGGACGCGCTTCATCCGGCACCTCCGTGGCGCGCAGCGCCGCGAGAAGCGTAGCACCGCCGGCGCGGGCCGACGAGCACGCTGGACGCCCTTCTCAGTGGTCCTTTCAGGCAGAATACCGAGAGTGAGTCGCCGTCGCATGACGCACCGGAGCTTTTTCGGGGCGGTCGAGACCTTGTTCAGATTCAGGCGATTGCTGTGGGCCTGCGCGGTCGCCGTTCTCGCGCCTGCCGCCGGGCTGGCGCAAGACTTGACCGTCTACGACGACGCGCTCCAGAACGGCTTCCAGGACTATTCGTATGGCGGGGTCCCGTTACCTTGGCGACGATGTCCTGTGTTTCCACCTTGCCCGCGATGACCGGGACGACGCCCTTGTTTCGGGATGACACGGCGATTCCGGCCCCGGCCGCCACTGCGATCCCGAGGCCGACCAGGAGGGTGATTCTGAGCTTCTTCGACATGGGCCTTTCAGATGGTACGCAACGCGGCCCATCGAGGTTCCAGCCGCTCAGCGCGCTCCGGTCTTCGGCCTCCCGCCGCTCCGCGTCGCTCTCGGCCGGGCGGCCTTTTTCCTGGGCGCGGCTTTCCTAGCCCCGCGGCCGGCCCACTCGACGAGCGCCTCGAACTCCTCCTCGAAGGCGGCCGCGATCGACTCCGGGTCGGGGACGAGCCCCTTGTCGCTCGCGACGCCGACGACGACCTGTCCGTCGAAGCTGAAGATCGAGACTCCCAGGCCCAGCCGGCCAGACTGGGGCACCCAGCCCAGCCATGTGCGGATCCTCTCGCCGGCGAAGTAGAGCGGTTGCTTCGGCCCGATCACGTTCGTCATCACGGCCGTCGCCTTCGTCCCGAACATTTTCACGGCGAGATCGGCGACCTCGACCGGGGCCAGCCCGAGCGCGTTCAGGATCTGGAACGTCACGAACGGCTGGGGCGAGCTCTTGATCTCGTCCATCCGCGCCTTCACGAGCCGCAGCCGCTCGGCGTGGTCGTCGGTGCCGACGGGGAGCGCGAGGTAGATGAGACCGAAACGGTTTCCGAGCTGGTCCGCCTCGGAGAGGGGGCGGAGATTCACGGGAACCATCGCGTTGATCTCGACGCCGTCGACCCGGTCACCGCGCTGAAGGAGGTAGCGCCGGAGCGCTCCCGAAACCGCAGTAAGGAGGACGTCGTTCACCGTGCCGCCCACGGTCTTGCCGACGGCCTTGACATCGTCCAGGCGGATGGGCCGCGACCAGGCCGCGCGCTTGGCGACCCCGAGGTGTCCCTTGAAGAGGGTGGCGGGGTCTGCGCCCTTCAGCAGCAGCTTCACGAGGATGGCGGCCGCTTCCGTCGTGGTCTGCGCCACGTCGAGGACGTGCGACGGGTGGAGGAGGGCCTCCACCCCTTCCTGGAGGAGCGCGCCGGTCACCTTCCGCGTGGTCCCGACGGTCTTCTCCACCGCAGCCCGCGCCTCGTCGATCAGGGAGACGATTCGCTCGCCGACGTGCTCTTCGTGGGCCATGAGCTTCGTCCGCCTCGGCCACGGCGCGTCGGCTTCCGTGTCGGTGAGCGAGAGGATCACGTGCACGAGCGCAACGCCGTCGCCGATGCAGTGGTGGAAGCGGAGGAGGATCGCGCTCCCCGGGCCGAGCCCCTCGATGTAGTGGCACTGCCAGAGCGGCTTGGAGAAGTCGAGCGGCGTCGACATCAGGTCGCTCACCACGTCGCGGAGCGCGCCGAGGTCCCCGGGCGCCGGCAGCGCGATCTTGTGGAGGTGGGCGTCCATGTCGAACGTCGGGTCCTCGAGCCAGTGCGCGGACGACCCGTCCTGCTTCACCCTGTGCCTGAGGCGCGGGAACCTGTCCGCCATCCGCCCCTGCAGCGTGTCGCGCACCCGGGCAAAGTCGAGCGGTCTCGCGAAGATGAAGATCCCCGTCACCATCATGAGGTTCGTGGGGTCTTCCATGTGCAGCCAGGCGGTGTCGACGTACGTCAGCGGCGTGCCGTCGTGAACGTTGTCCGGCATGAGATGAAAATGCTAGCACCGCTCAGGCGAGCGCGGGGACTGCTCCAGACTAGACTTGGGACCGAGGGAGGAATCCGCGATGTCCAAGAAGATCCTGATGCTCGCCGGCGACTTCGTCGAGGACTACGAAATGATGGTGCCTTTCCAGGCGCTCCAGATGGTCGGGCACACCGTCCACGCCGTCTGTCCCGGGAAGAAGGCGGGCGAGAAGGTGCGGACCGCCATTCACGACTTCGAAGGGGACCAGACCTACAGCGAGAAGCCGGGGCACAACTTCGTCCTGAACTATTCGTTCGACGACGTGAAGGAGGCCGCATACGACGCGCTCGTCATTCCGGGAGGGCGCGCGCCCGAGTACCTGCGGCTGAATGCCCGCATCCTCGAGATCGTCCGGCACTTCATGACGAGCGAAAAGCCCGTCGCGTCCATCTGCCATGGCGCGCAGATTCTCGCGGCCGCCGGAGTCCTCGAAGGGAGAAAGTGTTCCGCTTACCCGGCGGTGGGCCCCGAGGTGACGCGAGCGGGGGGCCGCTACGCCGAGATCGCGGTGGATCAGGCCGTGACGGACGGGAACCTCGTCACCGCGCCCGCGTGGCCGGCGCACCCGGTCTGGCTGTCGCAGTTTACGAAGCTCCTCGAGTCGCGCGTCCCGGCCCATTCCTGAACGCCGCGCTCCTCTTCTTCGAGCAGATCACCAGCGCGGGCGCGCTCGTCCCCGCGGGCGGTTTGAGCCTCGTGCCGGCCCACTGGACGTATGCCGCCGCCCCGATCTCAATCCGGTCCCCTTCGAGCCTCTCGGACCGCGGCTGGGCGACCTTCAGGACGGACCCACGACCGCCCGAAGCGGGCTGCAAGTGGATGAGCAGACCGGCGCCGAATCCCGTGATCGAATCGACGTCGAAGGTGGCGGAGGCGGCCGGGAACGGCGTCCCCCAAACCTCGACGCGCACCGTGCTCCCGACGAGGGGCTGGAGAGCGGCGGCGAGACGTCCAGCCTTGCCGAGGAGGCTGCTCGCGAGGAAGAAAGAGAACATCGCGACGGCGGTGCCGAAGAAGCGGAACTCGGCGGCGAGCAACCCGACCGCGATTCCGGCCAGGCCGAGGAGGATGAAGAGGAGGCCGCGCACCATCAGGGGTCCTGGTTTCGGAATCACGGTGCTCAAGTCGACAGGCGATCTACGTTCACGCGCATGTCAAGGGAGCGTCGCCGCGCTCGGGATCGGAACGGGGGCGATCCCGGTAGGATCATTCGTCCGGTTGTCGATGCGGGCGACCGACGCGACGACCTTCCCGCCCGGCGCCGGAATGACGAGGAGAGCTCCCGACTTCACGGGAATCTGGGAGCTCGGCGCGAAGAGCCGGGCGAACGAATCGAGCTGCCTGATCTCGCCCGCGCCGAGGTCGACCGGGACGCGACTTCCGAGGACTCCCCCCTCGTAAACCATCCAAAGGTCGACGGTCGTGCCGAGCCCCTCGTTCACGAGCACGAGATTCGAGCGAGCCTCTTCGAACTCGGCCACTCCGACGAAGGCGGCGGGAGACACGTTCGTGATCTCGTCTCCCCCTCGGATCGACGCGACGTCCTGCGCAGCGGGGCCCGCCTCCGAATCGCTCCGCGTCACGGCCAGGACCTGAAGGCCAACGGGGCTTCGAATCTCGAGTGCGCCCGCGCCCGGGACCGACGCCGGAAACGTACTGCGCAAAACGTCCGCCAGAACCCGCGTCGTACCCTGCAGTATCGGCGTCGTCACGGTCACAGGAGGACTTCCGTCGCGGGATCGGTAGGTCAGGTCGACCGAAACCACGGAATTCGGCACGCCCGGAGGCGCTCCGAGGAAGACGTCGCTCGAGAAGACGACTCCGTCTCGGCCTGACGCGGCGGCCACCGCCGGAATCGTCCAGACCGTCGAGTCCTGGCTTCTCGGGAGCGGAGGACTTCGGAAAGGATCGTTCGTCGACGCGTTCGAGATCACCGTCCCGTAGACCTGCGCACGACCCGACAGGATCGACACCACGACCTGACCCGGGTTTGGCACGCCGGAGAGCACGTCGTTCTGTTGTATTCGGGAGCCCGCCGGAACGATGAGAGTGATGCTAGAGACGGAACCTCCCGTCGGACCGAAGGTCTCGACGAGCGCCGTCACGTCCTCGAACGGGGCGAAGAGCGAAACGTTCATGCGCGCCGGGTGGGCATCCGCCGTTCCGAAGAGATCGGCCTCCTCGCCCGGATTCAGGACGGACTCGCGCGCGGAGAGGACCGGAAACGACAGGCCGTACGTTCCGCCGCCTGGGACGGTGTTGAAAACGCGGGAGGAAGCGAGCAGGACGCCCGGTGTTCCGGCCACGATCCGGAGCCGAAGCGGGGCCACTCCGCCCGGCTTCCCGAACGACGAGAAGAGAGCATGCGACGCGAGCGACAGGGTTTCGAACGCAGACATCCGGATGGAGGTCGTCGCGGCTGAACCGTCCAGCAGCAGCGCTTCGACCGTGAGATCCCGCGGGGAAAGATTCGTCAACGTCAACTCGGTGCTGAATACCGCGCCGGAGAGACCCTGCGCTTCGACGAGCGCCGGCACGAGAAGGTCGCTTTCGGACAGGGCTCCTTGCGGTCCGGCTTCGACTCTCACCTCTTCGCCGTGAAAGCCGTCCGCGGGCGACAACAGGACGTCCGAGCCGATCCGGCTGTAGAACGCGTCTTCGCTCTGAAGGATCCCGTCGCGAAAGACCTGGAGCCGCGCCGGAAACGGTCCCGAGAGGCGCAAGAGCGCGAGCCCGCCAACGACATGCAGCGTCAGCGGCTGCAAGGGATCGAGCCCGGCGTCCCGAACGTGGACCTCGACGCTCGGGTTTCCGAAGATCGTCATCGTAAAAGCGTTCGCGGCACGATCCACGATCGCGTCGAGGCCTGCGGGTTTTCCGTCCGGCGTGTTGATTCTTCCGAGCCGGGTCCAGTAGTAGCTCCGCTCTGTCGCGTCGTACGTCGTCGCCACGACGCGGTCCGGACGATGCGCCCGGATTCCGGCGAGCATGAAATCGAAAATCGGTCCCGGAGCGAGCACGAGTTCTTCCACGTGGTCGACGCCCGCCGGATAGGACGTCCGGTAGACGTAGCCGCCGGAATCCTGAAGCCGGAGCTCGGAGAGGGTCGTCACGGAGCCCCGGGCGTCCTTGAATCCCGGTGTGTCGGCGATGTGGTGCGTGTTTCTGTAGGGAAAGAGCGAGACCGAATCGGGGACGACGGTATCGGCCGTGCCGTGCGCCAGATAGAGAGGAACGTTCCGGGCGTTGCCGAGGAAGAAGCGAGCGGACTGTGCGAACCAGCGGGCCAGCACCGGACCTGCGGTGCCGACGGGATCGCCCCCCGCCGCCGCGCGAAAATCCGGGAATCCCGGAGACCAGAGCTGCCCCTCGAAGGCATCCGACGGGCCGGAGCCGTCGACGATGGAGGCGAAGCGATCCGGGTTCTTCAATCCGATCAGGAGCGCGCCCTTCCCTCCCTGCGAGAAGCCGACGAGGTGGACGCGGTCCGGATCGATCGGGAACGATGCGAGCGCGTCCGTCAGGCAGGCGAGGACGTCGGTCTCGTCGGGAATACCGTTGACGCCGTCGACGTACTGCGTGGAATACGCCCCGATCGTGTAATCGAAACGCCCTTCCCAGAAGACGAGGGCGAAGCCGTGCGCGTCCGCCCCGGCGAAGTACCCCTCCGTCTGAAACGACCTCCTGTCTCCCCCTCTGCCGTGCAGAAAGAGGGCAGCCGGAATTTTGGAAACGCCGTCGTACCCGGCGGGCATTCGAGCCTCATAGACGCGCACGACACCATCGGCGGGCGACACGTACGTGCGTTCGTAGACGATCGGCTGGCCGAGGAGCGGACCCGCGCCGAGGAGAGCGACGTGAAGAAAGAGCGAAAGGCGGAGGCGAACCCGCACGAGCTGGTGACGTTCTTTTCCAGGCATCCGCCCGCCATCGTAAGGCATCGGAAGTCGGCCATAATCGCCGCCAACAACCCATGAGCCTCGCTCCCGGCACGAAGCTCGGTCCGTACGAGATCCTCGCGCAGATCGGTGCTGGCGGCATGGGGGAGGTGTACCGGGCGCGGGACGCCCGCCTTCAGAGGGACGTCGCGATCAAGGTTCTCCCGGAGCAGATCCTCGAAGACGGCAGGAGGAAGGTGCGCTTCGAACGCGAGGCCCGGGCACTCGCCGCCCTGAATCACTCCGGCATCGCGGCGATTTATGCGTTCGAGGAGATCGCGGGGCGCGCCGTCCTCACGATGGAGCTCGTCGAGGGCGAGCCGCTCAACGTGCGGATTGCGCGGGGGTCGCTTCCTCTCAACGAGGCGCTGTCGATCGCACGGCAGATCGCCGAAGCGCTCGAGGCCGCACACGAGAAGGGAATCGTCCACCGGGACCTCAAGCCGTCCAACGTGCATGTCAGCCCGGGCGGAAAGGTCAAGCTGCTCGACTTCGGCCTTGCCAAGGCCTTCGAGGCCGAGAGCGCAGTGTCCTTCCCCGAGATGACACAGACACCCACCCTCACGTCCCCCGACACCGTCGCCGGGACGATCCTCGGAACCCCCTCCTACATGGCTCCCGAGCAAGCCCGCGGCAAGCCCGTGGACAAGCGCGCGGACGTCTGGGCGTTCGGCGTCGTCCTTTACGAAATGCTGACGAGCCAAAGGGCCTTCACGGGCGACACGCCGTCGGACGTGATGGCGGCGGTGCTCACCCGCGATCCTGACTGGAACGCGCTCCCGGCCACCACGCCCGCGGCCGTGGCGCACCTCCTCCGCAGGTGCCTGACGCGCGATATTGCGAATCGCCTCCACGACATCGCCGACGCCCGGATCGAGCTGACCGAGCCGACCGCGCTCCCGAGGATCGGCGAAGCGACCGCCGCCGCCGGGTCGCGGGTCAAGGCGCGTTCGGTGATGGCCGCGACTCTTGCGGCCGCGATCATCGCCACGGCGGTCGCGACGGGCTTTTTCGTCAAGAAGTCGATGCGCACGGAGCCGCTGCGTTTTCGCACGTTGACGTGGTCGTTCGGCAGCGTGTTCTCGGGCCGCTTCACGCCGGATGGCCAGAACGTCATCTACAGCGCCGAGCTGGAAGGGCGTCCACCCGCCCTCTTCTCGTCGCGTGTCGACGCCGTCGACTCGCGCCGGCTCGACCTCCCCATGGGAGACGTCGTCGGGATCTCGAAGACCGGTGAGATGGCGCTCCTCCTCGGCAGACACAACGTGGGAAGCTGGCTTCGCATCGGGACGCTGGCGCACGTCTCCGTCTCGGGCGGGTCACCGCGTCCGGTCCTCGAGGAGGTCTTCGACGCGGACATTTCGCCGGATGGCGCGTCCTTCGCGGTCGTGGTCGCCGACGGAGCCGGGCAGCGTCTGGAGTACCCGATCGGCCACGTCGTCTACCGCAACACGGGCTGGATCGCTCACCCGAGGATTTCTTCGGACGGCAAGCGGCTCGCCTTCGCCGACTACGCCACGGAGGGCGACGACGAGGGCACCGTCGTACTCCTCGACGCCGGCGGGCGCGTCACCCGGCTGTCAAAGACCCTCGATTACCTGCAAGGCCTCGCCTGGTCGCCGTCGGGAGAGGAGATCTGGGCCACGGGCTACGAGCTGGAGCGGGGAACGACCCTGTGGGCCTTCTCGCCGTCCAAGCCGCCGCGAGCCCTCCTCGGCGTGCCCTCGGTCATCCACATCGTCGACGTCGCTGCTGACGGCACGATCCTGCTCTCCTACGACGAGACGCACGTCGAACTGGAGGGGCGTCTCGCGGGCGACGAAAAGCCTCGTACGTATTCGTGGTGGAGGGCGAACGTCGTGTCCGGCATCTCGGACGACGGCTCGGTCTACGCCGGCGATGGCGCGGTAAGCGTCGCGGAAGGAGGCATGATCACCTTCTATCGGCGGTCGGATGGCACGCCGCCGGTCCGGATCGGCTTCGGCAACTCCGCGGGCATCTCTCCCGACGGCCGCACGGTCTTCGTCCGGACGGCACCGAACAAGCTCGAGGCGATTCCGACCGGACCGGGGCAGCCGCGCACGTACGAGCTCGGAGCCGTCGAGCCGCAGGTCTCCGGAATACGGCTGCTGTCCTTTTCCGCCGACGGAAAGCGGGCCGCCTTCGCGGGCGTGGCTCCCGGCTCCGGGCGCAGCGGCTACGTCCTGGACGTCGCGGCCGGCGGCCTGACGCGGTCTGTCACACCGGTCGGCGGCGATCACGTCCTGCTCTCACCCGACGCCAGCTCGCTCGCGGCGGTGGCAGACGGCGGCGTTCGTCTATACGCGCTGGACGGCGGTCCGCCGAAGGTCGTCCCGGCCACGCAGCCGAAGGAGATCCCGGTCGCCTGGGAGAGCTCGGGGCGTGCGCTCTTCGTCTGGGATCGCGGCATCCCCGCGCGTATCTACCGGATCGATCTTGCGACCGGCAAGCGCACGCTCGGCCTCGAGCTCACACCGCGGAACCCCGCGGGCGTCCTCTACGGATTCCTGCGCGTGTCGCCGAACCTCACCCACTACCTCTTCCGCTTCCGGCGCCGCTCCAGCTACCTCTGTACGACGACCGGCGTCCGGTGAGCGAGAGAATGTCCGGGAGCTCCCCGTCCCGCTACCCGCATCTCCGGATGCGCGCGGGCTTTCCGAGGACGAGCGTGAACGTGCCGACCGTCTCGTCCGTGCCGGCGAGCCTGACCGTGAGCGTCAGCGTGTCGCCGTTCACCTTCCCCGAGTAGAGAGCCGGCCGACCATTCGTCTCTCCCTCGTGAACGGGGCCGGGGTGCTCTCTCACGTGCGTCCCGCGCACTTCGAAATGGCCGGCGCTGTCGAGCAGCATCACCTCGTCCACGGTGCCGTGGGCGCAGTCGTATTCGAGAGTGGCACCCTTCCCGGTCACCTCCATCCCGATCCCCTGCCCTCCCCAGATTCCGGCGGATACGCGGTCCGGCGGGCCGCCGGCCGGGGCCGCAAGGACGAGGCCTGCGATGACGAATGAAAAGGCGCGAAGGCCGCACAACACGAGTCGAATGTTACGCCCGCGGAGGAGCGCCACAGAGCCGAGCTGACCCCCGTTTTGGAGCGATCACGTGCGGTGGACTTGGGGCGCTTCCCGCCGGCCCTGAGCCGGTCGGCCATAATCGCGGTCCGTAACTCATGAGCCTCATACCCGGTGCCCGCCTTGGCCCGTACGAGATTCTCGCGCCCCTCGGCGCGGGGGGGATGGGAGAGGTCTACAAGGCGAGGGACGCGCGCGTCGATCGGATGGTGGCGCTGAAGGTTCTGCCGGAAAAGTTCTTCGAAGACGTTGAGAGGCGCGGGCGATTCGAGCGCGAGGCGAAACTGCTCGCGAGCCTGAACCATCCGGGGATCGCCGTTCTCTATTCCTTCGAAGAAATCCCCGGGTCTTCTCTCTCTCCGCCTTCCCAGTCCACGCTCCACATCCTCGTGATGGAGTTGCTCGAAGGCGAGACGCTGCGGTCGGCGCTGGCGGGAGCGAAAGTCTCGACGAAGAAGGCATTGGAGTGGGCGCGTCAGATGGCGCAGGGGCTCGCGGCTGCGCACGCGAAGGAAATCGTCCACCGGGACCTCAAGCCCGAGAACGTGTTCGTGACGAAGGACGGGCGGATCAAGATCCTGGATTTCGGGCTCGCGAAGCTCACCGAGGGCGAACAGACCCCGAACGTCACGAACCTGCCGACGGCACCGCAGGGCACCGAACCTGGGATGGTCATGGGGACGCTGGGGTACATGTCGCCCGAGCAGGTCAAGGGCAGGCCGGCGGACGCGCGCAGCGACATCTTCTCGTTCGGGGCGATCCTGTACGAGATGCTCTCGGGGCAGAGGGCGTTCCATCGCGAGACGGCGGCCGAGACGATCTCGGCGATCCTCAAGGAGGACCCGCCGGACCTTTCGGTCACGAACCAGAACGTGCCGCCGGGGCTCGAGCGCCTCGTCGCCCACTGTCTCGAGAAGAACCCCGAGCAGCGCTTCCACTCCGCGCACGACCTCGCGTTCGACCTCGATTCGCTCTCGAGCTCATCGGCCGCGGTCGCCGGCGCGTCGGAGGCTGCGATTCGCGACGCAGGGAGCGGATTCGGGCGGCGAGCAGCCACCCTGCTCGTTCTGCTTCTCGCTCTCTCCGCCGCGTTCTTCTGGGGCACGCGCGCGCGCCGCGACGAGCCATTGACCTTCCGCGCCGTCACGTTTCGCCGCGGCACGATTCGCTCTGCTCGATTCGCGCCCGACGGCCACACGATCGTTTACGGCGCGTCGTGGCAGGGTGCGCCGATCCGGCTCTTCTCGGCGAGCGCGGAGCACCTCGAGTCGGTTCCGATCGCGCTGCCCGATGCCGACATCTTCTCGATCAACGCCGGCGGCGAGCTTCTCGTTTCCCTGGGCCGCCGTTACCTGACGACCCATCACAGCGTCGGGACCCTCGCGCTCGCTCCCCTTTCGGGGGGCGCCGCGCACGAGATTCTCGGAAACGTCCAGGCGGCGGATTTCGGACCGGACGGAAAGAGCCTCGCCGTCATCCGCGAGGTGGAGGGAAAGAACCGCCTCGAGTACCCGCTCGGAACGGTCTTGTGCGAGACCGTCGGGTGGATGAGCCACCTTCGCGTTTCACCGCGAGGCGATCAGGTCGCCTTCTTCGATCACCACGACCGGTGGGACAACCGGGGATCGGTCGCGGTCGTGGACCGGCAGGGGCACAGCAAGACGCTGACGCAGATCTACAACAGCGAAGAAGGCCTCAGCTGGTCGCCCTCTGGAGACGAGATCTGGTATTCGGCCGGACACGGTCTCGGGGGAGATTCAGTCCTGGCCGTGACGCCGGCCGGCAAGACGCGCGTCGTCTACCGCGGTCTCGGTGACATGGCCATCTTCGATTGCGCGCGGGACGGCAAGGTTCTGCTGAGCCGGGCCCTCAATCAGCGAGAGATGATGTTCGGCCGGGCCGGAGACGCCCGGGAGCGCGACCTCTCCTGGCTCGACTGGTCCCTTCCAATCGACATGCTCGCCAGCGGCGACATTGTCCTCTTCTCCGAGAGCGGTTTGGGCGTCGCCCCGACGATGGGCGTCTTCATCCGCCGGACGGACGGCTCCCCGGCGGTTCGCATCGGGGATGGAAACCCCCTGTCCCTGTCGCCGGACGGCAGGTTTGCCATCGCGAAGGCGTTCACGAGCCCACCCCAGATCGTTCTCCTGCCGACCGGCGCCGGCGAGCTGAAGACGCTGCCTCTCGGAGCCGTCGAGGGCGATCAGGCCAGCTGGTTTCCCGATGGCCGCCGGATTCTCCTCGAGGGACACGAGGCGGGCCATGGCGCGAGGCTCTACGTGGCCGGAGCGGATGGAGGATCCGTCCGGCCGATCAGCGGAGAGGGCGTCCGGATCAACGGCTCGAAGCCGGTCTCGCCCGACGGCAGGTTCGTCACGGCGACAGGCCGCGACGGAAGGTCGTACGTCTATCCCGTCGATGGGGGTGAGCCGCGCCTGATCCCCGGCCTTTCCGAAGGCGACGAGATCAGCCGCTGGACCTCCGACGGAATGTCGCTCTTCGTCTTCCGCCACGGCGAGCTTCCGGCGAAAGTCGTGCGCCTGAATCTCGTGACGGGAAAACGCGAGCCGTGGAAGGAGGTGCTGCCCAGCGATCCTTCCGGAGTCGTCACCATCACGCCGATCCTGCTGACGCCGGATGGAAAAACCCATGCATACAGCTATCCGAGGATCCTCTCGCAGCTCTTCCTCGGCACGGGTTTGAAGTGACCCGCAACCCTGGTTCGGGCGCCGTGCGCACTTTCATGAAGGCGGGTGCGCCCTCTTCTCCATCTCGATGTACGCGCCGTCGCCCGTCCTCTGACCCGGTCCGCCGCCGTCGTTGATGACGCCGTAAGCCGACCAAGAGTGCCCGGGGACGCCCGTCGGATGGAAGATCCTCACCCAGCCGTTCCTGACCCCTTTGAGGGCGAGGATGTTGTTGATCTGCTTCCACTCGGACGGGTTCACCGTGAGGACCTCCGGCGTTCCCGCGGGCGCTCCGCCGGCGTCTCCGTCGAAAACCTGCAGGGTGAGGTGGGCGGGTCCCTCTGTCGTCGGCGAGCCGTCGTTGAAGTTGAAGACCGCCACGTTCGAGCGGTTGTTCTCGTCGGCCCGGAGTCCGAAAATGTAGCCGTCTTGGGAGAAGGCGGCCTGGTCGATCACGACCTCCGGAGAGAAGAGCCCGTACTGGCCGCCCTGCGGCGCGGGGGATTGTGACGCGGTCCGCGCCCCCGCGTAGATTTCCCGGATGTCGGAGCCCGGAACCTCGACGTAGACGGATCCGACGAAGCTGCCGGAGCCGGCGGGCGCGAGGGGGACGCCGTTGTTGCGCAGGAACTGGATGGCGTCCGGGATGATCCGTTGCTCGGCGGGCCCGAGGGTCACCGTCACGACTCCCGATCCGCCGGCCGGGTTCACCGACTCGTGATAGTTCAGTCGGAACACCTGTGAGTGGTTCGCGCTGTTGGAAAGAAGCAGCTCACTGCGAAAAGCGCCGGCTTCGACGAGGGCGGGGATGTTCACCGTGCTGCTGAAGTCGCCGCTCACCGGGTTGATGTACGAGCCGTCGTTCGTCACGTTGTCGTTGATCACGCCGTACGCGCGCCCGGGGCAGCCGTCGGGCCCGAGACAGGGGCCGACGACCTCGACCCAGCCATTCGAGAATCCGCTCTCGCCGAAGGAGACCTGGGCCCAGCCGAGAGGACCCACGGTCAGCGCCTCGCGAAGCACCTTCGACTGGCCGTCGCCGCTCCCCGAGAACGCCGTCATCTTGAAGTCGATCGCGGTCGAAGGGCTGGAGTTGTAGACCGCCACGTTCGAGCGGTCGGTCGCGTTGTTGCGCAGGCCGAAGATCAGGGGAATGCCCGGGTAGGTCTGCTCGCTCGGGTTCAGGCCGCGATAAGCCAGGCCCGCGCCCCCGACGGGCTGAGGAGCGCTGGTCGCCGTGGTCGTCCGGGCGGTCGCGGAGATCAGTTCATTCGGGGAGACGCCGTCAAAGGTGACGAGGAGGGTGCCGCCTTGCTGGCCGGAGCTTCCCGAGGGGATGGGGAGTCCATTCCCCCGGAGATACGCGATGACGTCGGGGATGACGAACTGCCGTCCCGACGCCAGAAAGACCGGTACGGTCCCGGAGCCGGATCCGAGCGACGCCGTGTAGCGCAGCGTGACGTTCACCGCGCTCGGCTCCGCGTTCGTCAGGGACAGCTCCGTCGTGAAGTGAGCCGTGCCCGAGAAGACGTCGAGGACGATGGGGACGAGACGCGTCGTCGAGGCGGCGACGGCGGGCGGCGCAGCCGAGACCACCGCGAAAACGAGCGTGACAAGAAAGCGTTTGGACATCATCGGGTCCTCCCTATACTGAGACTCAGTTCACCTGCTTTCAAGGTGGAGGACCGGGCGGAACTATCTCAGCCGGGACTCGGACGCTCCCGAGTGCCGGCGGCCGGAAAGTCGGCTACTCCCGGGGGACGGCGCGGAAGCGATAGGCCGCGAGATCCCGGGCGGACCCGGTTCCGAGCCCCTCGAGCGTCAGGACGTAGTCGCCCGCGGAGAGAAGGCCCGGAGGGAGGCCGACGGCGAGCATGTCGCCCGAGGCCGTGCTCGCCGCCAACGGATCCCCGATGGCGCGCCGATCGGTCGTCGAGATCCTCGCCCGATAGCTCTCGAAACCCGGGGGTCCAGGCCGATCGACGAGGAGAATGACCCACTCCCGGGAATTCCGGACGACGATCCGGTTGTCGGGCTCCCCCGTGCCGGCTCCCCTCGTCAGGTTCAGGGTGAATACGGACGCCGCAAAAGGCACGGCGCTCGTGCCCGCCGTTCGACTGCGCTCCAGGGATTGGGTCAGTGCGGCCATCCCCCGCCGTGCTTCGTCGGAGGTCTTACGGGCACTCTCCAGCTCGCCCTTCGTCCGGCGGAGCTCGCCGAGGAAAAGAGCGGGAGGGAGGACTGCCACGGCGAGACACGCCGCCGCGAGCAGCGCGGCCGCAGGATGTTCGCGTAACAGGCGGACGAGACCAGGACGCCGCGGTCTCGCCGCGGGGAGCCCGGGCGGCGCAAGCTCTCTCAGACCAGCCCTCAGCCCCTCGAGCGATTCGAGGTGTTCGAGACAGATCGAACAATCGACGAAGTGCTCCCCGAACTGAAGGCGCTCCTCCGTGGACAGCTTTCCCATGAGATAGCGGTCGGGAACCTGGTTCTCCTGGATCGATTCGTGATCCATCTCACCCCTAAGTGCGGTCCGCTCTCCCATTATCGCGGCTCCCCCACGTTCCCTTTCGTCGTCTCTTCGTATAGCTCCCGATACCGCTCGCGGGCGCGGAACAGGACCCGGTTGAAATGGAGGCTCGTCAGGCCGAGATCGCGGCAGATCGAGTTCTTCCCGTCTTCGGCGATGTAGAAGCGAAAGAGGATCTCGCGATCGCGTTCGGACGGAAGCTCCGCGAGGACGCGCCTGACGATCGACGCCTTCTCGACCTTCAATAGGTTCTCGAGCGGGCCGGGAGCCGGATCGGCCGCCCGGACTCCTTCGACGGGGCCCGTGAATCGACGCGCCGCCACCTTCCGGAAATGGTCGATGACGAGGTTCCGCGCCAGAGAGCAGATGAACCCCGAGAGTTTCTCCGGCTCGCGAACGTCTCCCCGGCGGATCTTCTCGAGGGCGATCTGGAATGTCAGCTGGTAGAGGTCGTCGACGGCCGATGCGTCGCTGCTCGCGCGACGGATGAGGATGGTCACCCCGCGTCCGTACCTCGAGACCAGCTCGCTTTCCGCCGCGGCGTCTCCCGCCTGGATCTTCCGGACAAGCTCCGCCGCGTCTCTCACGGATGCGTCGTCGCGGCTCATCGGCGTCAGTTCCATTCCCCCTGCAGCGTGAACCCGGCCCAGTAATACGGAGCCGACCAGCGGGCTTCATGGCGCAATGACTCCTGCGCCTGCCGCAAGGCCGCCGCGGGAGCCACGTGATCCACCAGCATCGCGCGATAGAAGCGTTTCATCAGTTCCGCGGTGGCGACATCGGGGACCGGCCACAGCGTCGCAACGACGCGCGGAGCGCCGGCGTACATGAACGCGCGCGTCAGGCCGAGCAGCCCTTCTCCGCGCACGTCCTTGCCCAGCGCGGTCTGGCAGGCGCTCAGAACCACGAGGTCCGCCCCGAGTTTCAGGTTGTAGATCTCGTACGCCTGCAAAAAGCCGTTGGCGGGCGTGCCCTTCGCCGTGACCAGCGACAGCACCAGACCCGAGAGTTCGGGCTGCCGGGAATTGAGGAGACCATGGGCTGCGAAGTGCACGATGCGGTACTGGCTCAGTGAAGCGCCGGTGGCGGTTTCGCGGCTGGCCTGAAAGTCGAGGGCCGAGAGTCGCGCGCCCGGCTCCGCCAGGTCAAGGATGGCTTTCGCCTCGTTGCGCGTGGAATAGAGGCGGCCGAACTCGAGGAAACCGGTGTCCTTGGCCGACCTCTCCAGGATGCCGGACGTTGGAACCGGCGCCGCGGCGGGCGCCGCGCCCTGGACACGCGAATCGTCGCGCGTGTAGACGGGGTCGGCCAGCACCGCGACGAGCTTCGGTGCGGGCTTGCGTCCCTCAATCTCCTCTCGAATGAGCGGTAACGTGGAAGCCGAGGGCAGATAGGCGATTGTGTGGTTCGCGCTCAGTGGCGCGTCCCCGCGGCCCGGCAGCGCCGCGAAGGAAATGTACTGCAGGATTCCGTCGGCCACCACGACGAGTCGGCGGCTGCCCAACTGTCGGTCGACGGGACCCAACAAGACACGGCCCAGAGCCTTCGCAGCGTCTGCCTTTTCCAGCGGAACCTTGCTGATCATCTCCTGATACACCTGCCGTGCCAGCCCTTCGATCCGCTTCCTCCCGGACATGTCGTACACGGCGAAGGAGGTCTTCGTCACGGCCCACAGAACACTTCGTGGACCGCCCAGCGAATACTCGAGCAGCATCGTGTCCTCGTCGAGAAGCTCCTGAACGCCCGACAGCGAGAGCGCTCGAGGCTGCGTGAGCCCCGCGTAGGCAGGACTGCTTTCTCGAATCCGAGCCTGGACGCCGGCATAGACATCGGTGAGGGTACGGAGCTCCCGATCGAGAGTGGCCGTCTGGGCTTCACTGTGAGGTCCGCCCAGAACCTGCAGTCGATAGCGGGCCTTCGCAGCCAGCCGGTCGCTCACGGACCGCTCCTCCTTGAGGAGCTCGGGCGCGACGCCCGACCGAATACCGGCGCGGGATTCGCCGAGGAGATCGAGAAGGCTGCGTGCCCGCGCACGCTCGCTGATCTCGAACGCCTGCGCGGCGAAGCCCTGGGCGGGCTTCCGGCGATGGAGCTCCATCAAGACTTCGATGGCGGCCTCGTACACCGAAAAATGCTTCGCCAGAAAGGAAGAGCGCTGGTCCGTACCGGTGATCCCGCCGCGGAACGACTCGATCGCCGCCAGGGCCGCGTCAACCCGGGCCTTCGCTTCCGTGACCCGGTTCCTGGATGCGGCAATTCGAGCGAGATCGGTGAGAACATGCGCTTCCAGGTTGCCCCAGTTCAGGCCGCGAAGCTGGGCAAGCGCCCGCTCGAGCGCCTCCGAGCCTCGGGCGGTTTCGCCCAGCGACACGAGGGCTTCGCCCTGTGACGCCAGCGCCCCCGCCTCCAAGAGCAGCCGTCCATTCGCGCGGTACGTTTCGATCGCGGCATCGAAGAACTCCAGGGCTTTGCGCGGCTGGCCGAGCCGGGCATAGGCGTCGCCGATGGTCGTCCTGGATTCTGCTTCGGCGACCGGGTTGTCGAGGTTCTGGAGGAGGTTCAACGCACGCGCGCAGTATTCGATACTCTTTGTGGGCTCCCCCATCTCGTTGTAGACCGCGCCGATGTGCTGCGACGTCCTGGCTTCCTCCAGGGTCTGATGATTCGCCCGGCTTAGAGTGATGCACTGGTTGAAGCACGCGAGCGCCCGTTCCGGATCGTCCATCGCCAGGTACATCAGGCCCACGTTCGCGAGCGCGACGTCTTCCATGAAGGTGTCGCCCATCGACCGGCTCAGTTCCCAAACCTGGCGGTAGGTGTCGAGAGCCTGCTGGGTGTGGCCCATGTTGCTGTGCGCCACGCCGATGCTGTTGATCGCATACATCTCCAGGCGGCGGTCGCCCGCTTCGCGATAGAAGGGCAAATTGCCGCTCAGGATCTCGACAGCTTCCACCTGGTCTCCCTGGGCTTGCAGAACCCGGGCATAGCCGTCGAGCACCATCGTCTGCCGGTGCCGGTTACCAGCTTTTTCCGCGAGCGCCGCCGCCCGGCGATACAGGTCCTGCGCCTCGGCGAGGTCGCCGGACGTGTAGCGAGCCGCGCCGAGCACGTGATCCACGAGGGCCTCGCGGTAAGGGTCTCCGAGTGGACCGACGAGCGGCACGGCCGCCTGAATGGCAGCCTCCGCCTCCCTCAAGTCGCCGGCGCGGATGTAAGCCCAGCCGCGGCTGATCAGGCACTCGACTTGCCGCGCCGGATCGTCCAGTGATTTCCAGCCGCGGAGGGCCTGATCAAAGTGCTCCTGAGCCGGTTTGAGGTTGCCCAACTCGGCGAAGGAGGAGCCCAGGGAGGAGTGCGCCGCGGCTTCACCGCTTAGGTCGCCGATCGCCCGCCACAGGCCCAACGCTTCCTGATATTCCTCAATCGCCTTCAGTCGAGAGGCCTTGGAGCCATCGGCATGGCTGGCATCAGCCGCGGCGAACGCCTTGTCCGCCGCCACGCGCTTCTCATCGCTGGGCGCGGCGGCAACTGGCCCGGTTACACGGCACCGGTAACTCGCCAGCGTGGTGGCGCCTTTCTCGGGCAGGCTGAGCTCGACGCGATATTCGCCCGCGGCTACGGCAATCAAAGAGACGGCCAGAGGCCGCGGTTCGCGAATCATGTTTCGCGCCGAGGCGAGCCTTTCACCGGTAGGCCCGAGGAGAGACAGTTCGAAGTCGCGGCCATTGACCTCGAGTTCCACACGCAAGAACTGCCCGCCCTGGACCGCGACGGGAAACGACTGTTTCGCCCCGGGAAGAAGCGAGCCTTCGGCGAGCGAAGTGTCCGCCCGCACGAGATGAGGGCCCAGGAGGCTCAGCAGGGCGAGCGCAGCGACACGGTGACGCCGAGGCGAACGCGGAACCAACCGATTATCGGACAAAACCACTCGAAGGATAGGCAGTTTGATTGGCGCCCGCAAGAGGACGACGCTCGGCCAGGCTCTTCAGGGGATGTGAAGAGGAACGTCCCGGAGAGTCCATCAAGACCTGCCGACCGATGCTCCACAAGGGAGCACTCTTCCGGGTGAGCGGAGACCGGCTCCGTCATGGCGCGCAGAGCGGGACCGCACGGGCTTGCGGTTGCATGAAGCAGGACGTGGTGGCCAACGCGGACGCGCTGTCGAGCGGGCTGGCGGCAACCGGCCACGTCGAGGTGCCAAGGATCTTCTTCGACTTCCACAAGGCCGACATCAAGCCGGAGTCGGGGCCGGCGCTGGAGCAGGTGGCCAAGCTGCTGAAGAAAAGTCCTGTCCTCAAGGTGTGGGTCGTCGGGCACACGGACTGGGTCGGTTCGGCGGAGGCCAATACCGCGCTCTCCACCGCGCGTGCGGCCGCCGTGGTCAAGGCGCTCACGCAGCAGTTCGGCATCGTTCGAGGGCGACTGGCGCCACAGGGGGTGGGACCGTACGCCCCGGTGGCGACGAACACCACGGACGAGGGCCGCGTGAAGAACCAGCGC